>JAEYTJ010000250.1 GCA_023434095.1 Pseudomonadota bacterium | reverse complement strand
TTCACGACCATAGTTGTCTTCAAGGGCGATGGTCGCCGAGAAGCCGTTGCCGAAGTCAGCAGTGTACTGGATGACGTTCAGCGTCGTGTCCGAATAGAACGAACCCGGCTGAATGCCCTGCCAGCCGGCGCCCGCCCAGAAGTCGAACGCCGAGGTGGCGCGACCGAAGGTGAAGCCGGCGAACTGGATGTAGCCATACTTCATTTCAGCCGAGTTGCGAATGCCATCGCTGAAGGTGAAGGCACCGGTGTCGATCTGCTGACCGAAGCCATAGCTTTCACCCGCATTGAAGCGGCCTTCGAAATACGAACGCAGGGTGCCGTATTCGGTCTGCGTACGGGCGTCGAGCTGAACGCCGACGCGGGTCAGGAAGTAGCTCTGCCCATCCGGATCATCGCTAGCGCGGTAGAACAGGCCCGGCGCGGTGATCGAAACCTTGCCTTCAACGTCGGTGTAGTAGGTGTCGGCCGTCACGTAGCCGCCGACCTTCAGGCAGGTGTCGGTGCCGGGGATGTAATAGAAGCCCGCGCCGTAGGTGGAGCAGATCTTCACATATTCCGCAGCCTTCGCCTTCACAGGCAGATCGGCCGCCGCAGCAGTCCCGACCATGGCAAGCCCAGCGACCGAGCCGAGCAGCACATTCTTAATGACCGTCTTCAATTTCATTCTCCCCCAAATTGGACCAATGTTGGGTTTTCGATTGTCAGGACCCGCCGCACGGCGCGGCACCCACAGCGATACTGTTCGAAACCACCGGGCGGCGCAAAGCCAAAGTGGTAGCAAAGCCCCCCCGGCGCCCATTCCGCCACGAAGTGTTGCCACCGAGACACAATTCTCACGCCTGCCAAGCCGCCGGCGAAACGCTCCCCATGCCAATGAAAAGCGTTGGTAAATCGGGGATTAACGCCACCCATCGGGACTCAGCAACAAAGGGCGTCGCGGATTGTGGCACAAGGCGCCACCGCAGGGCCGCAATCAGCGGCGCTGCCAGCGGCCGTTCTCGTCCTGCTGCCAGTAGGTCACTTCGTGGCCCTCGGCGCGCGCCTGGCGCCAAGCCTGGCGAACAGGCTCGACGGCTTCGGAATCGTTGCCGTCAAAGAGGTGAATCACCCGCTGATAGCTTCCCGTATCGGGAATCACCGCCGCGTCGATGAGAAAACGCACCACGGCGCCATTGGGATTCGATTCGTCCGTGGTGATCAGGATCGGCTGGCGCGCCGGTTCGGCCTGGCGATTTGTGCCATGCGGAAGAAAGGACGCCTCGTCATAGCTCCAGAGCAAGGCGTCCAGCGCCTCCACCCGCTCCGACGAGGTCGCCTGCACCGCGCAGCGCCAGCCCCGCTCCAGGCATTTCTCCAGGAGCTGAGGCAAGGCGGCGTCGAGCGGCCGGTTCTGCAGGTGATAGAAGAGCACTTCGCTCAATGTCGCCTCCCCTGCCGCCGGCCGCCCGGCGCGTGCACGTCACGATTCGTAGTGGCGAGCCACCAGGTCGTCGAGCAGGCGCACGCCCCAGCCCGATCCCCAGCTGCGGTTGAACTCGGAGGCCGGCGAGGACATGGCGGTGCCGGCGATGTCGAGATGCGCCCACGGCACGTCGCCGACGAATCGCTGGATGAACTGCGCGGCGGTGATCGAACCGCCGAAGCGCCCGCCGGTATTCTTCATGTCGGCGAACTTCGAATCGATCAGCTTGTCGTACTCGGCGGACAGCGGCAGGCGCCACACCTTCTCGCCCGTCGTCAGGCCCGAATCGGCGAGCCGCTCGGCCAGAGTGTCGTTGTTGGAGAACAGGCCCGCATGCTCGGTACCGAGCGCCACGATGATGGCGCCGGTGAGGGTGGCGAGGTCCACCATGAACTGCGGCTTGAAACGCTCCTTGGCGTACCAGAGCACGTCGCCGAGCACGAGCCGCCCTTCGGCATCCGTGTTGATGATCTCGATGGTCTGGCCGGACATGGAGGTGACGATGTCGCCCGGCCGCTGCGCCTTGCCGTCCGGCATGTTTTCCACGAGGCCGATCAGGCCGACCACATTGACCTTCGCCTTGCGGCTGGCGAGCGCGTGCATCAGCCCGACGACGCAGGCGGCGCCCGCCATGTCGCCCTTCATGTCCTCCATGCCGGCCGCCTGCTTGATGGAGATGCCGCCGGTATCGAACACGACACCCTTGCCGACGAAGGCCACCGGCGCCTCGTCGGACTTCCCGCCGTTCCACCGCATCACCACGACGCGGCTCTCCTCACCCGACCCCTGCCCGACGCCGAGCAGCGCGCCCATGCCGAGCTTCTTCAGATCCTTCTCGCCCAGCACCTCGACATCCACGCCGACCTTGGCGAGGTCGCCGGCCCGCTTGGCGAATTCGGTGGGGGTCAGCACATTGGCGGGCTCGTTCACAAGGTCGCGCGCGATCACCACGCCCTCGCCGATGCCCTCGCGCTTCTTCCACGCGCGCTTGGCCGCGGCGTCGTCCGTTATATAGAGAGTCGCCTTCGGCTTGGCGGTCGCCTCGTCGGGCTTCTTCTTCGTCTTGTAGCGGTCGAAGGCATAGGCGCGCAGGCGCAGGCCAAGCGCCAGTTCGGCCGCTGCGTCGCCCGGCACGTCGCCGCCCGGTAGCGCCAGAACCACGCTCACGTCCTTCGCCGCCGCCGGCAGGCGGCCCATAATGGCCCCGCCCAGCTTGAGCCAATCGAAGGCCTTGAGTTCGGCCGGCCTGCCCACCCCCATGATGACGAGGCGCGAGGCGTCGAGCCCGGCCGGCGCCAGAATGTCGAGCCCCTTGCCGGATTTGCCGGTGAAGCGCTCGGCCCGCATCGCATTCGCCACCTGCGGGGAGGCCGCGGCCAGCAGCGCGTCGACGGACGGCGCGAATTCGGGCGTGTCGCCCTCGGCGGGCTCGGCGGCGAGGAGGACGACGAGCCCTTCCAGACTGGCCGGGAGCTTGGCAAAACTGATCTTCACATGGTCGGGCATCGGGGCACCTTGATTGGTCGCGGCTCTGTCCGTTCCTCTTTAGCCGAATGAGCGAGAGGGCACGAGCCTCAAACGGGCCGCGCCTCCAACGCGGCTCTGCCCGATTTGCGCCGGAACGCTCGGCCAATTATGCATCGTGCACAAGCATGGCCACGCCGGGGCAGCGGGCAGTCGTCGACAGGGATCAGGATAGCCGCTGGATGAACCGCCTGGACCGTTATGTGTTCCGCTCGGCCGCGACCGCGTTTCTCGGAACGCTGCTGGTGCTGACAGCCATGATCTGGGTGACGCAGGCGCTGCGCGAGCTCGACATCATGACCACGCAGGGCCAGACGATTCTGGCCTTCGTGCTGATTACGGCGCTCGCCCTGCCCGCCCTTATTCTCGGCCTCGCGCCGGCGGCCCTGTTCATGGCGGTGGCGCAAACGCTCTTCCGCCTTAACAGCGATTCCGAAATCGTGGTGGCGAGCGCGGCCGGCATCTCGACCTGGCGGTTCCTACGCCCGCTCGTGATTCTGGCGCTGCTGGTGGCGGCGGGCTGCGCCGCGCTGTCTATGGAACTCGTGCCGGCGGCGATGCGGCAGTTCCGCTACGAGATCACCCGGGTGCGCGCCGACGTCGTCGCCTTCATCGCGCAGCCCGGCCGCTTCACCACGCTGGCGCAGGGCATGGTGTTCCATGTGCGCGAGCGCAACGCCAACGGCGTGCTCGGCGGCATCTTCATCAACGATGCCCGCGACCCCAAACAGGTGAATACCTATCTCGCGGAGCGGGGCCAGGTGATCGACTCGGCCGAAGGCACCTTCCTCGTTCTCGAAGATGGTGCCATCCATCGGCGCACGCCGGGCAAGCCCGACAGCAATGTCGTCGAATTCCAGCGCTACGCCTTCGACCTGTCGCCCTTCACCAATAGCGGCGAGCCCACCGTCTATCGCGCGCCCGAGCGCCCCTTCGGGGACCTCTGGAGCCCCGACCCCAAGGACATCGTGGTGCGGATCGAGGGTACGGGACGATTTACCGAGGAGTTGCACCGGCGCCTGTCTCTGCCCCTTTATGTTCTCGCCTTCTTCGCCATTGCCTGTGCCGCGCTGGCGGAGCCACGCACAACCCGCGAAGGACGAGGGCTGGCGCTGGCGGGCACGGCCCCCTTCATCATCTTCCTACAGGTGACGAGCTTCGGACTGATCAATCAGGTGCGCAGCGAGCCGGCGCTCATCCCGGTCGTCTACCTCGTGCCGATCCTGTTCATCGTCGGGGCCATGGCCTCGCTCAGCGGTCGCTTCAAGCCGCGCATGCCGGAAGCGATTCGCATCCGGATCGACCGGCTCGCCCAGCGAGTCGTGCGCGCGACCGTGAACTGAACCTCCGATGCGTGATCACAAAGACATCACCGGCGGCGGAGCGGCGGCATGATCGGGCCGACGCTGGGCTTCTATTTCGGGCGCCGGTTCATCGCCTCGGTGATGGGCATCTTCGTCGGCTGCGCCAGCCTGATCATGCTCATCGATCTTCTTGAGCTATCCCGCCGGGTCGGCGAGCGCGACGTCGATTTCGGCACGCTGCTGCTGCTGGTGTTCTACCGCATGCCGTTCTTCACCGAGCAGTTGCTGCCCTTCGCCGTGCTGTTCGGCGCGATCGGCACCTTCCTCACGCTGTCGCGGCGTCTGGAACTGGTGGTGGCGCGGGCGGCCGGCATCTCGGCGTGGCAGTTCATCGCTCCGGCGGCACTGATCGCGCTCGCGCTGGGGACGTTTTCCACAACCGTCTACAATCCGGTCTCGGCCGCATTCAAGGAACGGGCGAGCCGGCTGGAAGCGGAGATCTTCAACCGGCAGACGGGGCTGTTCTCGGCCGGGCGCAGCGGCTTCTGGCTGCGCCAGCAGAGCATTGACGGGCAGGCCATCATCCAGGCGGCAGCCACCGGCAATGGCGGGCGCGAGCTGACCGGCGTCAACGTGTTCCTGTTCGACGGCAAGGACAAGCTGCTGGAGCGCATCGAGGCTCGCCGCGCCACTCTCGATCCTGGCGCCTGGCGGCTGGAAAATGCGCGCGTATTAACTCCGGCAATAGGTTTGCAGGAGTACGACGTGTACATGCTGGCCACCAATCTCACCCCCAATCAGGTACAGGAATCGCTGCAGAGCGAGACCGTTCCGTTCTGGGATTTGCCGGCGGCGATCGATGCCGCGACGCGGGTGGGATTTGGTGCCGAACGCTACCGGCTGCAGTATCAGAGCCTGCTGGCGCGACCCGCGCTGTTGCTGGCGATGGTGCTCATTGCGGCCTCGGTGAGCCTGCGCGTGTTCCGCTTCGGCGGCATCGGCCAGACGATTCTCGGTGGCGTCGCGGCCGGCTTTCTGCTTTATGTTTTCACCAAGCTCGCCGAGGACCTCGGTGAGGCCGGGATTGTGCATCCCATTATAGCAGCGTGGTTTCCAGCGGTCGTAGGAGCATTGATGGGCGTTCTCATCCTGCTTCACCGGGAGGACGGATGAAGGTCGGCAACGTGATAGCCGGCCAGGCAGATTCGGCGATCCCGCGGCTGAAACGTCGCCTGCGTCAGTCTGCCTGTGCGTTTGTTTTCGGAGCTGGCTCCGTTGCGTTGGTCGCCTTCGGCCCGGCGTCGCCGGCGCTCGCCCAGATGACGGCCGCTCAGCCGACGCCTGCCCAGACAAGCGCCGCCCAGACGGCCGCCAGCCAGCCGGCCGGTCTCGCGGGCGGCCTCGTCACGCGCCAGACCGACCCCAACGCCAAGATGCTGGTGACCGCCGACCAGCTGGTCTACGACAACACCCGCAACGAGGTGATCGCCGAGGGCAACGTCCAGATCTATTATGACGGCGCGGTGCTGGAAGCGCGGCGGGTGGTCTATGACCGCAACGCCAACCGCCTGCGTGCGGAAGGCGGCGTGCGGCTGAAGGACAAGGACGGCACCGTCATCGCCGCCGACAACCTCGACCTGTCGCAGGACTTCAGCAACGGCTTCGTCAACTCGCTGCGCATCGACTCGCCGCAGGACATGCATTTCGTCGCCGCCCGCGCCGACCGCGAGAATGGCGACACCACCATATTGACGAGCGGCGCCTACACCCCCTGCGAACCTTGTAAGGAGAATCCGCAGAAGCCGCCGATGTGGCAGGTGAAGGCCGCGAAGATCATCCATAAAGAAAAGGAGCAGATGATCTATTTCGAGGACGCCAGGCTCGAATTCCTGGGCGTCCCGATCGCGTGGGTTCCCTATCTCGAAGCTCCTGATCCGACGGTGAAGCGCAAGTCCGGCTTCCTGATCCCGCAATTCGTGAGCACGTCGGAAATCGGCTACGGCGCCACCATCCCCTATTTCTGGAACATCGCGCCCAATATGGACGTGACGTTCTCGCCGCTCATCGTCTCCAAGCAGGGCGTGATGCTCGATGCCGAGTTCCGGCACCGCCTGGAGACCGGCACCTACAGCATTCGCGCGGCCGGCATCGACCAGATGGACAAGGACGAGTTCCAAGGTCAGCCCGGCTATCGCGACCAGCGCGGCGTCGTCGAGACGCACGGCCGCTTCAACATCAACGAGAACTGGTACTGGGGCTGGGACGGCTGGCTGATGTCAGACGAGACCTTCCTCCAGGACTACAACCTCATCAGCGCGACGACCCGCGAAGTCACCTCGCAGATCTACCTCGTCGGCCAGGGCGACCGCTCCTATTTCGACCTGCGGGCGATGTACTTCTCCGGCCTGACCTCCTACGACGTGCAGGGTCAGCAGCCGATCGTCCATCCGGTGCTCGACTACAGCAAGACGCTGGGCGATTCGATCTTCGGCGGCCAGCTCAGCTACGACGTCAACTTCACCAGCCTGACGCGCGACGAGATCGACCTGCGCGCGACATCCGCCGCCTATGCGCCGCTTCTTCCCACGCTGTATGACGGCCCGACCAACCAGTGCGACCTCACCCGCGTCGCCGCCGCCGGGGCAAACCTGCGCGATGCGTGCCTGATGCGCGGCATGGTGGGCAGCTATTCGCGCCTGTCTGGCGTGGTGGACTGGCGCCGGACCTTCATCGACACGGCCGGCCAGACCTGGACGCCGTTCTTCAACATGCAGCTCGACGTCGCCTCGGTTCAGGCCCAGACGGAGGACGCTCCGTGGCTCGGCACCGGCGGCGACGAACAGCTGATCCGCGCCATGCCGGCCGTCGGCCTCGAGTACCGCTACCCCTTCATCGCGGTGCAGAGCTGGGGCACGCAGACCATTGAGCCGATCGCGCAGGTCATCGTCCGCCCGGACGAGACCCATATCGGCCAGTTGCCGAACGAAGACGCGCAGAGCCTGATCTTCGACGACACCAACCTGTTCGAGATCAGCAAATATTCCGGCTATGACCGCGTGGAAGGCGGCGGGCGCGCCAATGTCGGCATCCAGTACACCGCCAATTTCAATGATGGCGGCCAGATCAACGCGCTCTTCGGCCAGTCCTACCAGCTCTTCGGGACCAACTCCTACGCCAATTACGACATGGCCAATACGGGTGCCGAATCCGGCCTCGAGGACGACGCCTCCGACTATGTCGCCCGCCTCTATTACCAGCCCACGGACAAGTTCTCGATCGTCAACCGCTTCCGGTTCGACAATGACGACTGGTCCGTCGAGCGCTACGAGGTGGAAGGGCGTGCCGTCATCAACAAGCACCTGACGGTTTCGGCCCTCTACGGGCTGTACACCGCGCAGCCTCTGCTCGGCTATTACGAGGAGCGCGAAGGCATTCTCGGCACCGGCACGCTGAAGCTGAACGAGAACTGGAACCTGCAGGCGGCGGCGCGCTACAATCTCAACCTCGACGAGATCGACTTCACGCTGTTCGGCATCTCCTATGTCGACGAGTGCTTCGGCATCGCGCTCAGCTACCGTTCCGACTACACGGAAAGCGGCAACCGCCAGCGCGTCGACACGGTTCTCGTGACCTTCACGCTGAAGACGCTGGGCGAGGCCGGCTTCTCCACCGACGTCGGTTCGAGCGGCAGCAGCGATTGAGCGGCGGCGTCGCATTGACGCCACATCCGCCGACGAGAACAGCGGCGCGGGCGGGGGCTCTGGGCAGCAATTCCTTGCCCTCGTCGATAACCAGAGTGGAGAGAAAATGCTTGGACGGTCTTTGATACGGGATGGCTGGCACGCCGGTCGTCATCGGGTCGTGGGACCGCTCGTCCGCGCGCTCGCTCTCGGCTGCGCCCTTGCCGCCGTTTCTCCGCTCCTGCCTGCTCCGGCCCATGCCCAGCAGATACTGGTGCTGGTGCAGGGGCAGCCCATCACCAGCTTCGACGTCGCCCAGCGCATCAAGCTTGCCCAGCTCACCGAGCGGCAGAATTTGACGCAGAAGCAGGCACTCGAGGAACTGATCGACCAGCGGCTGAAGATCGTGACGGCGGAGCGCTTCGGCGTCACCGCCGACAAGGACGAGGTCGAAAAGATGTTCGCCCGCATGGGCAGCCGCACCGGCCGCACGCCGGAGCAGCTGACGCAGGCCCTGGCGCAGTCCGGGCTCGACGCCTCCATGCTCAAGGCGAAGATGCGCGCCGACTATGTCTGGAACAACTACGTCCGCGGCCGCTTCTCGTCGGTCGCGACCATCCGGGACTCCGACGTCTTCGCCGCCCTTCAGTCCAAGGGCGAGGACCTGACCCGCGCCCAACGCACCACCGAATACACCGTTCGCCAGATCGTGCTCGTGGTCGGCCGCACCGCCAACCCCGGCGAGCGCTCACAGCGCATGGCGGAAGCCAACGGCCTGCGCAAGCAGTTCTCCGATTGCGAGGCCGGCGTCCAGACCGCCCGCGGCATGCGCGAGACCGTCGTGCGCGACCCGGTCATCCGCACCTCGGCCGACATGAGCGCGGCGGTGCGCAAGATCATGGACGACACGCCTGTGGGCCAGTTGACGGCGCCGGAAGTCACCCGTGCCGGCATCGAGATGATCGCCATCTGCAATCGCCGCGAGGTCGTCGGCGAAAGCGCGCAGAAGCGCGAGGTCCGCACCGAGTTGGAGAACAAGCAGTTCGAAGCGGTGTCGAAGAAGCTGCTGGAAGAGGCCCGCAAGTCGGCCATGATCCAGTACCGCTGAGCGGCGCATGGCACGCCCCTCGCCCCTTCTGGCTCTCACCCTGGGCGAGCCGGCCGGAATTGGTCCCGACATCACTCTCGCCGCCTGGCTGTCACGCGAAGAGCTGGGCCTTCCGGCCTTTGCCGCCATCGGCGATGCGAAGCTGCTGCGGCGCCGGGCGGAGGCTCTCGGCCTCACGGTGCCGGTGCAGGAATGCACCTCCGAGGAGGCCGCCTCTCTCTTCCCCCGCGCCCTGCCTCTGGTGAGCGCCGGCCCGGCGGTCACTGCCCTAGCGGGACGTCCGGACGAGACCAGCGCGCCCGCCGCCCGCGCGGCCATCGACGCCGCCGTGGCTCTGGTAAAGGCCGGGCGGGCGGGCGCCGTGGTCACCAACCCGATCTCCAAGGCCGTCCTCTATGCCGACGGCTTCGCCTTTCCCGGCCACACCGAATATCTCGCCCATCTCGCCGGCACGCCCGCGCCCCGGCCGGTGATGATGATCTGGTCGCCCGAACTCGCCGTCGTTCCCGCCACCATCCATGTGCCGCTGGCCGACGTCCCACGCCTCCTCACACGGGAACTCATCGTCGAGACAGCCCGCATCACCGCGCATGATCTTCGGGACCGCTTCGGCATCGTAGCACCGCGCTTGGCCATTTGTGGTCTGAACCCGCATGCCGGCGAGGACGGTACGCTCGGGCGCGAGGATGAGGAGGTCACCCGGCCGGCGGTCGAGGCGTTGCGGCAGGAGGGCATCGACGCACGCGGCCCGCTTCCGGCCGACACGCTGTTTCATGCCGCGGCCCGCACCACCTATGACGCCGCCATCGGCGCCTATCACGACCAGGTGCTGGCGCCAGCTAAGGCGCTGGCCTTCGACCGGGCCGTCAACGTCACGCTGGGTCTGCCTTTCGTACGCACCTCGCCGGACCATGGCACGGCCTTCACCCTCGCCGGCACGGGACGCGCCGACCCCTCCAGCCTGATCGAAGCGCTGCGTCTGGCCCGTCGATTGTGCGAGCGCGACGCGGCTTTGCACGGAGCCGAGGTCGGCCGATGAGCATCGACACCCTTCCGCCGCTGCGCGACGTCATCCGGGATCACGGGCTGTCGGCGCTGAAGTCGCTCGGGCAGAACTTTCTGCTCGATCTCAACCTCACTTCGAAGATCGCGCGTACGGCGGGACGGCTCGACGGCGTCACGGTGATCGAGGTCGGCCCCGGACCGGGCGGGTTGACCCGCGCGATACTGGCGCTCGGCGCGAAGCGCGTCATCGCCATCGAACGCGACGCGCGGTGTGTCGCGGCCCTCGGTGAGGTCGCCGCGCACTATCCAGGTAGGCTCGACGTGATCGAGGGCGACGCGCTGGAGACCGATTATCGCGCGCAACACGCA
>JAEYTJ010000308.1 GCA_023434095.1 Pseudomonadota bacterium | reverse complement strand
ATCACGCCTTGGCGCGCATCGCCGCCTTCTGTCCGGGGGCGCTCGTCATCGCGCTCGGGCTCGACGCCTATGAGGGCGACCCCTTCGCCGGCCTCAGCGTCTCGACCCCCGGCTTCGGCCGCATCGGGGCGAAGATCGGCGAGCTGGGGCTGCCCACCGTGGTGGTGCAGGAAGGCGGCTATGTCTGCGATGCCTTGGGCGACAATCTTGTCGCCTTCCTCGACGGTTTCCGTGCCAGCCATCGCGTGGTGCCGGAGACCGGCCGGTGACGGCGGCAGGCACGCGGCCGGCACCGACGATCCGGTCGATGGAGCGGGACGACCTCGCCCCCGCCGCCGACATGATCGCGCGGCTGGCGCATCACGTCCGCCCCGGCTTCACACCGGGCGCCGATGCGGCGAGCCTGGAGCGCTATGGCCCGACCGGGCTCGGCCTGTTCGAGGCCGTGATCGCCCGGCGGGAAGGCGCGCCGGTGGGGCTGTGCCTCTACACCTATGCCTTTTCCGGCTGGCGCGGCCGGCCCGGCGTGTTCATTGAGGACCTCTATGTCGCGGAGACGGAACGCGGCAGCGGCCTGGGGCGCGCGTTGCTGGCCGCCGTCATCGCCCGCGAGGCGCCGAAGGGCTGCAACTTCATCAAGCTGCATGTCGATAAGGCCAATGCCGGCGCACAAGCCTTCTATGCCCGCCTCGGCTTCGCGGCGGAGACACATGACGACACGCTCACGCTCGAAGAAGAGGGTTTGCGAGCGATCACCGCGACGTTCTGAAGGCGCCCGTCAGTTCCGCAGCCCCGGCGCTTCCTGCCCGGTGCGGGCGACATATTCGGTGTAGCCGCCGCCATATTGGTGAATGCCGTCCGGCGTCAGTTCCAGCACCCGGTTCGACAGCGCGGCGAGAAAATGCCGGTCATGGCTGACGAACAGCATCGTGCCCTCATAGTCCGCCAGCGCGGCGATGAGCATTTCCTTGGTGGCGATGTCGAGATGGTTGGTCGGCTCGTCCAGCACGAGGAAATTCGGCGGGTCGTAGAGCATGCGGGCCATGGCGAGGCGCGCCTTTTCGCCGCCTGAGAGCACCCGGCACTTCTTCTCCACATCGTCGCCGGAGAAGCCGAAGCAGCCGAGCAGGGAGCGCAGCGAGCCCTGCCCCGCCTGCGGGAAGGCATCTTCCAGCGTCTCGAACACGGTGCGCTCGCCTTCCAGCACCTCCATGGCGTGTTGGGCGAAATAGGCCATCTTCACGCTGCCGCCGACCGACACACTGCCGTCGTCCGGCACGGTCTCGCCGGCGATCAGCTTGAGCAGCGTGGACTTGCCGGCGCCGTTGACGCCCATCACGCACCAGCGCTCGCGGCGGCGCACATGGAAGTCCAGCCCCTCATAGATACGCCGGGCGCCATAGCTCTTGTGAACATTCTTCAGGCTCGCCACGTCCTCGCCCGAGCGCGGCGGCGGCTGGAATTCGAAGGCGACCGTCTGACGCCGGCGCGGCGGCTCGACACGCTCGATCTTGTCGAGCTTCTTTACCCGGCTCTGGACCTGCGCGGCGTGGGAGGCGCGGGCCTTGAAGCGCTCAATGAAGGCAATTTCCTTGGCCAGCATCGCCTGCTGGCGCTCGAACTGGGCCTGCTGCTGCTTCTCGGCGAGAGCCCGTTGCTGGGCGTAAAATTCGTAGTCGCCGGTGTAGGAGGTGAGCGCGCCGGCGTCGATCTCCACGATCTTGTTGACGATGCGGTTCATGAAGGCGCGGTCATGCGAGGTCATCATCAGCGCGCCGTCGAAATTCTTCAGGAACGCCTCCAGCCAGATGAGGCTCTCGATATCGAGATGGTTGGACGGCTCGTCGAGCAGCATCACGTCGGGGCGCATGAGCAGGATGCGTCCGAGCGCCACGCGCATCTTCCAGCCACCCGAAAGGCGGCCGACATCGCCCTCCATCATTTCCTGCGAAAAGCCAAGGCCCGCGAGAACCTCGCTCGCCCGGCCCTCGAGCGAATAACCATCGAGTTCCTCGAAGCGGGCCTGCACTTCGCCATAACGCTCGATGATGGCATCCATCTCGTCGGCGCGGTCCGGGTCGACCATCGCCGATTCCAGCTCACGCAGTTCGGCGGAAATGACGCTGATCGGGCCGGCTCCATCCATCACCTCGGCCAGCACCGACTTGCCAGCCATATCGCCGACATCCTGGCTGAAATAGCCGATGGTGATGCCGCGATCGGTGGAAACTTGCCCCTCGTCGGGCACTTCCTCGCCGGTGATGAGGCGGAACAGCGTGGTCTTGCCGGCGCCGTTGGGGCCGACGAGCCCCACCTTCTCGCCCTTCAGAAGCGTCGCCGACGCCTCGATGAAGACGAGCTGCTTGCCGTTCTGCTTGCCGATGGAATCGAGCCGGATCATGCGCGCGAAGGTTCCCGAGAAAATCTCCCGCGCACTTAGGCCATTCTCCGCCCCGGCGGAAGGGGCGCCGTCAAAACCGATGCGGCGAAGATGGCGTTACCGTTGATTCCCGAACGCCGCGCGCCACAATGAAGCATCGCGACGTTTCGATGATTCCGCAGAATTCGCAACGGTATCATAAGACTTACCTGGAGCAGCCTTTGATCGATCACGACCGGAAGATCATCTTCGTCCATATTCAGAAAACCGGCGGCACGTCGATCACAGCCCTTTTTGGCCTGCCCGCCGAATTGCCCGAAAAGCACTTTTCCGCCCTCGAGCTGAGGGATCTCTACGGCAATGGGCCATGGGAGAGCTATTTCACCTTCTCCGTCGTCCGCAACCCATGGGATCGGCTCGTTTCCTGGTGGGCGATGATCGACGCGCACCGGGCGGAGTGGCAGCGAGGGGCTCAGCTCAACGCCTTCCAGACCTATGTGCTGGAGCGAGCGACGACCTTCGAGGAGTTCCTCGTTCACTGCGGCGACGAGGTGCGCGACGGCGACGGCGCCAAATCGATCAACCGCAACCAGCTCGACTATCTCGTCGACGAGAACGGCACGCTCATGGTCGACTCCGTCTGTCGCTTCGAGAGATTGGCCGAGGATTTTCAGGAGGTGAGGAACCGCACCGGCATCACCGGCACGCTCCCTATCATCAATGCCTCCCGTCGCCGGGACTATCGCCACTACTACACCGAGGAGACCCGGGCGCTCGTGGCGGAGCGTTACGCTCGCGACATCGCCTTCTTCGGCTTCCAGTTCGACGGCGGCAGGGCCAGTCCCGCCGTCGCCTGAGCCTTTCCGGGCGGACTTCAGACCGCCGAGACGCGCCAGATGCAGTCGCCCACATCGTCAACGCAGAGCAGCCCGCCGCGCTTGTCGACGATCACGCCCACCGGGCGTCCTAGCGCCTTGCCGTCGACGCGGAAGCCACCGAGGATCTCCTCCGGCGGCCCCGCCGGCTTGCCGTCCTCGAACGGCACGAAGATCACCCGGTAGCCGGAGGGCGGGTTGCGGTTCCACGAACCGTGCTGTCCGATGAAAGCGCCGTTGGTAAAGCGCGTGCCGAAGCGGTCGTCATCGACGAAGGTGAGGCCGAGCGAGGCGGTGTGCGAACCCAGCGCGTAATCGGGCTTCAGCGAGGCGGCGACCAGGTCCGGCCGCTGCGGTTTCACCCGCTCGTCGACGATCTTGTCGTAGTAGCAATAGGGCCAGCCGTAGAAGGCCCCATCCTTCACCGAAGTCATGTAGTCGGGCACCAGATCGTCGCCGATCTCGTCGCGCTCGTTGACGCTGGTCCACAATTCGCCGGTGACCGGGTTCCAGTCCATGCCGACCGGGTTGCGCAGCCCGCCGGCGAACACCCGGTATGTGCCCGTCGCAATGTCCACTTCCAGAATGGCGGCGCGGTCGACCTCCTCGTCCAGGCCGAACTCGGCAACGTTGGAGTTGGAGCCGACGCCGACATAGAGTTTCGTCCCCTCCTTGTTGGCGACGAGACTCTTGGTCCAGTGGTGGTTGCGGCCCGAGGGGAGATCGCAGACCTTCACCGGCGGCGCATCGATGCGGGTGGCGCCGGGCTCATAGGGGAAGCGCACCAGGGCGTTCGCATTCGCCACATAGAGCTGGTCGCCCACCAGAGCCATGCCGAAAGGCGAATAGAGGTTCTGGATGAAGGGCAGCCTGATCTCCGCCACCCCGTCTCCGTCGGCATCGCGCAGCAGGGTGATGCGGTTGGCGCTCTTCACGCCGGCACCGGCGCGCACCATCACGAAGCCCATCGCCCACCAGCGCAGGCTGAAGATGCCCGCCGGCCAGGGCGGGCCTGCGGTCTCGGCGACCAGAATGTCGCCATTCGGCAACTCATAGACCCAACGCGGGTGGTCCAGCCCCTCGGCAAAGAAGCTGACCTTGAATCCCGGTGCGGGTTTCGGCTTCTGGCCGGGTCCCCAGCCGACGGCGGGGGCGATCTTCATGATGGGAATAAGCGTCGGCTTGGGCTTCGGCAGCTTGGGCAGATCGCCATAGCCGGCTTCCTCGGCAAGGGCGGGGGCCTTGCGCAAATCGGTGAGGAAATGGACGACGCCGGTGATGCAGGCGCCGAGAAAGCCGCTGATCTTCACGTAGTTGGCCATGACTGGCTCCGGCAGAGGGGGATGCGCCATCTCAGCCCGGAAAGACGCATCCGCGCAATACCATCTTCGGGTTATCCTTCCTCGGGCTCGGCACCCTCGCTTTGGACCGCCGGAAAATCGACCTGCTGGCGCAGCCCGACGGCCATGTTCTCCAGCGTCAGGGTTCCCCCGCTCCGGGTCACGATCTGTGCGGCGATGGCAAGGCCCAGCCCCGCCCCGGGAATAGGCGCGCCGCGGGCCGGGTCGACGCGGAAGAAGGGTTCGAACACGCGCGGCAGCAGTTCCTCCGGAATGCCGGGCCCCTCGTCCTCGATCACCACGCGGCCCCGTGCCTCCGCCGCCTCCACCCGCACCGACGCCTTCCGGCCATGAGTGGCGGCGTTTATCAGGAGGTTACGC
Organism: Pseudomonadota bacterium; assembly: GCA_023434095.1. Lineage (GTDB taxonomy): Bacteria > Pseudomonadota > Alphaproteobacteria > Rhizobiales > Xanthobacteraceae > Ancylobacter. Next base: position 5,143 of record JAEYTJ010000308.1, on the reverse strand, counting down.
AGGGCCCGCCGCAGCGCCTCGGGCCGCGCCCGGATGGTAACCGGCGAGGTCCGTTCGAGGGTTACGAGATATCCGATCGCCCGCAGCTCCGTCGTGGTCTCGGCGACCATGGTGTCGAGCCACAGGGCCTCGCCGCCGCCATCCTCCACCTCCTCGCGCACCAGCCGGATGGCGCTGTCGGCGATCCGGTCCAGTTCGTCGAGATCCTCGATGAAGGCCGCGCGCTCCTCCTCGCCCAGGAACTCGGCCCGCAGGCGCATGCGCGTCATCGGCGTGCGCAGATCGTGCCCGGCGGCCGCGACGAGCCGCATGCGGCTTTCCATGACCTCATGGAGCCGCCCCGCCAGTTGGTTGATGGCGCGCGCGGCCGCCCGCACCTCGGCGGGTCCCTTCTCGGGCACCGGATGGACGCCGCCGTCCGGTTTGATGGCGTCGGCCGTTCGCTGCAGCAGCGCCAGCGGTTCGGTGAACCGGCGGACGGCGAAGACCATGACCAGCGTGACGCCGATCGCCACGAGCAGGATCCAGCCGAGCAGCGCCCAATCATTGGTGGGACCCGGCACAGGAAGTCCCATCGGCATGAGAAGCCAGCGCCCGTCCGAGAGCGGGGCCGAAATGACGGGCCAGCCGAAATCCGCCGGCACGGAAACCACCACCTTGAGCGCACGACCGCGGCGCACAAGCGCACCGTCGATCGCTTCGGTGATCGGTTCCAACCGGGGTCCGCCGGCCGGGGCGCCGGCGATGCGGCCATAGGGCGCCTCGTCCAGGTCGCCCTTGGCGCGTTCGGCGAGATCAACGAGCATGCCGAGCTGGACCGCCGCCGCATCGTCCACCCGGCCGAAATCGGGAGGCGTGAGGACGAGGAAGGAAAGCCCGGTCGCCAGCACGAGAACGCCCAGAACGGAGCCGACCAGAAGCGCCGTCAGCTTGGTGCGCATGGTTTTCATGGCGCAGCCTGGCCCTCGTCGGCCGCCGGCTCGACTCGCGCGGCGAGCTGATAGCCGCCATTGCGCAGCGTCTTGATGATCTGGAAGCTGCCCGCATCTCCCATCTTGCGCCGCAGCCGGCTGATCAGGACATCCACCGAGCGGTCGAAGCCGGACGGAGCCCTTCCATGGGTGATGTCGAGAAGCTGCTCACGCGACAGCATACGCCCGGGCCGTTCGAGAAAGGCGAGGAGAAGATCGAACTCGGCGCCCGTGAGCACGATTTCCCGTCCCTCGGCGTCCCAGAGCTGGCGGCTGGTCGGATCGGCGAGGAATCCACCGAAGCGCAGCCGCCGGGCGGGCGGAGGGGGCGCGGCGTCGCGGGGCGACAGGCGACGGAGGACGGCGCGAATGCGCGCCACGAGCTCGCGCGGATTGAAGGGTTTGCCGAGATAATCGTCGGCACCGATCTCCAATCCGATGATGCGATCCACATCCTCCTTCAGTGCGGTGAGGAGGATGATGGGAACGGCGGAGCGCGTTCGGATCGTCCGGCAGAGGTCGAGGCCGGACACGTCGGGCAGCATGAGATCGAGGACGATGAGGTCGATCCGCCCTTCGGTCAGCCGGCGTTCCGCCTCCTTGCCATCCGCCGCCAGCGACACGCGGAAATTCTGCTCGGCAAGATAGCGCCCCAGCAGCTTGCGGATCTGCTGGTCGTCGTCGACCACCAGTATGTGCGGGCCGCTGCCCGCCTCCAAACCACGCATGTCGTTCATACCGCCGCTATACGCGCCCACGTCGCGCGCCGCCCGGGATTTTTGCAAACCAGCATTGCTGGCGCGCCGAGCGCAACGCTTGGAAACAATTCTGGTGCATTTTACCGGCGACTGGAAACATCGCGGCAATGGTCATGGAATGCGACCGAAAACTGGGCCCCGGGCTTGGAAGCGAGGGCGGGCCCATGATATCCCTACGTTATCTCTCAGGTGGATTGGCCTTCTCATTCATGCAGATGGTTCTGGATCGCGAGCGTGTGCTCCGCTGGATTATCGTCTATCTCGCCGTGATTTCGGGCGAGGACAGCGACATGATCGACCCGGATACCGCCCTCTCGCATTTCGACATCGATTCCGTGGATGCCGTCGAAATGGCACTCCAGTTCGAGACGACGTTCGATCATCCTGTCGGAGCGGAGTTCTTCCTGTCCACTCAGTCTACGATAAGGGAACTCGCAAGCCTGATCGTCGCCAATGCCGCCGAACGAGCCGATTGACCCCGGGGCACTTCGGCCGTCACGGCGGATACACGCCGCGTCGCGCCTCGATGCGTCCTATCTGGCCTATGCCAAGTCCATCGCGCACGGGAACTCCGATCCGAAGCTACGTCTCGACGTCTGCCGCCAGTTCGTCCGCTGCGGCCTGATCGGCGAGACGGTCGCCATGCTGGCGACCCTCATGGACGTGCGTGATCTGCGTGGGAGCGTGACGGAGATCATGGGAGAGCTGCGGGAACTGCGGCGCGCGCGCGCCGAGGACCACGTCTTTCTTCCGGACGCTGTCGCGGACGACGTGGCCTCGAAGGACCGGGGCTACTGGGTCGTTCCGGCCAATTCCGAAACGACGCTGATCGCCTTTGCCGGGAAGGCGCAGATGCTCGGCCTGTCCATCTATTTCATGCACAGCCTGTTGGGACGGCTGAACGCCAATATCATCTATCTCTTCGACTGGTCGAACAGCTTCTATTTTGGCGGCGTGTCGGGGCTCGGCGAGGATGTCGACACGGCCGTCGGAAGCCTGCGGGATCTGTGCAGGAACCTCCAGTCGCGGCGGGTGCTCTGCCTCGGCCAGTCGGCCGGCGGTTACGGCGCGCTTCATTACGGCCTGAAGCTGGAGGCCGACGGCGTCATGACCTTCAGTCCCATCATCCTGCCGGTCATGTCGGGAAAGGTGCGCAACGGCATCGACATGCGGATCGGCCGTCCGCTGACGGACGCCGACACCCGGCTGCGCGAGCGCATCGCCGGGGCCCCGCGCGCGCCTCACATCGAGATCGTGTACGGCACCGAGAACGTCGCCGACGTGGCGTCGGCCCGGTATCTCGCGGATCTCCCCATGGTCGTGGAGCGGCCCCTTGCGGGCGTCAGCAGTCATGGGACGATCCAGGTCACCGTCGCCGACAACACGTTTGGTCCCCTGCTGGACGATTTTGTGCGATCGTCCGGACCGGGGGTGTGGGGTGCGCGCGATCAATCGCCCATCAGCGAGAGCCAGTAGGTCATCACGTGCCCCACCCGCTCGACTTCGGCGCCATTGGCGAGGGGACGCTTGTTCGCTTCGAGGAACCAGGGGTGAAGGTTCTGGTCCACGGCGAAGTCAATGCCGAATTCATAGCAGCTGCCTAGGCCGGGTTCCTGGCACAGCTTGCTTGCGATGTCCCGGGCGAGCGCCTGAAGCTCGCGGAGCTTTCCATCGAGGTCGGTCGCCCCCCGCGCCGCGAGGAAGGATTCCGCATCGACGAGCGCGCTGCCCTTCGCGCGGTTCGACACCATTTTGGAGCCGATGGAGATGCGGCCTGTCAGGCGGTAGATTTCCCATCCCTCGTCCGGGCGGCGGGCAAGGTCCGCCCTCACCGTCGCCGGCTGACCGGCTGCGTCGCGGGTGTCGATGAAGCGCTGGACCAGATAGGTGCGATAGGCCATGCGTGCGCGAATGGCGCCCAGGACGCGCGCCATCGCCTCGGCGGCACTGCACCGCCAGGACTGCGAGTCCTTGTGCACCACCACCTCGTCGCCCTGCGGAACGAGGAAGAAAATACCGGTCCCCAGCGCGCCGTCCGACCGCTTGACCACCACCGGCCCGCCTGCCAGCCAGTGGGCGAGTTGCGCCTCCTCACGCCCGGCGACCAGTACCTCTTCCGGTATCAGGTGCGGCAACAGCGTGGGATAGGATGCCAACAGCGCCGTGATGTCGTGCTTGTCGAAGCCCTCGAAGGCGAGAAGCCGGGTTCGCTTACGAAGCCAGTTCTCCACGAGGCGGTGATCGGGCCGGGTCATGGGCGCCGCCGCGACGACGAGAGGCGGCACGCCCATCGCGACGTTCGTCCAGCCCCCCTCCACGAAAGCGTTCGTCCTTATCCGTCCGGCTGCCATGTCGCAGTCGGCGCTGCGCGCCAGCACCACCCGGACGCCCCGGAGCGCCGCTTCGCCGAGGAGGGCGCGGATCCGGATCGGCGAGAGGGATTCCTGAAGCGGCGCCTCGTGTCCGAGCAGCAGGATCGTGGGGATATTGGGCATCTCGTTTTCCATCCGCAGCGCCGACGTTCTAGCCGGCGAAGCGAGAGCGGTGAACTCCTGCCCAAAGCCCTCCGGCGGATTATTTCCGATGCGGCAGTCCTCCCGACACCCCAGCACGCGGCCGCTCCACCGACGGGACGGCATTTTTTGAGCGTGGACGACGGGATGGGGTCGACGGCATGATGGTCTCTGATGCCGGCGGGCATCCTGGCGGCAGGGCCTCAATGGCTCTCGTCCGTGCGCGACGGGAATCCCGCCTGAACGTTCGGCGTCGTCACGACCACCTGCCAGCGGGGCTGCGGACGCGACCGCCGAAGGAACAGCCGTCCATATATCCACCGGGAGTTCACGCCATGCCGCCGTCCGGCACCCAGCCCATCCCCACCGGCCCGTCCCTGCTCCACGATCCCGTCTTCAACCGCGGCAGCGCGTTCTCCACCGAGGACCGGGCCCGGCTCGGGCTCGAAGGCTTCCTGCCTCCGGTGGCCGATACGCTGGAGACGCAGGTGGCGCGCATCCATCTCCAGCTCTCCGTGCTCGACAACGACCTGCAGAAATATCTGCTGCTGAGCGACCTGCAGGCGCGCAACGAGACGCTGTACTACGCCGTGCTGATGTCCGACCCGGCGGTGTTCATGCCGCTGGTCTACACCCCGACCGTGGGCGAGGCCTGCCAGAAATACGACCATGTGCTGCGCGCCACGCGTGGCATGTACCTGCCGATCACCCTCAAGGGTCGGCTGAAGGAGGTGCTCGCGGGCTGGCCGCAGAAGGATGTGCGCTTCATCGTCGTGACGGACGGCGAACGCATTCTCGGGCTCGGCGATCTCGGCGTGAACGGCATGGGCATTCCGGTCGGCAAGCTCGCGCTCTATTCCGTCTGCGCCGGCGTGCCACCGGAAATGACGCTGCCGATCAC
>JAEYTJ010000225.1 GCA_023434095.1 Pseudomonadota bacterium | reverse complement strand
CATGGCCTGCGCCACCAGCCGCGGCGAGACGAATGGCCGCGCCGCATCGTGAATGAGCACGAGATCGGGCGGGTCCTGCGCCAGCGCCTCCAGCCCCGCCCGCACCGAGGCCTGCCGCGTCGCCCCGCCCGCCCCCGGCGCATGCACGCCGGCAAGGCCCGCCAGTGCCTCGACGCACAGGGGCGCATGTTCCGGCGAAATCACCGGCAGCACCTGGCGGATGCCGGGCCGGCCGAGAAAGGCTTCCAGCGTCCGGCGCAGCACCGGCAGGCCGCCGAGCGGGCGGTATTGCTTGGGCATTCCGTCGCCCGCCCGCAGGCCGCTGCCTGCCGCCACCACGATCACGTCGGTCCGCATCGCCTCAACTATCCGCCCTTCCGCCGGCTGCCGCTTCATCGCGCAGACTTGCCCTTGCGGCTCGTTTAGCGCAAAACCGGCACGTCTTTGCAAAAGATTTGACTTAAGCCCTTCGCATGGGTTGATGACGCGCTCGGCATGGCTATTATCTAGGCACCGCTGGTCGGGCTTATTTAATGTGCATCGAGTGATCGCCGCTTGACCCTTCAGTCTTCTCCCGTCGGCAATCTCCAGATCGGCAGCATCGCTTTGCCGGGCGCGGCGGTGCTCGCGCCCATGGCGGGCATCACCGACGCCCCGCTGCGCCGCATGGCGCTGCGCTACGGCGCGTCGCTCGCCGTGTCGGAAATGGTCGCGGCCGGCGCCTTCGAGACCGGGCATGAGGAAACCGCGCTGCGGGCGGAAGGGGCAGGGGTGGCGATCCATGCCGTCCAGCTCGCCGGCAACGAGCCCGAATCGCTCGCCCGTGCGGCCCACCTCGCGGAGGCCGCCGGCGCGGCGCTGATCGACATCAATATGGGCTGTCCGGCCAAGCGCGTGACCACCGGCCTCGCCGGCTCGGCGCTGCTGCGCGACCTCGATCTCGCCACGCGCCTCATCGCGGCGGTGGTCGGCGCAGTGAGCGTGCCGGTGACATTGAAGACAAGGCTCGGCTGGGATGACGCCGCGACGGTTGCGCCCGAGCTTGCCCGCCGGGCGGAGGCGCTCGGCGTCAAGATGATCACCATCCACGGCCGCACGCGCTGTCAGTTCTACACCGGCCGGGCCGACTGGGCGGCGATCCGCGCGGTGAAGGATGCCGTCTCCATCCCGGTGCTCGCCAATGGCGACCTCGTGGCGGTGGAGGACGCGACGGCCATGCTGGCCGCCTCCGGGGCCAACGGGGTGATGATCGGCCGGGGCGCGCAGGGCCGCCCCTGGTTCCCCGGCCAGGTCGCGACCTTCCTGCGCACCGGCGAGGTGCCGGACGACCCGCCGCTCGACGAGCAGCGCGACGTGGTGAGCGAGCTTTACGAGGGCTGGCTGTCGCATTACGGGCGCGAACTCGGCATGCGCTGCGCCCGCAAGCATATCGGCTGGTCGCTTGCGGCGGCGGCCGCGAGCATAAGTCGGCCGGCTGAAATCGCCGCAAATTGGCGCAAGCGCCTTCTAACCCTCGAGGATCCGGCGCGCGTCGTCACCGGAATCCGCGACGCCTATGACGACCTTGGATGGAGAGAAGCTGCATGAGTTCGGTTTCCTCGCAACGGCCGGGCCCGCGCGCCGGCAGCGCGACCGCGGAAGCCGTCGTGAATGCGCTCCCGCATCCGGTGATCACGGTGGCGGAAGACAACCGCCTCGTCGACGCCAATGTGGCGGCGGAAGCCTTCTTCGAGGCGTCGCTGGCGGTGCTGGTGCGGCACCGGCTGCAGGAATTCGTGCCCTTCGGCAGCCCCATCCTGTCGCTGGTGGATCAGGTGCGCACGCGCGGCGCGGCGGTAAACGAGTATCGCGTCGATCTCGGCACCCCGCGCAATGGCGGAGAGCGCATCGTCGACATCCATGTCGCGCCGCTATCGGAAGCGCCCGGGCATGTCGTCATCATGCTGCAGGAGCGCACCATCGCCGACAAGATGGACCGCCAGCTCACCCATCGCGGCGCCGCCCGCTCGGTGACGGCGCTCGCCTCCATGCTGGCGCATGAGATCAAGAACCCGCTGTCGGGGATTCGCGGCGCGGCCCAGCTGCTGGAATTGTCGGCCAGCGACGACGACCGCTCCCTCACGCGGCTGATCACCGACGAGGCCGACCGCATCGTCAAGCTGGTCGACCGCATGGAGGTGTTCTCCGACGAGCGGCCGATCGAGCGCGAGCCGGTGAACATCCACGCGGTGCTGGAGCATGTGCGGACGCTGGCGAGCACGGGCTTCGCCCGCAACATCCGGTTCGTCGAGGAGTACGACCCCTCGCTGCCGCCGGTGCTGGCCAATCGCGACCAGCTGGTGCAGGTGTTCCTCAATCTGGTGAAGAACGCGGCCGAAGCCATCGGCGATTCACCCGATGGCGAGATCCATCTCACCACCGCCTTCCGGCCCGGCGTGCGGCTGATGGTGCCGGGCGCCCCGGCGCGGGTGAGCCTGCCGCTGGAATTCTGCGTGCGCGACAACGGTCCCGGCGTGCCGGAAGACCTGATGCCGCACCTGTTCGATCCCTTCGTCACGACCAAGCCGACCGGCACGGGGCTCGGCCTCGCGCTGGTGGCGAAGATCGTCGGCGACCATGGCGGCATCATCGAATGCGACAGCCAGCCGCGCCGCACCACCTTCCGTGTCCTCATGCCCATGTACCGCGCCAGCCGCGGTGACGAGAAGAGTTGAGAGCCGCCATGCCGACGGGAAGTATCCTGGTTGCCGATGACGACGCTGCCATCCGCACCGTGCTCAATCAGGCGCTGTCGCGGGCGGGCTATGAGGTGCGCTCCTGCGGCAATGCGGCGACGCTGTGGCGCTGGGTCAGCCAGGGCGACGGCGACCTCGTCATCACCGATGTGGTGATGCCGGACGAGAACGCCTTCGACCTGCTGCCGCGCATCAAGAAGGTGCGCCCCGATCTGCCGGTCATCGTCATGAGCGCGCAGAACACCTTCATGACCGCGATCCGCGCCTCGGAGAAGGGCGCCTACGAATATCTGCCCAAGCCCTTCGACCTGAAGGAGCTGATCTCCATCGTCGGTCGCGCCCTCTCCGAGCCGAAAAAGCCGGAGAACGCGCTCAAGGGTCTTGGCGAGGACGCCGACAACATCCCGCTGGTCGGCCGCTCCCCCGCCATGCAGGACATCTACCGCGTGCTGGCGCGGCTGATGCAGACCGACCTCACCGTGATGATCGCGGGTGAGAGCGGCACCGGCAAGGAACTGGTGGCGCGCGCGTTGCACGACTATGGCAAGCGCCGCAACGGGCCGTTCGTCGCCATCAACATGGCGGCGATCCCGCGCGACCTCATCGAATCCGAGCTGTTCGGCCACGAGAAGGGGGCGTTCACCGGCGCCAATGCGCGCTCGGCCGGCCGCTTCGAGCAGGCGGAAGGCGGCACGCTGTTCCTCGACGAGATCGGCGACATGCCGATGGAGGCGCAGACCCGGCTTCTGCGCGTGCTGCAGCAGGGCGAGTACACCACGGTCGGCGGGCGTACCGCGATCAAGACCGATGTGCGCATCGTGGCCGCCACCAACAAGGACCTGCGCATCCTCATCCAGCAGGGCCTGTTCCGCGAAGACCTGTTCTTCCGGCTCAACGTCGTGCCGCTGCGCCTGCCGCCGCTGCGCGAGCGGGCGGAGGACGTGCCGGACCTCGCCCGCCACTTCTTCCTGCAGGCCGAGCGCGAGGGATTGCCGCGCAAGCAGATCGACGCCGCCGCGCTGGACCGGCTCAAGCGCTACCGTTGGCCGGGCAATGTGCGCGAACTGGAAAACCTCATCCGCCGCCTCGCCGCCCTCTACCCGCAGGAGGTGATCACCGGCTCGATCATCGAGGCGGAACTGTCGACGCCGATCTCGCCGCCGACGCCGGAGGAAAACGGGCAGGACGAGACGCTCTCCGCCTCGGTGGAACGGCACCTGAACGCCTATTTCGGCGGTTTCGGCGAGAACCTGCCGCCCCCCGGCCTCTATCACCGCATCCTCAAGGATGTGGAATATCCGCTGCTCTCCGCCGCTCTGGCGGCGACGCGCGGTAACCAGATCAAGGCGGCCGAACTGCTGGGCCTCAACCGCAATACGCTGCGGAAGAAAATCCGCGATCTGGATATCCAGATAATCCGCACCAGTCGGTGAGCGCCTGACGCCCTCGCAAATAAAGGCGGGGGCGGCTCATCATTGTCACATTTTTGCACCAGTGTCGTATCACTGCATCAGTCGGGCGGACTGATTCCCGCCGTCAACAGGGTGATGGATGAGCGACACGTCGACCGGCGGAACCGACAGGCACGAGGCGCTTGACCTCGGCGGCATGGGATTCCGCTTCTCGCTGTGGGGGCTGGCGCCGCTGGCGGTGCTGCTCGCGCTGCTCATCGCCTTGGCGAGCTTCATCATCCTGATCGGCATCACCCCGCTGGTGCCGTCGCAGGACGTGATCGTCGTCGTCCTGTGTCTTAATGGCGTCATGTCGCTGGTGCTGGTCAGCATCATCGGCCGCGAGGTGTGGCGCATCGTCAAGGCGCGCCGGCGCGGCCGGGCGGCGGCACGGCTGCATGTGCGCGTCGTCGGGCTGTTCGGCGTGGTGGCGGTGGTGCCGGCGCTGCTGGTGGCGATCCTCGCCAGCATCACCCTCGACAAGGGGCTCGACCGCTGGTTCTCGGTGCGCACCCGCGCCATCGTCGACAATGCGGTGTCCGTCGCCCAGACCTATGTGCGCGAGCACGCCTATTCGATCCGCGGCGACGTGCTCGGCATGGCGCGCGACCTCCAGCGCATCCGCCCGCTCTGGGACCAGGACCGCAGCCGCTTCCGCCAGGCGCTGACGGCGCAGGCGGTGGTGCGTGGCATCCCGGCCGCGATGATCATCGACAAGGACCTGCAGGTCATCGACCGCGCTACGATCCGCGTTGGCCGCGAATTCGTCGTGCCGGCCAATCTGGCGCTGAAGGACGCGACCGAGGAGCAGCCGCTCATCTACCTGCCGGGCGACGCCGATTATGTCGGCGCGGTGATTCCGCTGAAGGATTTTGGCGACCTCTACCTCTATGTCGCGCGCGCCGTCGACCCCAAGGTGATCGAGTATCTCAAGGAAACGCAGGCCGCCGTCGTCGACTACCGCAATCTCGAACAGCAGCGCGTGGGCGTGCAGGTGGCGTTCGCCGTGCTCTATGCGGTGATCTCGCTCACGGTGCTGCTCTGCGCCGTCTGGCTTGGCATCAACTTTGCCAACCGGCTGGTGGCGCCGATCCGCCGTCTGATCGGCGCCGCCGATCTCGTCGCCGCCGGCAATCTCTTCGTCGAGGTGCCGGTGCGCCGCACCGAGGGCGACCTGTCGAGCCTCGCCGAGACCTTCAACAAGATGACGCAGGAACTGCGCACCCAGCGCGACGACCTCGTCCAGGCCCGCGACCAGATCGACACGCGCCGCCGCTTCACCGAGGCGGTGCTGTCCGGCGTTGGTGCCGGCGTCATCGGCCTCGATCCGCAGGGGCGGATTTCCATCATCAACCGCCCGGCGGAAAAGCTGCTGGGAGTGGCCGAGGCGGATGTGCTCGGGGCCGAACTCGGTGCCGTGGTGCCGGAAGTGGCGCCGCTCCTCGCCCAGGCGATGGAGGCGGGCGAGCGCAGCGTGCAGGCCAACACGACGCTGACCCGCAACGGCCGCGACCGGGTGATCGCGGTGCGCGTCACCACGGAGCAGTCGCGCGAGGCGGAGCACGGCTGGGTGGTCACGCTCGACGACATTACCGAGCTGGTGGTGGCGCAGCGCAGTTCCGCCTGGGCCGATGTCGCGCGCCGCATCGCCCATGAGATCAAGAACCCGCTGACCCCGATCCAGCTCTCGGCCGAAAGGCTGCGCCGGCGCTACGGCAAGGTGATCGGCGAGGACCGCGAAGTCTTCGACCAGTGCACGGAGACCATCATCCGCCAGGTCGGCGACATCGGCCGCATGGTGGACGAGTTCTCCTCCTTCGCCCGCATGCCCAAGCCCGTCGCCGAGGCGCAGGACATCGGCGAGACGGCGCGGCAGGTGGTGTTCCTCATGCGGGTCGGCAATCCCGACATCGTCATCGATCTCGACCTGCCCGAGCAGCCGGTGATCGCCCGCTTCGACCGCCGGCTGGTGTCGCAGGCGCTGACCAACATCATCAAGAACGCCACCGAGGCGCTGGCCGCGGTGCCTGTCGAGGAGCGCACCGACCCGGCGCGCATCCAGGTGGCGGTGCATGCGACCGATTGGATGGTGACGATCGACGTCGTCGACAACGGCAAGGGCCTGCCGACCGAGAACCGGGCGCGGCTGCTGGAGCCCTATGTGACGACACGCGAGAAGGGCACCGGCCTCGGCCTCGCGATCGTCGGAAAGATCATGGAAGAGCATGGCGGCGGCATCGAGCTCGACGATGCGCCGGAAGGGCGGGGTGCGTGGATTCGCCTGCACCTCGCGCGCGATGGCGGCCCCAGCGCGGCCAGTGACGGAAAAGGCAGCGGCGGGGCCCCCACCCCCCGTGTGGTCGGCTGAAGGAGAACTGACGAATGGCGACGGATATCCTGATCGTCGACGATGAAGCCGATATTCGCGGACTGGTCGCGGGCATTCTGGAGGATGAGGGCTATGGCGCCCGCACCGCCAAGGACAGCGACGAAGCTCTGGCCGCCATCGAGGCGCGCCGCCCGCATCTGGTGTTCCTCGACATCTGGCTGGAGCGCTCGAAGCTCGACGGGCTGCAGCTGCTGGAGCGGATCAAGAAGAGCCATCCGGACGTGCCTGTCGTGATGATCTCCGGTCATGGCACCATCGAGACGGCCGTGGCGGCGATCAAGCAGGGCGCGTACGACTTCATCGAGAAGCCGTTCAACTCCGACCGGCTGATCCTCGTCGCCGACCGTGCGCTGGAGACGCTGCGGCTCAAGCGCGAGGTGCGCGACCTCAAGCAGCGTACCGCCGCGCCGCAGATGCTGGTCGGCCGGTCCTCCGTGATGAACCAGCTGCGCCAGGGCATCGAGCGCGTGGCGCCGACCAACAGCCGCATCATGATCGTCGGCCCTTCCGGGTCCGGCAAGGAACTGACCGCCCGGATGATCCACGCCGCCTCGCAGCGGGCGAATGGCCCGTTCGTGGTCATCAACGCCGCCGCCATCACGCCGGAGCGGATGGAAGTCGAGCTTTTCGGCGTCGAACTCGGGGAAGGGCAGGGCCGTCAGGTCGGCGCGCTGGAAGAGGCGCATGGCGGCACGCTGTTCATCGACGAGATCGCCGACATGCCGCGCGAAACGCAGAACCGCATCCTGCGCGTGCTTGTCGACCAGAACTTCCTGCGCGTCGGCGGCAGCACGCGCGTCTCGGTCGATGTGCGCATCATCTCCTCCACTGCGCGCAATCTGGAGAAGGAGATCGCCGAGGGGCGGTTCCGCGAGGATCTCTACCACCGCCTCGGGGTGGTGCCTGTGCGGGTGCCGCCGCTCGCCGAGCGACGCGAGGACGTGCCGGAACTGGTCGAATTCTTCCTCGACCAGATTTCGCAGTCGACCGGCCTGCCGCGCCGGCGCGTGGCGGACGACGCGCTCGCGGTGCTGCAGTCGCATGACTGGCCGGGCAATGTCCGCCAGCTGCGCAACAATATAGAGCGCCTGCTCATCCTCGCCTCCGGCGAGGCCGACGCGCCGGTAACGGCCGACATGTTGCCCCCCGATGTCGGCGCGCTGGTGCCGAGCCTGCCGAGCGGCACGGGGGGCGAGCATCTGATGGGCCTGCCGCTGCGCGACGCGCGCGAGGTGTTCGAGCGCGAATATCTGGTGGCGCAGATCAGCCGCTTCGGCGGCAACATCTCGCGCACGGCCGAGTTCGTCGGCATGGAGCGCTCGGCGCTGCACCGCAAGCTGAAAGCGCTCGGCATCGGCTGAGCCGGCGCGGCGACCGTGCCGCGGGGCCGGCGAAGGAAGATGTGCGGGCCGGGCGCCGGGGCGTCTCCGGCCCTGCGCGAACCTGCTATAGAGAGACTCGCTGACAGAGCGCCGGGGCGCCCCTTTGCGGGCCGTCCGGCGCCGGCAGGCAGGAGCGGGGGACGTCATGAAGGTCGTGATTTGCGGCGCAGGACAGGTGGGGTTCGGCATCGCCGAGCGCCTGGCCGCAGAGCAGAACGACGTCTCGATCATCGACACCTCGCCGCGCCTCATCCAGGCGGTCACCGACACGCTGGACGTGCGCGGATTCGTCGGCCACGGCTCGCACCCGGACGTGCTGGCCCGTGCGGGCCTTGAGGCGGCGGACATGCTGATCGCCGTCACCCTGCACGACGAAGTCAACATGATCGCCTGCCAGGTCGGCCACGCGCTGTTCGACGTGCCGACGAAGATCGCCCGGGTGCGCGCGCAGAGCTATCTGCAGGGCCATTGGCGCGATCTGTTCTCGCGCGACCATCTGCCGATCGACGTGGTGATCTCGCCGGAGCTGGAAGTGGGCGAGATGGTGCTGCGGCGCCTGTCGCTGCCGGGGGCGGTCGACACGGTGAGCTTCAACGACAGCAATGTCGTCGTCGTGGGCGTGCGCTGCCAGGAGGACTGCCCGGTCCTCGACACGCCGCTGCGCCAGCTCACCGACCTGTTTCCGGACCTGCGGGCCGTGGTGGTGGCGGTCAACCGCAACGGCAAGACCTTCGTCCCGCGCTCCATCGATTCGCTGCTGGCTGGCGACCTCGCCTATTTCGTCGCCCATGCCGACCAGGTGACCCGCACTCTGTCGATCTTCGGCCATGACGAGCCCCCGGCGCAGCGCATCGTCATCGGCGGCGGCGGCAATATCGGGCTCTATGTCGCGCGCGAACTGGAGCAGCGCAACCCGAAGGCGCGGGTGAAGATCATCGAGGACAATCTCGGCCGCGCGGAGGAAATCGCGCAGGAGCTGACGCGCACCGTGGTGCTGCGCGGCAGCGCGCTGGACCGGACGATCCTGGAAGAGGCGGCTGTCGGCGATGCCGACACGATGATCGCGGTCACCAATGACGACCGGGTCAATATCCTCTCCTGCCTGCTCTCGCGCGAACTCGGCGCCAAGCGCATGCTCTCGCTGCTGAACGACCCGGCCTACCCGGCTTTCGCCCGCGGGCTCGGCATCGACGCCTATGTGAATCCGCGCCAGATCACCGTGTCGAAGATTCTGCAATATGTCCGCAAGGGGCGCATCCGCGGCGTGCATTCGCTACTGAATGGCGCGGGCGAGGTGATCGAGGCCGAGGCGCTGGAAACCTCACCGCTGGTCGGCAAGCCCTTGCGCCAGCTAGACCTGTTCGACGGCATGCGCATCGGCGCCGTCATCCGCGCCGGCCGGGTAATGCTGCCGCGCGGCGACACAGTGATCCACGCGCGCGACCGTGTGGTAATGTTCGCCCTCGCCGACAAGGTGAAGCGGGTCGAGCAGCTGTTCCGCGTCAGCCTCGAGTTCTTCTGAGAGGGGCAGGGCATGATCGCGGTCGCCCGCCACAGCGCACAGACGGCCGGCGTCATGGCCGGCTTTCTGCTGCTTGCGGCGCTGGTGTCGCTGTTCCGCCGCGAGCCCGGGGCCGATGTGTTCCTGATGACCGCACTGCTCACGGTATTCGGCGCCGGCGCGGTGCACCTCGCGGTGCGCAACCGCACGGAGCGGCTCGACCGGCTCGCAGCCTACGGCCTGCTGCTCGTCCTATGGCTGGGCGTGCCGGTCATCGCCGCCGTGCCGATCGCGGCGACGACGACCCTCGGCCCGCTGCATGCCTGGCTCGAGGCGGTGGCGGCCTTCACCACGACCGGCCCGATCCAGATTCA
>JAEYTJ010000211.1 GCA_023434095.1 Pseudomonadota bacterium | reverse complement strand
GTTTCACGTTGGGCGGCGGCGGCGGGGGCGGCGCCGGCACAACGGGCGGCGCTGGCGGTAACGGCAATGCACCCGGTGGCACCGGCGGCGCTGGGGGTGCGGGGGCAATGGTGGCCGGCGGCGACGGTGAAGACGGTCAGACGGGCGACTGGGAAATCGGCGGCGGCGGCGGAGGCGGCGCCCATGGCGCCGTTGTATCGACGGCCGGCGCCATGGGTCCGCTCACCGGAGGCAACGGTGGCAATGGCGGTGCAAGCAGTGTCGCCGGTGTCGGCGGCGGCGGCGGGGCCGGCGGTTTCGGGGCGAGCGTCACCTCCGCAATTCCGGTTACCACATCAGGCGACATTTCCGGGGGTGATGGCGGCGCCGGAGGCGGAGCCAGCGACGCATATCACGGCGGCAGTGGCGGCAGTGGTGGCATCGGCGTCGCCTTCGGCGCCAGTGGAGCCAGCCTCGTCAATGGCTTCACGATCCAGGCTGGCAGCGGCGGTGCCGGCGGTACAGCCTTTATCAGCGCGTCTTCGACAGGCGGCGCAGGCGGCAACGGCGGTGTCGGCGTCAGCGGGTCGGATCTGACGATTACCAACATTGGGTCGATCATTGGCGGTAACGGCGGCAGCGGCGGACTTGGGACAGCCCAATCCGGGGCGCATGGCGCGGGCGGGGCGGGTGTCGTCGGCTCCGACCTTTCCATCACCACATCCGGCGCAATCTCCGGCGGCCTCGCTGGCGACGGCTCCACGCGGGCAGAGGCTCTCGCTCTCACCGGCGGTACCAACAGCCTCACCTTGCAGGCCGGCTGGAGCCTTACTGGGGGCATCGCTACCAGCGGCACGGGCACGACGCTGATCTTCGGACTGGACGGCATCGACGCCACGGTTGCCAATGCCATTACCGGCAGCGCAGCTGTGGTGGTCGATGTCGCCGGGCACACGCTCGCTCTGACGGGTTCCAATACCTACACGGGCGGCACGAGCGTCTCAGCCGGCACCCTATTGATCAACAGCGACGGTGCCCTCGGCGATGCGGCCGGCGGCGTGACGCTGAGCGATGGCGGGGCCCTGAAGTGGGGCGCGGCCTTCGATAGTGCTCGCGACTTCACACTTGGCGCCGGCGGTGGCGTCATTGACGCGAGCGGTCAGGGCGGGGTCGCGCTGTCCGGCGACATCACCGGCACCGGAGGCCTCACGGTGCGCGCAGGCTCGATGGTCACTCTGTCCGGGAGCAATGACTATACCGGGCCGACGCATCTCGAGAGCGGCATCCTGCGCATAAGTTCCAATGAGGCGCTGAACAGCACGACGGCGCTGACCGTGGACGCCGGCGCGACACTTGAGATCGACGGCTTCATGCGACAGGTGAGCGTCGGCTCCATCGCCGGCGACGGACTCATCCGGGGCACCGGAGGCGCACTTCAGTTCTTGGTCTGGGGCAGCGACAACACCAACACTACCTTTGGCGGCACCGTCGATGGCGACACAATCTTCGCCAGCAAGCAAGGCACGGGCACCACTACGCTGACCGGCGAGAACGACTTCCAGTCGTTCGTCGTCAACGAAGGCACGATCAAGATGGGTGCCGGAGGTGTACTTGGCGCGCGCACCGATTTGTCGCTGTTCGGCACCGCGAAGCTCGATCTCGACGGCAATAGCATCACCATCGATTCGCTGATCGGTGAGGCGACGGCACAGGTTAGCCTCGGCAGCGGCACGCTGACTCTCGATCATGCCAGCGGAGCGATCCACTATTTCGGCGCGATCGAGGGTACGGGTGGAATCGTCAAGGAGGGTGCAGGCACCCAGATCCTCGCGGGCAACAACGACTTCACCGGTGCGAGTTCGGTCGATGAGGGCACGCTCCAGATAGGCGCAGGCGCAGACGCCGGTACCTTCACGGGCGACGTCAGCGTTGCCGCCGGCGCCACTTTCGCCTTCAACCGTACCGGGGAGACGACCTATGCCGGCATGCTCTCGGGCGCCGGCGGCTTCACCAAGTCCGGCGCGGGGGTGCTAAACTATACCGGCAGCAGTGCCGGTTTCACCGGCACGACCAGCGTCGTCGCCGGCCGCTTGGCAGTCGACGGCACTCTGGGTGGCACAGTCGAGGTCGGCGACGGGGCAAGCCTTGGCGGCATTGGCACCGTGGGCGCGCTCAAGATGGGCGACGGCGCCACGCTGGGGCCGGGCAACTCCATCGGCACGCTCAGCGTCATCGGCAATGCCGTGTTCGAGACCGGGTCGACTTTCGCGGTGGAGGTCGGCGCCGTCTCCGCCGACCGCCTTTCGGCCGGCGGCACTGCCACCATCGAGGCCGGCTCCGCCATCGATGTCGAGCTCGAGGGCGCCTATGCCGCGGGCGCCCGCTATACGCTGATCAGTTCCTCGGGCCTGTCCGGCCGCTTCGACACGGTGACGGGCGACGTGGGCGCGGTATCAGTCTTCTTCAGCGCCGATCTCGTCTATGACGATGCCGCCGGGGCTCTCCATCTCGACGTCGCGCAGGCGCGCCACTTCGCCGATGCCGCCCGCACGCCCAACCAGATCCGCGCCGCCACAGCTCTGAACACCCTGCCGGTCGGCACCTCGCTTTTCCAGGCGGTGGCGCTGCTGCCAGACGAGGCGAGCGCGCAATCGGCCTTCACCGCGCTTTCCGGCGACGTCAGCGCCACGGTGCGGGGTCTGTTTGTGGAGAACAGCAGCTTCGCACGCCGCGCCATGATCGACCGTCTGCGCGCCGCGCAGGGCAGCGTCGGGGCCTCCACCGCGCCGGTCATGAGCTACGCCGCGGCGACCGGCCCGGCGGCCGCGCCCTTCGAGGCGCTTCAGCTCAAGGCGGCGCCCGCTATCACGACCGGCCCCGTATTGTGGGGTCAGGGCTATGGCGCCTGGACTGATATCGACGGTAGCGCCAATGCCGCCGGCCTCACCTCCGACACTGGCGGCTTCCTCATCGGGCTCGACACCGTGGCGGCGGGCTGGTGGCTCGGCTTGATGGGCGGTTACGGCTATACCAGCTTCAATTCCGGAGGGCGCAGCGCCTCCGGCTCGTCCGACGACTGGATGATAGGCGCCTATGCTGGCAACCAATGGGGCGCTCTCGCCCTGCGAACTGGGCTTGCCTATGCGTGGCAGGACGTCTCGAGTTCGCGCTCGGTAAGCTTCCCGGGTTTCGCCGAGACACTCAAGGCCGATTACGACGCAGGCACCTTCCAGGCTTTCGGCGAATTTGGCTACACGCTCGAGACCGGCTTCGCCTCCTTCGAGCCTTTTGCCAACCTCGCTTATGTGAACCTCCGCACGGGGGGCTTCAGCGAGACCGGCGGCACCGCAGCGCTCACGGTGGGCGCCGAGACCTCCGACACCGCCTTCTCGACACTGGGCGTGCGCCTGGCGCAGAGGCTCCCATTCGGCTCCCTGGAGGCGACGCTGCGCGGCACGCTCGGCTGGCGCCACGCGTTTGGCGACGTTACGCCGGAGCTGACGCAAAACTATTTCGCGTCCTCGCCTTTCACCGTCACCGGCGTACCCATCGCCGAAGACGCAGCGCTCTTCGAGGCGGGGCTCTATGTCGCTCTGTCACCGGCCGCAACGCTTGGCTTCGCGTATTCCGGCCAGTTCGGCGACGGCACGAACCAGAACGGCGTCAACGCGACCCTCAGTGTCAGCTTCTAGGGACGGAAGGAGGGAGGATGGGGTAAGGCGACATGCTTTGGACCATGGCGGCACTCAC
Organism: Pseudomonadota bacterium; assembly: GCA_023434095.1. Taxonomy (GTDB): domain Bacteria; phylum Pseudomonadota; class Alphaproteobacteria; order Rhizobiales; family Xanthobacteraceae; genus Ancylobacter. The sequence goes on along the minus strand of JAEYTJ010000211.1, from coordinate 787 downwards.
CGCCTTGCAAGCGGCTCGACTTGAAGAGGGTATTACGGATTTCCACCATTCGCTCCGCTAACGCCGCTCTATGAGGGAACGTCCTGCGGAGGGGGGTGCAGGTAGGCACTTGATGATCTTGAGAGCGTAGGGAAGTTGGCGCGTGATGGCGAAACTGCCGCGCGGCGGCTTGAGGCCCGAAATCCGCCTTGGAATCCCCCTGCCTGCCGGACAGGCTAGGAAATGTCCCGGACATGTCCGCTGATTGGCAGGCACTTAGAAATTGACAACCGAGAGAGGAAGCGCGGGCAGCCAAGTGACCGGCGTTAAATCCTGATGGTGCCGCACAGGAGTTTTAGCGCGAGCATACGCCGTCCGATCCTCCTGCACCGCTTGGGCAGCCAGGACCGGGTCTGCGTATCCCTTGCTGTCCCGGTTACTGTCCCCCGACGGGCCGCCCAAGCCGCCTGCTCCTCCCGTGCCGCCACATCCCGGCGCGCCCCATATCGCCATCACGCCGCTTTCCCCGACAGCGGCCAGCGGACGCTGGGACGAGCCGCATGTGTCGCTGCAGCCGCTTTGAAAGCGTTCGCGTGGGGCCCCAGGCCGGAAGGTTATTTCCACCCGGCGTGTGCTGCCTCCGGCACCGACTAGGAGGTGAACTCATAAAGCTTGCTGATTGCGGGCGCCTCGTTCCGGCGCGCTTCAAGCGGCGCGATGGCGCGCCAGTTCCAGGGCGAAGTCGATCGCCTCGATCAGGCTTTCCTCATTGGCAACGCCTTTGCCCGCGATGTCGAAGGCCGTGCCG
>JAEYTJ010000176.1 GCA_023434095.1 Pseudomonadota bacterium | reverse complement strand
CGCGCGCGTCCTCCGCCGCCACCGCCTCCAGCCGTGCCCGGCGGATCTCGTCCGAGCGGTCGCCCTCCTCGCGAATGGCCGGGTCGAACAGGGCGGCCAGCGCGGAGCGGGCCGTCTCGCTCGCCTGCAGCATCGACGTGAAATCGAACATGGGCGAGAACAGCGAGCACGCCTTGTAAGGCCCCGTCTCGGGACGATTGGCGCCGACGAACTCATAGGCGCCCGAGGGAAAGGCGATGATCTCCTTGGCGCCCGGCACCAGCGCCGACCAGTCTTCGTCCGGCCCCGGCACCAGCACCATGTTCATGAACCAGGGGGTGACGAGCATGCCGAGCACGCGCCCTTCATGCGGGCGGAAGCCGATGGCCTTCACCTCCAGCGTCTCGTTGAGCAGCGGCACGCCGCGCATCTGGCCGACATGGATTTCGCGGAACGCCGCCTCGAAGCGCGCGGGGATGCCCGCCGCCAGCGCCGCGAGACGCGGATCGTCGCCCGACGGGGCGGTCGCCGGCGCACGCGCGGGCACCTCGCCATGGGCGTCGATCACCATGAACTGGTCGCGGGCGCCGTCGCATTTCGGGCAGCGCCACTCGTCGGGAAGCTCGGTGAAGGCGGTGCCGGCCGGCACCTGCCAATAGTCGCATCCCACGGACGGATCGTAGACATGCCAGCAGATCTTGCATTCCAGCATGGCGTTGGGCGGCAGGCGGGCGGCATCGCCGAGGAAGGAGCCTTCGAAGCGCTTGGTCAGCATGGGGCGGCTCCTAGCGGATCGCGGCGAGGATATCGGCCAGCCGCTCGGCGGAATCGGCGATGTCCTCCGGCGCGGCGCAGGCGACATCGGGAACCTCCGTCACCTCGATCGTGTCGAGGATCAGCGTGTCGGCCGAATTGTAGTAGCGCACGCGCCAGACGCCGGCCGTCGCCGTCGCGTCGATGCGGCAATTGCCATAGCCGCGCGACAGGATGGTGAGGCCACCGCGCCCGAGCCCGGCCTCGATGAGGGCGAGGTCTTCCGGCGTGTGCGGCAGCAGGCTGAGATTGATCACATGCGGCAGTTCGCCGGGGCGACGCTCCCGGGCCTTGTGCACGATCTCGGTGAGGATGGCGGGGCCGTTGACCACGCCCGGACGGGGCGTCGCGGCATAGGCGAGATCGACCGGCCATTCGCGCGGAAAGGCGCGCACCAGCGCCCCACGCGGGAAGGCCGCGACATCGATGCGCTCGCGCAGCACCGGTGCGGCGCCCGGCGTGGTGGTGGTCGCCCGCAGCCGCCACACGCCGGCGCAGCTCGCCTCCTGGATCTCGATGCGCTCGCCCGGCGCCTCGACCACGATGGCGACCTCGCCCTCCCCCAGCGTCTCGTCGACCAGCGCCCGGTTTTCCGCGTCGAGCGCGTCGAGCGGAACCGTGGTGGAGCCGTTGGGCGTCCATTGGGCGAGCGCGATGCGGATCGCCTCCAGCGTCGCCAGCGCGGGGGCGAGGCGCGCGGGGTCGCCCACTTCCGGCAGATGCGCCTCGTAGATGCGCATCCCGGAGGGCATGGCGAGATAGGCGAGGCCGTCGGCATCCTCGCCCGGCTGGCTGCCGGCGCCATAGCCGATGGGGGGAACCGTCGCGAAAGGGATGGACGCCATGGCGGGCCTCAATGGCTGGCGACGGCGGGGCGGGCGATGACGGCGGTGAGGCGTTCGAGGAACTCGTCCCAGTCACGCATGCGCGAAAGCGAGCCGAGCGGGCGCCCGCTGCGCAGGACGACGATAGCCGGCAACGCAATGCCGCCGAGCTGCTCGCGCAGCTGCTTCTCATAGGCCGGCCCCGCCACCGCCCCGCCAAGGGCGGCCGAAATGCCGAGCGCGCCGATGAGTTCCGGCAGCACCACGGCGATGTCAGGCGTCTCCATATGCGCCTTGCCGTGGGCGGGCAGGAACAGCAGGCTGTCGCCGGCCGGCAGGGCGGCGGCGGCTTCCTCCTCGCTGTCGAGATAGGGGTAGCCGAGCGCCGCGGTGAGGCGGGCCACCAGCGGGTGGAGCGTGTCGGGGGTCATGCGTTCGGCTCCGGACGAGAAAGGACGGGCGGGGCGAGATGGGCGGGCAGGCTCGGCGCGCGGCCGACGAGATCGGCGAAGGCGTGGTCGATGGCGGCGGAATCGCCGCTCATGGCGGCCGCAACGGCGTCCAGCGCCTGCGCGATCAGGCGCGCCTCCTCGGCGTCCAGCAGGCGGCGGCCGGTGCCGAGAAAGGTCAGCACATGGTCGCCGGGCTTCGCTTCGGGCAGCAGCGAGAGGTCGACGAGCAGAAGCTCCTCACCGCGCCGGCAGTAGGCGGCGTGGCCTTCCACGCGGACGATCTGCATGGGGATGCCGAGGCACATGGGCGCCGCTCCTAGCACCAGCCGGCTAGGACGCGGGCGTCGCCGATGCGGCAGGCGTCCTCGGCCGTCGGGCGACCGGACTCATAGGCCTCGCGGCTGATGGCGGGCGGGGTGAAGCCCTCCACCGAGCGACGCGGGGCCGCCTTCACCGCGAACTCCTCGGCGAGCAGGCGAACGACCATGGCGAGCGCGGGCTCCAGCTGCGACGCGACGGCGGGGGTGAGGCCTCCGCCATAATCGTCGAGCCGCTCGGGCTGCACGCCAACCAGCCGAAGCCGCGACGGCGCGCAGCCGCGCAGTTGCAGCAGCGCCAGCACCTCCTGAAAGCCGGTCTGGTGGAGGCTGAGCTTGCGGGCGCCGAGCACCGCCGGCACCTCATCGTCGCGGAGAAGCTTCAGCGTCGCCGGCGGCAGGCCGTAATCGATGGCATCGATGATGATGACGGCATCGGCGTCTTCGAGGCGCGGCAGGAGGTAGAGCCCCTGCGTGCCGCCATCGAGCGCGATGACGTTGTCTGGCAGCGCGTAACGCGCCTGCAGCTCCTCGACGACGCGGACGCCGAAGCCTTCGTCGGCCCACAATATGTTGCCGATGCCGAGTATGAGAATGCGTTCGTCGGCCATGCGCGACGTCTCCCCGAGCGGTGTTCCAGTCCCTAAGGCGCGAGCGGTCTGATCGCCGCTCTTTTTGAACAGGTCTTAATTCAAGCCGCGTGCCAGTCTTCGGCCGATGAGTTAAGTCGTTGGCGATCATATCGAAATCGGCGAAAAAGGAAATCTACGCGCCATCGATATGGAAACATACTTTCCAATTTGAGAGGTAATTGAAAGATACATTATCAGACAAAAAAGGGGCGCGGCCGAAGCCGCGCCCTAAAGACGGCCTGTCCCCGCAGGCCGCATTCCGGGAAGGACCGGAATCTCAGTCGGGATCGTCGTCCTTGAAGGTGCGAACGCCCGAAACCATGGTCGAGACGATGGACTGGCGGGACATGATGTCCTCGCGGATCGCCGCATAGACGTGGACGATGATGAACAGCAGGATCGCCCACATGCCGAGACGGTGCCAGGTGTGCACGTCGAGGCTGCCGCCGAGCAGCGGGATGACCCAGCCGAACAGGTGGTCCTGCCAGCTTCCCCGCCCTGTGCCTTCCGAATAGAGCGCGAAGCCGGTGACGATCATGAACACCGACCCGACCCCGATGGCCCAGAACATGGCGAACTGCGCCAGCGGGTTGTGGCCGACATATTTCTTCGGCTTCGATTCGAGGAAGAAGTACCACCGCGCCTCCTCGAACAGGCCGCGCCAATAGGCCCGGCTCCAGAACGGCAGGATGAACAGCTGGCGCGCGTGGTGATTGCCGACGAAGGCCCAGTAGATGCGGAACAGGAAGCCGACAGCGAAGATGTAGCCGGCTGAGAAGTGCAGGAACCGGATGGTGCCCATCACGTAATGCTGGCTCGCCTCGCCCGACAAAGTCGGGAGCGGCTGGCCGATGAGATAGCCGGTCAGCGCGAGCACGCTGATCGCCGCCGCATTGGTCCAGTGCCACAGGCGCACGGGCGCCTCATAGACATAGACGGCGCTGACGCGGCCGGCCGGCTCGCCGTCGATGGTGGCGGGCGTGGCCGGGTGCGGCGCGTCGTGCAGGGAGGCGGGGTCGATGCTGGTCATCGCCGCCTCCCCTCAGCGCACCGTGACCCGCGCCATCTCCGCCCCGTCGGGAGAGATGACGTGCGTCGAGCAGGCGAGGCACGGGTCGAAGGAGTGGAGCGTGCGCAGGATCTCCACCGGCTCCTCCGGCCGCTCCATGGGCGTGTTCATCAGCGAGGCCTCGAAGGCGCCGATATTGCCCTTGGGGTCGCGCGGCCCACCGTTCCAGGTGGTCGGCACCACGCACTGGTAGTTCTCGATCCGCCCGTCCTGGATCTTGATCCAGTGGCCGAGCCCGCCGCGCGGCGCCGCGACCGTTCCGACTCCCTTGGCCTCCTTCGGCCAAGTGGCAGGGTCCCATTTCTCGACATTGGCGGTGGAGCTGTCGCCGGCCTTGATGTTGGCGATCAGGTGATCGAAATCGTCCAGCATCATCTCGGCGCAGTAATGCGCCTCCAGCGCCCGCGCCAGCGTGCGGCCGATGGTGGTGGGCAGCGCCTGCTGCGGCGTCAGGTTGGTGCCAGCCAGCGCGTTGAACCGGCCGAGCGAGTCGTCCACCTGCCCCTTCACGTGATCGACGCCATGGGCATAGGCGAGGATGTAGCGGGCGAGCGGACCGACCTCCACCGCGTTGCCCTTCCAGCGCGGTGCCTTGATCCAGGAATATTTCGCGCCCTCGTCGATCTCGCGAATGTCGGTGCGCGTGCCCTTGGCATTGGGCCCGAGCTCGTATTTCGGCTCGGTGACGCCGTCCCAGGGATGCAGCCCCCGGTCCGCGTTGCCGTCGCCATAGCTGTACCAGCTATGGGTGACGAACTCCTGCACCTGCTCCGGGTCGCGCGGGTCGATGGGATGCACCTCGTCCCACTTGCCGTTGAGGATGACGCCGCCCGGTAGGCGGTCGGTCTCCTTGCGGCCCTGTACGGCTTCATAATCGCCATAGTCCATGACGTTGAGGCCGGAAAGGCCGCCGCCATAGAGCCAGCCCTTGTAGAAGGAGGCGATGGCGATCACGTCGGGGACATAGACGTTCCTGGAGAAGGCGAAGGCTTCCTGCAGCTTCAGCTTGACGAAGTTCAGCCGCTCCATGTTTAGCGGCGCGCCGGCCGCCATGTTGCCGTCCATGTTGATGGCGCAGGGCACGCCGCCCACCATGTAGTTCGGATGCGGATTCTTGCCGCCGAAAATGGTGTGGACCTTGACGATCTCCTTCTGGAAATCGAGCGCCTCCAGATAATGCGTCACCGCCATCAAATCGGCCTCGGGCGGCAGCTTGTAGGCCGGGTTGTCCCAATAGCCGTTCTTGAAGATGCCGAGCTGGCCGCTTTCGACGAATTTCTTCAGCCGGTTCTGCACATCGCGGAAATAGCCGGGGCTGTAATTGGGATGGTCGGGCCCGACCATCTGCTGCAGCTGCGAGGTCGCCTTCGGGTCGGCCTTCAGCGCGTTGACCGGGTTCACCCAGTCGAGCGCGTGGAGGTGATAAAAATGCACGACGTGGTCGTGCCATTGCAGCACCTTGGCCATGATCTCGCGGATCAGGAAGGCGTTGTTGGGAATGCGGATGTCCAGCGCGTCCTCCACCGCGCGCACCGAGGCGAGCGCGTGGCAGCCGGTGCACACGCCGCAGATGCGCTCCACGAAGGCCCAGGCGTCGCGCGGGTCGCGCCCCTTCAGGATCACCTCCAGCCCACGCCACATGGTGCCGGTGGAGACCGCGTTGCGGATGACATTGTTGGAATCGACATTCACCTCGCAGCGCATATGGCCTTCGATGCGGGTGACGGGATCGACGACGATGCGCTTGCCGGAGTTGTCGAGGCTGAAGCCGTTGGGGGTCTGGATGGTCATGCCGCGTCTCCCGTGTGGCTGGAGCCGTTCGTGCCGTTAGGGTGCTTGTGCTGGGC
>JAEYTJ010000159.1 GCA_023434095.1 Pseudomonadota bacterium | reverse complement strand
TCCTTGTGCATGTCGATGAAGATCTCGCTGAGGCGGCCGTCATCATATTCGCCGGTGCGCAGATAGACCTTGTGGCCGCCGACGACCGCCTTCTGGGTGTAGCCCTTGCGGCGGTCCGGCATCTTCTCGCGGTCACGCAGGGCGACGACGCGCTCGACGATCTTCTCCACCACCTTCTCGGTGATGTGGGTGGCGCGGGCGGCGGCCGGCTTCTCCAGCAGCGCCTCGACGGCGTCTTCCTCGTCATCCTCGTCGGAGATGAGCTGCGAGTTCAGCGGCTGGGAAAGCTTGGAACCGTCGCGATAGAGCGCATTGGCCTTCAGCGCCAGACGCCAGGAGAGCAGATAGGCCTCCTTGCAGTCCTCGACCGTCGCCTCGTTCGGCATGTTGATGGTCTTGGAGATGGCGCCGGAGAGGAAGGGCTGCGCCGCCGCCATCATCAGGATGTGGCTGGTGACCGAGAGATAGCGCTTGCCGATGCGCCCGCAGGGATTGGCGCAGTCGAAGACCGGATAGTGCTCGGTCTTGAGGAAGGGCGCCCCCTCAAGGGTCATCGCGCCGCAGACATGGATGTTGGCGGCCTCGATGTCCTTCTTGGAGAAGCCGAGGAAGGGCAGCAGCTCGAAGGTGGGGTCGGCCAGCTTGTCGGCGGGCACGCCGAGCTTGGCGAGCGCCTCGTCGCCGAGCGTCCAGCGGTTGAACACGAACTTGACGTCGAAGGCCGCCTTCACGCTGGCGTCGATCTTCGCCAGCATGGCGTCGTCGAAGCCCTTGGTGCGCAGCGTGGAGTGGTTGATCGCCGGCGCCTGGGCGATGGAGCCGTGGCCGACCGCATAGGCCTCGATCTCGGCGATCTGGCTCTCGGAATAGCCGAGCGTGCGCAACGCCTCCGGAACGGCGCGGTTGATGATCTTGAAGTAGCCGCCGCCGGCCAGCTTCTTGAACTTCACCAGCGCGAAGTCGGGCTCGATGCCGGTCGTGTCGCAGTCCATGACCAGGCCGATCGTGCCGGTGGGCGCGAGCAGCGTGGTCTGGGCGTTGCGGTAGCCATGCGCCTCGCCGAGCGACAGAGCGAGGTCCCAGGTGGCCTTGGCGCGCTCGACGAGGAGCGGCTCGGGCACCTTGGCATGGTCGAGTGGCACGGGATTGGTGTTCAGCCCCTCATAGCCGCCCTTCTCGCCATAGGCGGCGCGCCGGTGGTTGCGCATCACCCGCAGCATGTGCGGCGCGTTGGGGGTGTATTCCGGGAACGGGCCCTGCTCCTTGGCCATCTCGGCCGAGGTGGCGTAGGCGACGCCGGTCATGATGGCGGTGAGCGCTCCGCAATAGGCGCGGCCTTCCTCGGAATCATAGGGGATGCCGGAGGTCATCAGCAGCCCGCCAATATTGGCGTAGCCGAGGCCGAGCGTGCGGTAGTCATAGGAGAGCTGGGCGATTTCCTTCGAGGGGAACTGCGCCATCAGGATCGAGATTTCGAGCACCACGGTCCACAGCCGGCAGGCATGCTCATAGCTCTCCACGTCGAACGTGCCGTCCGCCTTGCGGAACTGCAGCAGGTTCAGCGAGGCGAGGTTGCACGCCGTGTCGTCGAGGAACATGTACTCCGAGCACGGGTTGGAGGCGCGGATCGGGCCGCCGGCCGGGCTCGTGTGCCAGTCATTGATCGTGGTGTGGAACTGGATGCCGGGATCGGCGCAGGCCCAGGCAGCGTGGCCGATCTTCTCCCACAGCTCCTGCGCCTTCAGCGTCTTCACCGCCTTGCCCGTGGTGCGGGAGGTGAGGTTCCAGTCCGCGTCGGTCTCGACCGCGTTCAGGAAGGCGTCGTCGACGCGCACCGAATTGTTCGAGTTCTGGCCGGAGACGGTGAGATAGGCCTCCGAATCCCAGTCGGTGTCGTAGATGGGGAATTCGATGTCGGTGTAGCCCTGCCGGGCGAACTGCACGACGCGGCGGATGTAGTTCTCCGGCACCTGCGCCTTCTTGGCGGCACGGATCTCGCGCTTCAGGGCGGGGTTCTTCTCCGGGTCGTAGCAATCGTCGCCTTCGCCCTCGCAGTTCACGCAGGCCTTCATCACGGCCTTCATGTGCTTGGCGACGGTCTTGGAGCCGGTGACGAGAGCAGCGACCTTCTGCTCCTCCTTCACCTTCCAGTCGACATAGGTCTCGATGTCGGGGTGGTCGGCATCGACCACCACCATCTTCGCCGCACGGCGGGTGGTGCCGCCCGACTTGATGGCGCCCGCGGCGCGGTCGCCGATCTTGAGGAAGGACATGAGGCCGGAGGAGCGGCCGCCGCCCGACAGGCGCTCGCCTTCGCCGCGCAGCGCGGAGAAGTTGGAGCCGGTGCCCGAGCCGTACTTGAACAGGCGCGCCTCGCGCACCCACAGGTCCATGATGCCGCCTTCGTTCACCAGATCGTCGCCGACGGACTGGATGAAGCAGGCATGCGGCTGCGGGTGCTCATAGGAGGACTTGGAGCGCGTCAGCTCGCCCGTCGCGTAGTCGACATAGAAATGGCCCTGGCTGGGGCCGTCGATGCCATAGGCCCAGTGCAGGCCGGTGTTGAACCACTGCGGCGAGTTCGGCGCGGCCATCTGCATGGCCAGCATGTAGCGGTGCTCGTCGAAGAAAGCCTGCGCGTCCTCCTCCGAATCGAAATAGCCGCCCTTCCAGCCCCAATAGGTCCAGGTGCCGGCCAGCCGGTCGAAAACCTGGCGGGAATCGGTCTCGCCGACATAGCGCTCCTTCTCGGGAAGGGCGCCGAGCGCCTTCTCGTCGGCGATGCCGCGCCAGAGGAAGGAGGGGACGGTCTCCTCCTCGGCCTTCTTCAGCCGCGCCGGCACGCCCGCCTTGCGGAAGTACTTCTGCGCGATGATGTCGGTGGCGACCTGGGAAAAATGCTCGGGCACGTCGATGGATTCGAGGCGGAACACCACCGACCCGTCAGGATTGCGTATCTCGCTCGTCGCCTTGCGGAACGCAATGTCCGCATAGGGTGAACGGCCGGCCTGCGTATAACGGCGCTGGATGCGCATTCTCGTCGTCCCTGGTTCGTGGCAGACCCGTCCTCCGGCCCGCCAAGCGATTTTTCAAAGCCTCGGACCTGCGTCCGCATACCCCGTCACCCGAAATCGAACGGCCCGGTGGCCGCTGCGTTCCGGTGTAGTGTTGGTACGCACGTGGCACGCATAAACGCCCCGCCGGAGTGTGGTACCGGCGATGGAGCCCGCTTCAATCTGGATGATGCCGGCCCGCAAAAACTACGCTGCGACCGACGGCGCCAAACTGGCCGACTCCCTCTGATGCGTCAACCTCGTGTCACAAACTCTAGTGTGGAGTGTGTGAAAAAATCGCTAAATCTAGATGGTGACGCAACAGGCCGCCCGCCAGGGGCGAACCCCAATCGAGAAGGGATTCGGCCCCTGAGTCCAGCGCCAATCCGCGTGTTCGGGAAGACGCGGTGAACAGTGGGGATGACGGGCATCACCGCTCTTTGCGCTTCCGCCCTTTCCGGTTCGCACGTCCGCAACGGCCGGCTGCCCCATCGGCATCTGGACAGCCGGCGCACCGGGTCCCAAATGGCAGCCAACCTGTCGTTCCAACCCGGCACCTCCCGATGACCTCCATCCCCGACGCGCGTCCCGCCGCCGGCGCCCCAACCTTTTTCCTGCTCGCGCTGGCGGCGGGACTCGGCGCCGCCAATCTCTATTACGCCCAGCCGCTGATCGCGCTGATCGCCGACGATATCGGCCTCGACGAGACGCTCGCCAGCCTCGTCGTCACCGTCGGCCAGCTTGGCTACATCGCCGGCCTGCTGCTCTTGGTGCCGCTCGGCGACATCGTCGAGAACCGGCGCCTCATCGCTGCGATCCTGCTTTGCGCCGCGGCCGGGCTCGGCCTCGCCTTCGTCGCCACCGCGCCCTCCGCCTTCCTTCTGGCGGCGCTGGTGTTCGGCGTCGGCTCGGTGGTGGCGCAGGTCGCGGTGCCTTTCGCCGCCCATCTCGCCCGTCCGGAGGAGCGCGGCCGCAAGGTCGGCAGCGTGGTGAGCGGGCTGATGACCGGCATCCTGCTGGCCCGGCCGGCCTCCTCGCTGCTCGCGCACTGGTTCGGCTGGCGGGCCGTGTTCCTCATCGCCGCGCTGGCCATGCTGGCGCTGGCGGCCGGCCTGCGCGTCGCCCTGCCGCCGCGCCATCCCGGCGGGCGCACCAGCTATGCCCGACTGGTCGGCTCGCTGTGGCCGCTGCTGCGCACCCAGCCCGTGCTGCGCCGGCGCGCGGCCTATCAGGCGGCGATGTTCGCGGCGTTCACCCTGTTCTGGACCGCCGCGCCGCTGGAACTTGCCGGGCCGGACTTCCGGCTTGGCCAGCAGGGGATCGCCCTGTTCGCGCTGGCCGGTGCCGCCAGCGTCGTGGTCTCGCCGCTCGCCGGCTGGCTGGCCGACCGGGGCTGGTCGAAGGTGGCGACCGGGGCGGCGCTGCTGCTGGCGATCGCCGGCCTCGTCGTGACGGAGGCGGGGGTGGCGACGTCCTCGGTGGTGGTGCTGGCGCTCGGCGCCATCGTGCTCGACTGCGCGGCGACGGCCAATCTGGTGTTTGGCCAGCGTGCCATCTTCATGCTGGCGCCGGAAATCCGCGCGCGGCTCAACGCGCTCTACATCGCCACCTTCTTCTCCGGCGGCGCGGTGGGCTCGGCGGTGGCCAGCCCGCTCTACGAGCTCGGCGGCTGGGGCGCGGTGACGGCGGCGGGCAGCGCCGTGCTGCTATTGGCGCTCGCCTATTATGCCACGGAGTTCCGCAGCCGTGGTTAAGCGCCGCGCCGGGCCGTGCGCGGCTGGACTTCGCGCGGTGCGGGTGGCATGTTCCGCGCGAGATCGACGGCCGGCGCAGGGACGCATTTCGTGAAGCTTTACGACTTCATCACCGAGACCTTCACCTGGTGGAACGCCCAGACCATGGGCACGCGCTTCCACACCTGGCGGCATGGGGAGTTCGTCGGTACGGACGAGTCCGGCAACCGCTATTATCGGACCAAGGGCCGCAAGATCGACCCGTCGCTCGGCTTCGAGCGGCGCTGGGTGATCTATAACGGCTATGCCGAAGCCACCGCCATTCCGCCGGGCTGGCACGCCTGGATGCACCAGCGCTCCGACGTGCCGCCGAGCGAAGAGACCTATGTGGCGCGCGAGTGGGAGAAGCCGCACCGGCCGAATCCCACCGGCACGGTCAATGCCTACCGCCCGCCGGGCTCGGCGATCGGCTTCGGGCACCGGCCCGCGGTGACGGGCGACTACAAGGCCTGGACGCCCGAGTGAGGCGCGCCGCGCCGGCGGGGCAGACGGGGCCGCGCCCGGCATTTCCGCCTCCGCCCCGACATCGCCGCATTGCCCGGCATCTTGGCCCCCTGCGCGTGCCGGAGGGGCAGTGCGCTTCGCGAGGCTTTTCGGTGCACGGCATTTCCGCTTTCCGACCGTTCCTGCGCTCCGCGCTTCTTGCCGGGGCGATGCTGGCCGGCCTTGCCGCCGCCACGCCGCTGGCCGCCCAGGGCTGGCAGGGCGGGGTCGAATCGCAGCCGCTGGCACCGCCGCCGCTGATGGAAGGCCCGGTCGAGGACCCCGATACGGCGCCCGGCGGCGCCGGCGTGCCCTCCATCATGGAAGATCCCGATGCCGGCGCTCCGCGCGCCCCGGCGCAGGCCCCGGCGGAAGTGCCCGGCCAGGCGACCGTCGGGCCCAGCGGCGACATCGAGGTGATCCAGCCGCCCGAGCAGAAGGTGGAGAACAAGACCGCGGTGTTCTCCGGCCTCGACAAGATCACCGGCCGCATCACCAGTTTCGACGTCTCGATCAACGAGACGGTGCAGTTCGGCGCGCTGCGGATCACCCCGCGCGCCTGCTACACGCGGCCAGAGAGCGAGCAGCAGAACACCACCGGCTTCGTCGAAATCCAGGAAATCGCACTGGACGGGCAGGTGCAGCCGCTGTTCGGCGGCTGGATGTTCGCCTCCAGCCCCGGCCTGCACGGGGTCGAGCACCCGATCTATGACGTGTGGCTGACCGACTGCAAGCAGACCGACCCGGTGATCGCCTCGCCCGGCGGCCAGCAGTAGAAATCCGCCTCGCCCGCTTCCAGCGCCTGCGCCAGCAGGCGGCTGTACTGGCGCTTGGGCACCTCGATGGCGCCGAAGCTCTTGAGGTGGTCGGTGACGAATTGGGTGTCGAGCAGCACGAAGCCGCCTTTCTTCAGCCGCGCCACCAGATGCACCAGCGCCACCTTCGAGGCGTCGCGCGCGGTGTGGAACATGCTCTCGCCGAAGAAGGCGCGCCCCAGCCGCACCCCGTAGAGCCCGCCGACCAGCGCGCCGCCCTGCCAGGCCTCGACGGAGTGGCAATAGCCGCGCGCGTGCAGGTCGCAATAGAGCTTGCGGATGCGCCGGTTGATCCAGGTCGAGCCGCGCCCGTCGGCCGGGGCCGCGCAGCCGTCCATCACCGCCTCGAAATCATGGTCGATGCGGATCTCGAAGCGGTCGGAGCGCACGGTGCGGGCGAGACGGCTGGAAACGGTGAAATCGTTCAGCGGGATCACCCCGCGCCGCTCCGGCTCGATCCAGTAGAGACCGGGATCGTCGGCACTCTCGGCCATGGGGAAGATGCCGCAGGCATAGGCCTTGAGAAGCACTTCCGGGGTGATCTCGACCTGATGGTCGCGCGGGTGTGACATGACGCCAGCATGACCGAGATGCGCGGCGCTGTGAAGGCGCGCCCGGGGCACGCGGCATCCGGAAAAGCAAATGGCCGGGACGCGCCCGGCCATGGTGTCGTTCGGAGGGGACGAGACCGAACACATCGTTGGAGATTAACGATGTGACCAGGCTCAGGCGCCCGGCTCGCCCTCGGCGAGGAAGTGTTCCAGCCAGTGGATGTCGTAGGCGCCGCGCTTGATGTCGTCGTTCTCGACCAGTTCGCGGAACAGCGGCAGGGTGGTCTCGATGCCTTCCACCACGAACTCGTTCAGCGCGCGCTTGAGCCGTGCGAGGCACTCCTCGCGGTTGGCGGCGTGGACGATCAGCTTGCCGGCGAGGCTGTCGTAATAGGGCGGGATCGTATAGCCCTGATACACCGCCGAATCGATCCGAACGCCCGGCCCGCCCGGCACATGCCAGTAGTCGATCCGGCCCGGCGAGGGACGGAAGGTGCGCGGGTGCTCGGCGTTGACGCGGCACTCGATGGCGTGGCCGTCGAGCTTGATGTCGTCCTGGGTGACGCTCATCGGCAGGCCGGCGGCGACGCGGATCTGCTCGTTGATCAGGTCGACCCCGGTGATGGCCTCCGTCACCGGATGTTCCACCTGGATGCGGGTGTTCATCTCGATGAAGTAGAACTCGCCGTTCTCGTACAGGAACTCGATGGTGCCGGCGCCGAGATATTTCAGGTCGCGCATGGCCTGCGCCACCGTCCCGCCGATGCGGGCGCGCTGCTCGGGCGTGAGGATCGGGGAGGGGGCCTCTTCCAGCACCTTCTGGTGCCGGCGCTGCAGCGAGCAATCGCGCTCGCCGAGATGGATGGCGTTGCCCTTGCCGTCGCCCAGCACCTGGATCTCGATGTGGCGGGGCGTGCCGAGATATTTCTCGATATAGACCGCGTCATCACCGAATGCGGCGCGGGCTTCTGAGCGGGCGGTCGACAGGGCGGAGGACAGCTCATGTTCCGAGCGCGCCACCTTCATGCCGCGTCCGCCGCCGCCGGCGGCGGCCTTGATGAGCACGGGATAGCCGATCTCGCGGGCGACCTTCATCGCCTCCTCATCCGAGGTGACGCCGCCGTCCGAGCCGGGCACGCAGGGAATGCCGAGCCGCTTGGCGGTCTTCTTCGCCTCGATCTTGTCGCCCATGATGCGGATGTGCTCGGGCTTCGGCCCGATGAACTGCACGCCGTGGTCGATGAGGATTTCCGCGAAGCGCGCATTCTCGGCGAGGAAGCCGTAGCCGGGATGCACGGCCTCGGCGCCGGTGATCTCGCAGGCGGCGAGCAGGGCCGGAATGTTGAGATAGCTGTCGCGGGCCTGCGGCGGGCCGATGCACACGCTCTCGTCGGCGAGCTTTACATGCATGGCGTTGGCGTCGGCGGTGGAATGCACCGCCACGGTGGCGATGCCCATTTCCTTGCAGGCGCGCAGCACGCGCAGCGCGATCTCGCCGCGATTGGCAATCAGGATCTTGCCGAACATCAGGCGCGCCTCACTCGATGATCAGGAGTGGCTCGCCATACTCGACCGGCTGCGCATTCTCCACGATGATTCGGGTCACGGTGCCAGCGCGGGGCGCGGGAATCGCGTTCATGGTCTTCATCGCCTCGACGATGAGCAGCGTCTGGCCTTCCTTCACCACCGAGCCGACCTCGACGAAGTACTTCGCGCCGGGTTCGGGACCGAGATAGGCGGTGCCAACCATCGGCGAGGTGACGAGACCGGGATGCTTCGACACATCGGCCGCCGGCGCGGCGGCAGCAGGGGCCGCGGCAGCGGCTGCCGGGGCGGCGGCCACCGGGGCCGGCGCGACAGCGACCGGGGCGGCATAGACGGTGGGCGCGGCGCGGACGACGCGGATGCGCAGATCCTCGTGCTGCACCTCGATTTCGGTGAGGTCGCTTTCGGAAAGCAGGTTGGCGATCTCGCGCACCAGCGCGGGGTCGATGTTCGGCTTGTTGGTTTTCATCATGATCCCGTGACGGTCGCTCGCCCGTCTCCCTCAGCTGATCTTGCCACCGGCGGTGGCGAGCGCATCGATGGCGAGCCGGTAGCCCTCGATCCCCAGCCCGCAGATCACCCCACGGGCGACCGGCGAGATAAAGGAATGATGGCGGAAGGCTTCGCGTGCGAAGACGTTGGACAGGTGGACTTCGACGACAATGAGGCCGGCCGCCTTGATGGCGTCGGCTATGGCGACGGAGGTGTGGGTATAGGCGGCGGCGTTCAGCACCACGCCGCGCGAGCCACGCGCTTCCTGAAGGAAGGTGACGAGCTCGCCCTCGTGGTTGGTCTGACGGAAAACCAGATCCAGGCCGTGGCGCTCGCAGGCGGTGCGGCAGGCGGCCTCCACATCGGCAATGGTCGCACGGCCGTAGATCTCCGGCTCGCGCGTGCCGAGCAGGTTGAGGTTCGGTCCGTTGAGAACATGCACCGTGTCGGGCATCGCGCCTCGTTCAGCCAGCCGCCGGCGGCCCCATGCCGGGACGGCCGCGGGGTTATAGGCAATGGCTGGCCCCGCGCCAAGCCCTGCCGCGCTTTCGGCGGGATTATCCCCGGCAGGTCCGGCGGAGGGCGCCGGAACTGCGGCACGGGAGTTCAGCGCCGGGGACTCAGTACTGGGGACTCAGCACTGAGTCTTGCCGCAGCTGCGCACCGAGGCGATGGCGCCCTTGAGCTGGTCGTGGCCGACCGCGCCGACCACCACCTGGTCGCCCAGCACATAGCTCGGCGTGCCGTCGATCCCGAGCGCTTCGGCCAGTTGCAGGTCGTCCTGCAGCGTGGCGTTGACCTCGGGGTTGTCGAGCGCCTTCTCCAGCGCCGCCTTGTCGATGCCCACCGCGACGGCGGCCTCGATGGCCTTGTCCTTGTTGGCCTGGCCGCGCTCGCCGAGCAGCTTCTGGTGGAAGTCGAAATACTTGTCGGGCGCCGTCAGGCGCACCGCCACCGCGACCCGCGCCGCTTCCACGGAGCCCGGTCCGAGCACCGGGAATTCCTTGAGGATGACCTTGAGCTTTGGGTCGCCCTTGATGAGGTCGACGAGGTCGCCCAGGGCGCGCTTGCAGTAGCCGCAATTGTAATCGAAGAACTCGACGAGGGTGACATCGCCCTGCGGGTTGCCGACGACGATGCCGCGCGTGGTGTCGTAGATGCGCGGCTTCAGCTCGGCCACCGCCGCCTCGCGCTGCTTGGCCGCGGCCTCGGCCTGGCGCTGCTGCAGCACCATGATCGCTTCCTGGATCACCTCGGGATTGTTCACGAGATAGTTGCGGATCACGCCCTCGAATTCCTTGCGCTGGGCGTCGTCGAGCGCGGAGGCGGGCGTGTGCGCGGCGCCGAGCAGCAGGCCGGCGGCGAGGCCGAGCGCGAGGGTCGCGCGGCCGGCGCGGCGGAAGAGGCTGAGGGGCGGCATGGGTTTCTCCAGCGGAAAAGGGGCGGGCGCGGCCATTACGGGCCGGCCTTCTTGCGGCGGGCGTTGGGGTCCACCGGCGGCTTGTAGTTGACGATGTCGTCGGCCTTCAGCCAGCCCGGCGAGCCGAGCTTGAAGCCGTTGCGGGCGCGAGTGGCGAGCTCGCGCGAGAGGCGGAAATCGCCGCTCATATAGGCGGCCTGCGCCGAGGCGAGGTCGGCATTCGGAATGTCGCCCTTGCGGCCATAGGCCATGGCGAGATAGCGCCAGCCGGCCGGCGAGGTCGGCTCGCGCTGGAGGCTGAAGTTCAGCTCGCGCACCGCCTCGTCCATGGACGACTTGTCGTCGCTGGCGACCAGAGCCTGGCCGAGCAGCATGCGGATCAGCGGGTTGCCGTCGGACAGCGCCACGGCGCGCCGCAGCGGCGGCACCGCCTCCCGTGCCCGGCCGGCTTCCAGCAGCGCCTGGCCCTTCAGCTCGTGGAAATAGGGGTTGTTCGGCTGCTCGGCGATCAGCGAATCGATCTGCCTCAGCGCGTCGGGAATGCTGCCGAAGCGATAGCCGGAGATCGCCCGCGCGTAGCGCGCCGGCAGCGAGGCGTCGGAGCGCGGATAGGTGCGGCTGACGGTTTCGGGCGGCTGGGTGAAGCCCACCAGCTTGGCGCGCATCATGTCGTGCCGCGCCTGCAGGGCGGGCGGGTCTTTGGCGTCGAAATAGGGGCTCTTGCGCGCCAGCTCCGACAGAAGCGCGATGCGTTCGGTCGCCATGGGATGGCTCAGCACATAGGGGTCGACGCGCTGGCTGAGGAAGATCTGGTCGTTCTGGAAGCGCTCGAACGTCGTCAGCATGCCCTTGGCGGACTGCTTGGTAGCGGTGAGATACTTCACCGCCGCCTGATCGGCCGAGGCTTCCTGCCCGCGCTGGTAGGAGAGCAGCGTGCGGCGGATCACCTCCTGCGGTGCCATGATGGCGCCGGCCGCCGCCCCGCCCATATTGGCGCCGCCGGCCGCACCCGCCGCGACGCCGCCGGCGGCGAGCAGCATGCCGACAATGGCGGCGGTCTGCGCCGTCTCCAGCTGCTGGCGCATATTGGCGAGGTGGCCGCCGGCGATATGGCCGGTCTCGTGCGCCAGCACGCCGATGATCTCGTTCGGCGTCTTCGACTGCTGGAGTGCGCCGGTATTGATGAAGATGCGTCGCCCGTCGGCGACGAAGGCGTTGAAGCTGTCGCTGCCGACCAGCACGACCTGGATGTTCTGCTGCTGCAGCCCGGCCACCTTGAAGATCGGGCGCGTATAGTCGCGCATCAGCGTTTCGATCTCGGCGTCGCGGATGATGCTGGGCTGCCGGCTCTGCGCCTGCGCCGCCCCGCCCGGAACGAGCAGCGCGGCGGCGGCGAGGAGGGCGAGGCTCCGCGACAGCCTGACGCCAGAGCGCGCGGCAGGGCGGCCGCCGGGGCGGCGGGCGGGCGAGGGGTTGTCAAGCAGCAGGGAAGGCATCATCCATCGACACGAAATGTTTCCGGGGGAACTGACGCTGTCGTGAGGGCAGGGTCAAGCCTGCCGGTCATCATCTTCTATTGAACGTCAGTCGACACGAGCCAGACAATGCGGCACGGGTGCGGCGGTTGGGCAAGGTTCGGCAATATGGATACATCTTTCACCTCCCCCCGCCTCGCGGCCGCCGCGGAGCTGGCGGGCGCGTCCCGCCGCAGCGAGATCGCCCCCTTCATCGTCATGGACGTGATGGAGCGGGCGGCGCGCATCGAGGCGGCGGGCGGCCATGTCATCCATATGGAGGTCGGCCAGCCGGCCGCGCCGGCGCCGTCCACCGCCCGCGAAGCGGCGCGCCGTGCGCTCGACCATGGCCGCATCGGCTACACCACGGCGCTCGGCATCCCTTCGCTGCGCGCCCGCATCGCCCGGCATTACGGCGAGACCTACGGGCTCGACCTCGATCCCGGCCGGGTGGTGGTGACGACCGGCTCATCCTCCGGTTTCCTGCTCACCTTTCTCGCCCAGTTCGAGCCGGGCGACCGGGTGGCGATCGCCAATCCAGGCTATCCGCCCTACCGCCACATCCTCACCGCGCTGGGCTGCGAGCCGGTGCTGATCGAGACCGACGCCGCCTCGCGCTGGGTCATCACCCCCGAGGCGCTGCTCGACGCCCATCGCCGCGCGCCGCTCAAGGGCGTGCTGGTGGCGAGCCCGGCCAACCCGACCGGCACGATGATGCGCCCCGAGGCGCTGGCGGAACTGATCCGCACCGCGGAAGGCGCCGGCATCCGCTTTATCTCGGACGAGATCTATCACGGGCTGGACTACGCCTTCCCCGCCTCGACGGCCGCGGCGGTCAGCGCCGAGGCCACCATCATCCATTCCTTCTCGAAATATTTCTGCATGACCGGCTGGCGGGTCGGCTGGATGGTGATGCCGCAGGCGCTGGTGCGGGCGGTGGAGCGGCTGCAGCAGAACCT
>JAEYTJ010000092.1 GCA_023434095.1 Pseudomonadota bacterium | reverse complement strand
TGACCTGGCGCAGGTGATCGAGCGTGACCAGATGCTCGCGCCAGAGATGGTCCAGCGTCTGCAGCAGGATCGACTTCTCGACATAGCGCATGATGTCGGGGCCGTATTTGGCCGCCTTCAGCGCCATCGCCTCGTCGGCCCGGCGCTGCACGCGCTCGCGCATCTCCTCGTCGGCGATGCCTTCCTCGGCCGCCCATTCCTTGACCGGCAGGTCGAGGCCCAGCACGCGCTGAAGCTGCTCGGCAAGCCCGTCCGTGTCCCACTGCTCGGGATAGGCGTTCGGCGGGACATGCTTGTTGACCATGTCCTCGATGATGCCGTGGCGCATTTCGGCGACAGTCTCGGCGACGTCCTCGTCCTGCATCAGCTCGACGCGCTGCTCGAACACCACCTTGCGCTGGTCGTTCATCACGTCGTCGTATTTCAGCAGGTTCTTGCGGATGTCGTAATTGCGCGCCTCGACCTTCTGCTGCGCCTTCTCCAGCGCCCGGTTGATCCAGGGATGGACGATCGCCTCGCCCTCCTTGAGGCCGAGCTTCTGCAGCATGCCGTCCAGCCGGTCGGACCCGAAGATGCGCATCAGATCGTCTTCCAGCGACAGGAAGAAGTGCGAATGGCCCGGGTCGCCCTGGCGGCCGGAGCGGCCGCGCAGCTGGTTGTCGATGCGCCGGCTCTCGTGGCGCTCCGTGCCGATGACGTAGAGCCCGCCGGCTTCCAGCGCCTTCGCCTTCAGCGTGGCGATCTCGTCGCGGATACCGGCCTCGGCGGCGGCGCGCTGTTCGCCCTCCGGTATGTCGCCGAGCTCGTGGGTGATGCGCATCTCGGCATTGCCGCCGAGCTGGATGTCGGTGCCGCGGCCGGCCATGTTGGTGGCGATGGTGACGGCGCCCGGCACGCCGGCCTGGCTGACGATGTAGGATTCCTGCTCGTGGTGGCGGGCGTTGAGCACCGCGAACACCTTGTCGTCCGCCGTGCCCTGGTCGCCGTCATAGAGCGGGCGGAAGGCGTCGGGGTCGGAAAAGTCCTTCTGCTTGAAGCCGCGCTTCTTCAGCAGCTCGGCCAGCAGCTCCGACTTCTCGATCGAGGTGGTGCCGACCAGCACCGGCTGGCCACGGGTCTTGCAGTCGGTGATGAGATCGATGATGGCGTCGTACTTTTCCGCCGCCGTGCGATAGACCTCGTCGTCGTCGTCGATGCGCTGCACCGGCAGGTTGGTCGGGATCTCCACCACTTCCAGGCTGTAGATGTCCTGGAACTCCGCCGCCTCGGTGTTGGCCGTGCCGGTCATGCCGGCCAGCTTCTCGTACATGCGGAAATAGTTCTGGAAGGTGATGGAGGCCAGCGTCTGGTTCTCGGGCTGGACCTGCACCCGCTCCTTCGCCTCCAGCGCCTGGTGGAGGCCTTCGGAATAACGCCGGCCCGGCATCATGCGGCCGGTGAACTCGTCGATGATGACGACTTCGCCGTTGCGGACGATGTAGTCCTTGTCGCGCTGGAACAGGGTGTGGGCGCGCAGCGCCTGGTTGACGTGGTGGACGACCGAGACGTTCTCGATGTCGTACAGGCTCTCGCCCTTGAGGAGGCCGGCGTCACGCAGCAGGGTCTCGATCTTCTCCATGCCGGCTTCGGTCATGGCGACGGAGCGCTGCTTCTCGTCGACCTCGTAGTCTTCCTTCGACAGCTTCGGGATGTAGGTATCGATGGTGTTGTAGAAGTCGGAGCGGTCGTCGAGCGGGCCGGAGATGATGAGCGGCGTGCGCGCCTCGTCGACCAGGATCGAGTCCACCTCGTCGACCACGGCGTAGAAGTGCGGGCGCTGCACCATCTGGTTCAGCTCGTACTTCATGTTGTCGCGCAGATAGTCGAAGCCGAGCTCGTTATTGGTGGCGTAGGTGACGTCGCAGGCATAGGCCGCGCGGCGCTCATTGTCGTCCATGCCGTGATGGATGATGCCGACGGTGAGACCGAGAAAGCGGTAGACCCGGCCCATCCATTCGGCGTCGCGCTTGGCGAGATAGTCGTTCACGGTGACGACGTGGACGCCCTTGCCGGTCAGGGCGTTGAGATAGACGGGCGACGTGGCGACCAGGGTCTTGCCTTCGCCGGTGCGCATCTCGGCGATGCCGCGCTCGTGCAGCACCATGCCGCCGATGAGCTGCACGTCGAAATGCCGTTGTCCCAATGCCCGGCGGGCCGCCTCGCGCACCGTCGCAAAGGCTGGGACCAGCAGGTCGTCCAGGCTGGCGCCGTTGGCCAGCTGCTCGCGGAAGGCGACGGTGCGGGCGCGCAGCGCGTCGTCGGAGAGCGCCTTCACCTCGGGTTCGAGCGCGTTGATGGCCGCGATCTTGGGCTGGTAACCGCGCACGCGGCGGTCATTGGCCGATCCGAAGAGCTTTCGCGCGAGAGCGCCGAACATGAGACTTCCAATCCGAGTCCGCCAGGGGCAGGTGTCGGACGGGCGGTGACGGGCCGCCGCATCCTCTTGAGCAAGCTGCGGGCATGAACGCGCGGGCTTAAGCCTCATCGAGACGCCATTTGCGGCCGAAATGGGTCTTCAGGGCCGGGCCGCCGCGAACGGCTTGCGGGTTCTTGCGTCACATAAGCGCGAGTGCCGGCGAGAACCCGCACCGCGTGCCACACTTATGAACGGGTTTGGGGGTTGTCAATCGCACGCCGGACGACAGTTTCGCCGATCAGCGGGCGGTCGCGCAGGCAGCCCATGCCACCGGCGCGCACGCGGCGAAATATCCGGCGTAGGCCATCATACCGGCTTGCAACCTGTGCCACGCTGGGCCAGCTTTCGCCGCCCCTGCGGCCAAACCGAATTGAGGAACGTTCCATGACCCGTCATTTCCCGCTCGCCGCGCCTACGGCGTCCGCTCGCGCCGTCGCCGGCCGGGTCACCTCCGGCCCGCTGCGTGCCGGCCTGCTGGCCGCGCTGATCGGCACCGCCCTGCTTCCTGCCCTGCCGGCGCTCGCCCAGGACGCCGCGCCGAAGGCCGCCGCACCGGCCGCCGCGGCCTCGCAGGGTGACGACCCCGTGCTCGCCACCGTCAACGGCCAGCCGATCCGCCGCAGCGACGTGACCGCCGCCGCCGCCGAACTCGCGCCGAACCTGCCGCAGCAGATCCAGGGCGCGGCGCGCGACGAATATGTGCTCGGCTTCCTCATCGACCTCAACGCCATGGCGCAGGCCGCCGAGGCGCAGAAGCTCTACGAGACCGAGGAATTCAAGCGCGAGATGGATTTCATCCGCAAGCGCGTGCTGATGCAGGCCATCCTCACCAAGGCCACCAAGGATGCGCTCACCGACGCGGCGATGCAGCAGACCTATGAGGAGGCGGTGAAGCAGCAGAAGCCGGAGAAGGAAGTGCGCGCCCGCCACATCCTGTTCCGCGCCGACCCGAACAACAAGGAAGCCCAGGCGGCTGCCGAGAAGAAGGCGCAGGATGTCGAGGCGCAGCTCAAGAAGGGCGCCGACTTCGCCAAGCTGGCGGGCGAGCTGACCGAGGACCCCTCGGGCAAGGACGATGGCGGCGATCTCGGCTTCTTCACCAAGGAGCAGATGGTGCCGGAATTCGCCGAAGTCGCCTTCGAGCTGAAGCCCGGCGAAGTCTCGAAGCCGGTGAAGACCCAGTTCGGCTGGCACGTCATCAAGCTCGAGGAAGAGCGCGAGCGCCCCGTGCCGACCCTCGACGAGGTCAAGCCGCAGATCGAGCAGTTCCTGGCGCAGAAGGCCCAGGCCGAAGCCGTGCAGAAGACCCGCGAGGCGGCCAAGGTAGAGAAGACCGAAGCCGCGCCGAAGCCCGGTGACCTCATCAACGCGCCGGCCGCGACCCCGGCCACGCCGACGCCCTGACCGGACGCCGGCCCTTCGCCCGCCCGTGCCGCGTGGCCGGCGGACCGCGTGCCGCCGCCGCAATGAGAGGGTCCCGGACGGGAATGCCGGGATCCTGAGCCTGCAAAGCGCTCGGCCTTCGCCGGGGGCTTTGTTTTAGGTGCCGTGCCGGGCCGGCGCCCCCCGGTCGACCGCGCCTGCTGCCGGGACCGTCCACACGGGAAGGGGGCGGTCGGGCGGTATCGTTACCGATCTCCGCCGAATTGGAACGCGTGCCGGCGGCCTGCCATCGTTCGTAAAGGCCCGCCGCGGCGGCACTGACAGGCCGGCGCCTGGTCCGCCAAGACGTCACCGCGGGGATTTGGCTTTCGGCGGCCCAGCGCTCATCCGCGCCGCGCGGCCCCGGCTGACGGATCGGTGATGAGCGCCCATACCCGGCCCGCCACATGGAGCGGACGAGCGCGGCCATTTCCGCCATCGCGGCTGCCGGCAGCCCTTCCCACGCCGCCTGCGCGGCCGGCGGCAACCAACTCCGGCGGCGGCCCATGGGCGGCGCGAGGGTTAAGGCGGATCGACCGTCAAGCGATCCATATCGTCGGGGCGGCGAGGAGAGCGAAGCCGGGGAAGTGAATGGTTCGCTCCGTAGCGTGTGGCGAAGCGGCTGAAGTGCTTGAGGCGATTGAAGTCGCACTCGGTCCGGTGGCGATGTCCCCAAAGGTCCGCGTCGTGGGGATGGCGATCCTGCGGAACGGTTCGACGGCATTGACGGCCTCGGCGCCCATGGCGGCGCGCAGGGTGTTGGCGTCATAGGCCTTGTCCGCGAGGAGGCCATGGCCTGCCGCCGGGCGCCTCCGACACACGGCTCGCCTCCGTTGCCTGTCTCGAGGTTCGCGCGCCTCACCCACAAGG
>JAEYTJ010000061.1 GCA_023434095.1 Pseudomonadota bacterium | reverse complement strand
GGCCCGGCGTCCGGCTCATCCTTGCCATCCTGCCCTTCGTCGTGGTGCTGGCGATCTACATGCTGGGCTCGAATGCGCGCCTTGCGGTCGAGCCGGCGGACAAGCTCATGCCGAGCTTCGCCAGCTTCTGGAACACCATGGTGCGCATGGCGACCACGGTGGACAAGGCGACGAGCCAGTATCTGCTGTGGTGGGACACCTGGCTGAGCCTGCAGCGCCTCTTCCTCGGCCTCGGCATCTCCGCCCTGCTCGGGCTGGTGCTCGGAATCATCGTCGGCTTCGTGCCCTATCTGCGCGCCACGTTCGAGCCGTTCTTCGCCGCCTTCTCGCTGATCCCGCCGCTGGCCGTGCTGCCCATCCTGTTCATCCTGTTCGGCCTCGGCGAGGCCTCGAAGATCGTGCTGATCGTCTTCGGCATCGCCCCCTTCATCATCCGCGACGTAATGCTGCGCGTCTCCGCCCTGCCGACCGAGCAGATCATCAAGGCGCAGACGCTGGGCGCCTCCACCTGGCAGATGATCTCGGGCGTGGTGCTGCCGCAGGTCATGCCGCGCCTCATCGACTCGGTGCGGCTCTCCCTCGGCGCCGCCTGGCTGTTCGTCATCGCGGCGGAGGCCATCACCGCGGAGGGCGGGCTCGGCTACCGCATCTTCCTGGTGCGGCGCTACCTCGCCATGGATGTGATCCTTCCCTACGTCATCTGGATCACCCTTCTCGCCTTCCTCATGGATTACGCGCTGCGCCGCCTCAGCGTCGCCGCCTATCCCTGGGACCAGATAAAGGCGGCCTGAATGACCACCATCACCTTCGAGAATGTCTGGAAGGAATATGACGAGCGCGTCGTGCTCGAACAGGTCAACCTGTCGCTCGACGACCACGAATTCCTCGTCATCATCGGCCCCTCCGGCGTCGGCAAGACCACGCTGCTGCGCATGCTGCTCTCGCAGGAGCGCCCGACGCGCGGACGCATCCTGATCGACGGCGAGCCCATCGCAAGCGAGCCGACCGCCGATCGCGGCGTAGTGTTCCAGCGCTATTCCGTGTTCCCGCACCGCACCGTGCTGGGCAATGTGATGATGGGCCCGCAATGGGCCGGCGCGCCCTTTCTCGGCCACTTCTTCGGTGCCCGCCGCAAGGCACTGGAAGACAAGGCCATGGCGCTGCTCACCCGCGTCGGCCTCGGCGAACACGCGCACAAATACCCTGCCCAATTGTCGGGCGGCATGCAGCAGCGCCTCGCCCTGGCGCAGGCGCTGATCATGAAGCCGAAAGTGCTGCTGCTCGACGAGCCCTTCGGCGCGCTCGACCCCGGCACCCGCAAATCCATGCACGAGCTGGTGGGAGAGCTCTGGGAAGAAAACCGCATGACCATCGTCATGGTCACGCACGACCTGCCGGAGGCCTTCCTGCTCGGCACCCGCGTCATCGCCGTCGACAAGCGGCGCAACGACCCGCAGGCCCCGGAGCGCTTCGGCGCCAGCATCGTCTCCGATTTCGAAGCCAAGTGCCGCAGCGTGCGCGAATCCCGCCTGTTCGAGGCGGAGCGCACGCAGGCGCGCCTCGCCCTGCTCGCCGGCACGCCCGCCACCGGGAAAGACCCGGCCGTCCCGGCATTCGAGACTGCTTTAGTGAAGGACTGACACAATGGCCGACAAGCGCTTCCACCTCGCCTGGTTCATGAACTTCACGCCCGACGAATGGCGCGAGCCCTTCGGCCAGGGCGGCAATCCGTGGGACGGCCGTTTCTACATCGAGATGGCGCAGGCGATGGAGCGGGCCTGCTTCGATCTCATCATGATCGAAGACAAGCTGATGGTGCCGGAAACCTATGGCGGCTCGCGCGACCTCTCGCTCAAGCACGCCATGATGGTGCCGAAGGCCGATCCCGCCCCGCTGGCGGTGGCCATGGGCATGGCGACGCAGCATCTCGGCGTGGTCGCCACCATGTCGACCATGGCCTACCCGCCCTTCATGCTGGCGCGGCTGTCCTCGACCATCGACAGCCTTACCAAGGGCCGCTTCGGCTGGAACGTCGTCACCTCGGCCGAGGACCTGATGGCGAAGAATTTCGGCATGGACAAGCTGCCTCCGCGCGAGGACCGCTACGCCATGGCCGAGGAATACATGGAAGTCTGCGACAAGCTGTTCAACAGCTGGGAGCCGGACGCCGTGGTGCTGGACCGCAAGAACGGCATCTATGCCGACGGCTCCAAGGTCCACACCATCGACCACAAGGGCACCTATTATCAGGTGCGCGGCCCGCTCAACACCGTGCCCTCGCCGCAGCGCCGCCCGGTCTACCTGCAGGCCGGCGCCTCGCCGCGCGGGCGCGACTTCGCGGCCCGCTATGCCGACGCCATCGTCTCGGTGGCCAACGGCGTCGAGGGCATGAAGGCGTTCCGCGCCGACATCCGCGCCCGCGCCGAAGCCATCGGCCGCAACCCGGACGACATCAAGGTGTTCTTCTGCATCTGCCCCAGCCTCGGGGAGACGGAAGCGGAGGCCCGCGCCCGCTATGAGAACGTCACCATGTCGGACAATTTCGTCACCGACGTACTGATCTCCATCTCCGCCATCACCGAGATCGACTTCTCCAAATACGACCTCGACAAGCCCCTGCCGGAAAAGCTGGTCACCAATGGCGAATCCGGCACGCTCGACAAGTTCCAGCAATGGGGATCGGGCAAGACCCTGCGCGAGCTGGCAGCCTCCGGCGGCGGCGGCCTCGTCTCCTCCATGGAGCTGATCGGCACCCCGGCGCAGGTCGCCGACAAGATGGGCGAGGCGATGGCCGAAGTCGGCGGCGACGGCTTCCTCATCACCACCCCGGTGCTGCGCGTCTCGCGCCGCTACATCACCGAGATCTGCGACGGGCTGGTGCCGGAGCTTCAGGCCCGTGGCCTCGTGCGCACGGAATACAAGCACCAGCTGCTGCGCGACAATCTGCGCGAGTTCTGATCCGTGCGACATACCGGGCGCGGATCCCCCGCGCCCGTCGGCGCCGGTCCCGATCCGGCAGGAAGGAGAAGGGCATGTCCCCCCCGTGCTCGCCGCTCGACGGCGCTCCCGATAACGGCCCGCCACCGGTGACCCGGCAGGGCTTCCGCAACGCCATGGCCCGCCTCGGCGCGGCGGTGAACATCGTCACCACGGACGGACCCGGCGGGCGCCATGGCTTCACCGCCTCGGCGGTGTGCTCGGTCACCGACAGCCCGCCGACCCTGCTGGTGTGCCTCAACAAGGGCTCCTCCGCCGCCGCTCCCGTCCACGCCAATGGCGTCGTCTGCATCAACACGCTGGCGGCCGGGCATGAACCGCTCTCCAACCTGTTCGGCGGCCGCACCCCGCCGGAGGAGCGCTTCGCCAGTGGCAACTGGCGGGCCGCCGTGACCGGCGCGCCGATGCTGGAGGGTGCGGTCGTCGCCTTCGACTGCCGCATCGTGCGCACGGTGGAGGTCGGCACCCATGACGTGCTGTTCTGCGAGGTGGTTGGCGTCGCCGAGGGCGGCTCGAATGAGGGCCTCATCTATTACAGCCGCCGTTACCACACGCTGTCCGGCCCCACCGACGACTGAGCCCATCAACAGCCGGTGATCCGCCCGGTTTTCGGCACGCGGCGGAAAGCGGGCGGACAGGTGCGCACGTAGATAGTCTCCGACGTGCAGCCCGCACGCCCGTCGAGGAGCCTTCCCATGCGTGCCACGAAGCTCATCACCGTCGCCCTGCTTGCCAGCGCTTTCGCCCTGCCGGCGGCGGCGCAGACGCAGAAGCAGAACCACACCGCGCAGCCCTCTGCCTTTCCGTGGCTGCGCAACTACGCCACGCCCGATCGGGCGGCTAGCCGCGCCGCTCAGAACGGCAATGCCGCTATCCGCTGGCAGGAGACAATCAACGCCTATGCGCATCGCTGACTCCCACGCCTCCGGCGCGGCCGGGGACGCTCAGCTCCCGCGATAGGTCGAATAGCTCCACGGAGTCACCACCAGCGGCACATGGTAATGCCCTTCCGGTTCGGCGATGCCGAAGCGGATCGGCACCGTGTCGAGAAAGGCCGGCCCCGGCAGGTCGAGCCCGCGCGCCCTGAAGTGGGCGCCGATATGGAACACCAGTTCGTAGCGCCCCGCCCGCAGCGGCGCGCCTGAGATGAGCGGCGCGTCGGTGCGCCCGTCCTCATTCGTCACCGCCTGGGTGAGACGCGCCCGCGCGCTGGCGCCGACCTCGAAAAGCTCCACGCGCACGCCCTGCGCCGGTCCGCCCTTATGGGTGTCGAGCACGTGGGTGGACAGGCGGCCATGGACTTTCGGCAGGCCGGCCCCCGTTACCCGCTCCACCAGCCGCAGGGCGGTGATATGCCCGATCTCAATGAGCGCGGCGGCGAGTTCCTCCTCGCGCTTGTGCAGCAGCCGCGCCTCGAAGGCATCGAGCAGCGCGTCGCGGGTCTGTCGCCGCACACAGATGACGAAGGGAAAGCCGAACCGTTCGCGATAGGCGCCGTTGAGCCGCTCGAAGCGCGCGAACTCGTCCGTCGACAGCCGGTCGAGCCCCAGCCCCGCCTGCTCGGAGACCGAGGCGGGGGCGATGTCGCCGGCCCGCGCCGCCTTGCCCGCGAGATCGGGATGCGCCGCCACGAAGGCGATCCGCTCCGCCTCCGGCCGCGCCCACACCGCCGCCATCATCGCCTCGTGCAGCCCCGTGACGGTGGCGAAGGGCGCATGGGCGAAGGCCGCCTCCGCCACCCAGGGCGCATGCTCGAAAATGCCGTCCAGCGCGGCCACGAAGCCGTTGCGGTCGAGGGCGTTGAGGGAATCGAGGGAGAGCGGGTGGGGCACGGT
>JAEYTJ010000033.1 GCA_023434095.1 Pseudomonadota bacterium | reverse complement strand
TAGCGCATGAGGTAGCCGTTGCGCTTCAGCTCGCGGCCGATGGTCTCCACCGTCGCGACATAGCGCGGATCGTCCGGACGCACGAAGCCGAGTTCGGCCAGCAGCAGCAGGCTGGCATCCAGCTGGCCGTCCTCTTCCGCGTCGACGAAGCTGCCGCGGGCCTCGTCCCAGGCGAAGGCGAGGATGCGGGCGCGGATCTCGTTGGCGTGGTGGGTCCAGTATTCCGCGCGATCGGCAAGTTCCAATACCCGCGCGATGCGGGCGAGCCGGTCGCAGGCGGCCCAGCTCATCACGGCCGAGAAGGTGTGCAGCCGGCGCTTGCCGCGCAACTCCCACAGCCCGGCGTCCGGCTCGAAGGCGAACTCCACCGCCCGCGCGCCGACCCCTTCCAGCAGCTCGAACAGCGCCTTGTCGCCGCGATTGGGCAGGCGCTCGTCGAAGAACATCTGCGCCGCCGCCAGCACGACATGGCCATAGCCGTCATTCTGGATCTGCTCGCCGGCCTGGTTGCCGACCCGCACCGGGCCCATGCCCTGGAAGCCCGGCAGGGCCGGGGCGAAGCGCTCCTCCAGCGGCGTGCCGGGCACGATGGAATAGACCGGCGCCAGCCGGCCCGAGGGCTCGGAGGCGATCACCGTGGTGAGGTAGCGGATATAGTCTTCCATGGTGCGGGTGGCGCCGAGCATGTTCAGCGCCCGCACGGTGAAATAGGAATCGCGCAGCCAGCAGTGGCGGTAGTCCCAGTTGCGGATGGAGTGCGGCGCCTCGGGGATCGAGGTGGTGAGCGCGGCGACGATGCCGCCGGTCTCCTCGAAGGCGCAGAGCTTGAGCGAGATAGCGGCGCGGATCACCGCGTCCTGCCACTCATAGGGGATGGAGAGATAGCGCACCCATTCGTGCCAGTATTCGCGCGTCTTCTCCTCGAAGCCGCGCGTGGTGTCGGCGATGCTGGCGGGGAAGGGCTCGTCCGGCCCCAGCACCAGCGTCGCGGCCTTGCTGAGCACGAAGGGGCGCTCCTCCATCACGTAGACGATGGGCAGGTCGGTGGTGGCGCGCAGGGTCACGTCGTCGCCGGAGAAGCGCATATGGTTGGAGCCGCGCACCGGCGCCGGGCGCTGCTCGCCCCAGTTGAAGTGCGGGCGCAGGCGCAGCGTCACCCGGCACATGCCGGTGATCGGCTCGATCCGCCGCACCAGCATGGCGGGGCGGTAGATGCGGTCATAGAGCTTGAAGCGCGGGGCGAAGTCGACGATGCGCAGCTTGGCGCCCTGGTCGTTCTCCAGGATGGTCTCGATGATGGCGGTGTTGGTCTGGTAGCGGCGCGTCGCCTTGACCTGTCCTTCCAGCACCACGTCGAAGAAGCCCGCCTCCGGCTCGGTGCCGTCGAGCAGCGAGGAGAATACCGGGTCGCCGTCGATACGCGGCCAGCAGCACCAGCCGATGCGCCCGTTGCGGTCGATCAGCGCGGCGATGGTGCCGTTGCCGATGGCGGCCAGGTCGAGATGGGTGCTCACGAATCCACGCGCTCCAGTGCCTTGGGAAGGTCGGTCAGCCAGCGGCGCACCTCGGCGGGCGAGGCGAGCCTGAAATCGGCCTGATCGGTCGGGCGGGGCCCGACGGCGAGGGCGAGGCCGCCAGCG
Source organism: Pseudomonadota bacterium (assembly GCA_023434095.1). Taxonomy (GTDB): domain Bacteria; phylum Pseudomonadota; class Alphaproteobacteria; order Rhizobiales; family Xanthobacteraceae; genus Ancylobacter. Next base: position 21,011 of record JAEYTJ010000033.1, on the reverse strand, counting down.
GCGCGGACGGCGCGGAAGCCGTCCTCGTCCGTCACGTCGTCGCCGAGGAAGACCGGGCGGCGCCCGGTGAACAGCGCCGAGTTCATCAGTTCGGCGACCGCCGTACCCTTGTTGCGACCGGCCTGCCGGACCTCGATGACGTATTTGCCCTTGAGGAACTCGACCCCGCCATCGATGCCGGTGCCAAGTGCCATCACCCGGTCCATGATCGCCTCGCCGAACTGCGGCACGGCGCGGAAATGCACCGCCAGCGACAGCGGCTTGTGCTCGACGAACACGCCGGGCCAGGTCGCCAGCACTTCGTCGAGCGCCTGCTCCAGCGGCCGGCGCCATTTCGGCAGCGGGATCGGCACCGACGGCGCGTCCGGGGCGAGACGCACCTCGGCGCCGTGCTGGCCGGAGGCGGCGAGGCGGGTGGGCGCGAAGCGGCGGTCCATCCAGTCGATGGTGCGACCGGACACCAACGCCACCGCGCCGTCGAGCGCCTGTTGCAGCCGCGCCAGAAGATCCGGCAGGTCGAGGGGGATGTTCACGCCTTCGGGATGGTCGGCATGCTCGATCAGGGTACCGTCGATATCGAGGAAGAGAGCCCAGTCGGGGCGGGGAAGCAGGGGGAGGGGTTCGCTCGGTGCTGTCGCCATGCTGTCGGTATATCCGCCCGGTTCCGGCTTCTTGAGGTATTTAGGTAATAAATAATGCCGGCGCACACGCCGGCTGCGGACAACGCACGAGGCCGGGCGGCGTTCCGATACCTTGGAAAAAAGGCGGCGCGGCCCTTTTTGACGGCGTTCTCGGCGGGGGAGGCGGCCGGGTCGGGAGCGACGGCCTTGCCGCTCAAGGGCGCCCGGTTTACATAGCGCGCAACCCACACCGTATGACGCCGCGGCAGCGCGGCCCGCCCCCGGCTCGCCCGCACGCGCAGGATTTGGACATGGCTTATCAGTTTATCTACCACATGCACGGCATGACCAAGGCCTATCCCGGCGGCAAGAAGGTGCTCGACAATGTGCACCTCTCCTTCTACCCCGACGCCAAGATCGGCATTCTCGGTCCCAACGGCTCGGGCAAGTCCACGCTGCTGAAGATCATGGCGGGCATGGACAAGGATTTCTCGGGCGAGGCATGGGTCGCGGAAGGCGCGCGGGTGGGCTACCTGCCGCAGGAGCCGCTGCTCGACCCCGACCTTTCCGTGCGCGAGAACGTGATGCTCGGCGTCGCCAAGCAGAAGGCGATCCTCGACCGCTACAACGAACTCGCCATGAACTATTCCGACGAGACCGCGGACGAGATGACCGCGCTCCAGGACGAGATCGAAGGCCAGGGCCTGTGGGACCTCGACAGCAAGATCGACCAGGCGATGGACGCGCTTGGCTGCCCGGAAGAGGGCTCGGACGTCTCCAAGCTCTCGGGCGGCGAGCGCCGCCGCGTCGCGCTGTGCCAGCTGCTGCTCTCGCAGCCGGAACTGCTGCTGCTCGACGAGCCGACCAACCATCTCGACGCCGAGACCACCAACTGGCTCGAAGGGCATCTGCGCAATTATCCCGGCGCGATCCTGATCGTCACCCATGACCGCTACTTCCTCGACAATGTGACGGGCTGGATCCTCGAACTCGACCGCGGCCGCGGCATTCCCTACGAGGGCAACTATTCCTCGTGGCTGGCGCAGAAGGCCAAGCGCATGGCGCAGGAGAATCGCGAGGACGAGGCCCGCCAGCGCGCGATCGCCTCCGAGGCGGAGTGGATGGGGGCCTCCCCGAAGGCCCGTCAGGCCAAGAACAAGGCCCGTATCCAGCGCTATGACGACCTGGTGAAGAAGGCGTCCGAGAAGGGCCCGACCACCGCGCAGATCGTCATCCCGGTGTCCGAGCGGCTCGGCAACAACGTCATCGAGTTCAATGGCCTCAGTAAGTCGTTCGGCGACAAGCTGCTGATCGACGACCTCTCCTTCAAGCTGCCGCCGGGCGGCATTGTCGGCGTCATCGGGCCGAACGGCGCGGGCAAGACCACGCTGTTCCGCATGATCAACGGGCTGGAGAAGCCCGATGCCGGCACCATCACCGTCGGCGACAGCGTCCAGCTCGGCTATGTCACCAGAACCGCGACGCGTTGAACGACAAGAAGACCGTGTGGGAGGAAATCTCCGGCGGCAACGAGATCCTGTATCTCGGCAAGCGCGAGATCAATTCGCGCGCCTATTGCGGCGCCTTCAACTTCAAGGGCGGCGACCAGCAGAAGAAGGTCGGCATGCTCTCGGGCGGTGAGCGCAACCGCGTGCATCTGGCCCGCATCCTTCAGCAGGGCGCCAACGTCCTGCTGCTGGACGAGCCGACCAACGATCTCGACGTCGAGACGCTGCGCGCGCTGGAGGAAGCGCTGGAAGACTTCGCCGGCTGCGCGGTCATCATCTCGCATGACCGCTTCTTCCTCGACCGTATCGCCACCCACATGCTGGCCTTCGAAGGCGACGGGCATGTCGAGTGGTTCGAGGGCAACTTCCACGATTACGAGGAAGACAAGAAGCGCCGCCTCGGCGTCGACGAGATCGTCCCGCACCGCATGAAGCACAAGAAGCTGACGCGCTGAGCGGAAGCGGGACGGAGGGTGGCCATGGCCGAGGACTGGAACCCCGCCCTCTATCTCACCTTCGAGGACGAGCGCACCCGCCCGCCGCGCGATCTGCTGGCGCGGGTGCCGCTCAGCCACCCCCGCCGTGTGATCGATCTCGGCTGCGGGCCGGGCAATTCCACCGAGCTGCTGGCGCAGCGCTGGCCGCAGGCAGAGGTGATCGGCGTCGACAATTCCCCTGCCATGCTGGACGAGGCGCGGGCGCGCCTGCCCTCCGCGCGGTTCGAGCGGGGCGATCTCACCGCGTGGAGCCCGCCCGAGGGCACCGACCTTCTGTTCGCCAACGCGGTGTTCCAGTGGGTGCCGGAGCATCTCTACGTGCTGGCGCGGCTGCTGGCCGCCTTGCCACCCGGCGGCGTGCTGGCGGTGCAGATGCCGGACAATGTCAACGAGCCCTCGCACCTCATGATGGAAGAGGCCGCCGCGGCCGGCCCCTGGGCGGAGCGCATCGCCGGCGTGGCGCGCGACAGGCTGCCCGCCATCGGGGCCTATTATGACCATCTGGCGCCGCTCGCCCGCCAGGTCGACATCTGGCACACGCTCTACAATCATCCGCTGGCGGGGCCGGCCGCCATCGCCGACTGGTTCCGCTCCACCGGTCTTCGTTCCTATCTCGCCCCGCTGGACGAAACGGAACGCGCCGTCTTCCTCGCCGACTACACCGCGCGGCTCACAGCCGCCTATCCGGCGCGCGTGGATGGCAAGGTGCTGCTGCGCTTTCCTCGGCTCTTCATCGTCGCGGTGCGCTAGCTCCAGAACGCCTTCATCTCGCCGGCATCCGCCAGCCCGCGCTCATGGCCGTTCTTCAGGCACGGGGCGATCCATCTCGGATCCATGATGCTGTCGACATGGGTGGCGCCCGGCATGAGGCCAACCACTTTCAGCACCACCTCCGTGCCCTGGGCCCGGAGATCGGCCACTTCCTGCTGCAGCGTATTGGGCAGGCTGGAGGTGCGCAGGCCTATCCGCGACGCTTCGGCGCTGCCGTCGGTCAGGGAGATGATCAGCGCCTTCTTCACCCCGGCGACCACGTCGCTGTGGGTGCTGGTCTGGCAGATGCCGCCATCCATGCACAGGCGGTTGCCGAGCCAGGTCGGGCCCATCGAGCCCGGCAGCGACGAACTCGCCGCACAGGCGTGATTCACCTCGATGCCGGCCGATTGGGAGACCACGATCCGCTCGCCGGTGTAGCAGTCATTGGCGGTGGTGTGCAGCTTGGGCGATGGCCAGCTCTGCTCGCCGATCACATGTTTGACGGCGTTGAAATAGTCGCTCGGCCCGTCGGCGTTGCGCGCCGCCATCGCCGCCCGGCCGATCGCCTGGAGCGTCGCAGGGGCGGCGGAGGTGGCGGTGTCGGCGATGTGGTGAGCGCGGATCTGGCTGTCGTTCGGCGTCATGGTCGGCACGATCAGGGTGAAGAGCTTCGGCAGTTCGACGAAGATGTCGAGCTCGGCGCCGAAGCGCCACAGATGGTCGCCGGTCAGCAGGGCGCCGATGAGCGAGCCGGCGGAGGTACCGACAACGATGTCGGCGGTGGCCAGGTCGACGCCGCCGGACTTCAAGGCGTGGATATAGCCGGCCATCCATGAGGCGAGGTAGATTCCGCCGCCGCCAAGCACGAGGCCGCGCGGCTTGCCGGTCCCGAGCGGCGGCTGATAGGGAATGGGGTGGGCGAGGCCATCATTCCACCCCGTGGCACCGTCCGGCGCGGCCGAAGGGGAAGCCGCCGGCGCTGGCTGGCTGAGCGCGCCTCCGGTCGAGGCGGCGAGGATTGCCGTGGTGCTGGCGGCGAGCAAATCGCGGCGTCTGATCATGAGGACAGCTTTCAAGCGGGGTTATAGGGAATAGTTTCATGGCCCTCCGTGCAGGGGAAGCGTCCATAGCATCGGCGTGGCGGTTCTCATCGCCCGGGGATTCGGCTATCTCCGGGGAATGCGACACTTTCTGACCGGGCTCGTGGCCGGGCTTGTCCTCGCCACGCTTGCCCCGCTCCCCGCTTTCGCCGACCCCGGCTTCGACCGCTGGCTGGCTGCGCAATGGCCGGCGGCGCAGGCCATGGGCATTTCCCGCGCCACCTTCGAGCGCGAGACCGCGGGGCTGGAGCCGGACTTCGCGCTGCCGGACCTCGCGCTTCCCGGCAAGCCGAAGGCGCCGGACCGGCAGGCCGAATTCGTCCAGACTCCGGCCGCCTATGTCTCCGACAAGGCGATCGCCGCCTATGCCGCGCGCGGGCGCAAGCTCGCGGCGCAGTACCGCACGCAGCTCGCCGCGCTGGAGCGCCAGTTCGGCGTGCCGGGTTCGATCCTGCTGGCGATCTGGGCGCGAGAAACCTCCTATGGCGGGGCGAAGCTCAATCACGACGCGCTGCGGGTGCTGGCGACGCAGGCCTATGTCGGGCGGCGCAAGGACGAGTTCCGCGCCGAATTCCTCGCGGCGCTGAAGATTCTCGACGAGGGGCATGTCACCCGTGCCGGAATGAAAAGCTCCTGGGCCGGGGCGATGGGGCTCACCCAGTTCCTGCCCACCGGCTACCTCGCCTATGGCGTCGATCTCGACGGCGACGGCACCGCCAATATCTGGACCGACGTGCCGGAAGCGCTCGCGGCCACGGCCAGCCTCTTGAAGGAGAAGGGCTGGCAGAGCGGCAAGCGCTGGGCCTATGAGATCACGGTGCCGGCCGGCTTCGATTGCACGCTGGCCGAGCCCGAGACCCGGCTGCCGATCGGCGAGTGGCTGAAGCGGGGAGTGAAGCTCGCCGACGGGCGGCGCGTGCCGGCATCGGCCATGCGCGACGAGGCATCCATCATCATGCCGGCGGGCCCCTACGGGCCGGCCTTCCTCACTCCCGCCAATTATTTCGTACTGAAGAGCTACAATTTCGCCGACCTGTATGTCCTGTATGTCGGCCATCTCGCCGACCGCATCGAGGACGACAAGCCCTTCGCCCGCGATTGGGCGGAGATCGCGCTGGTGAAGACGCGCGACCTCGAATTCATGCAGAAGGTGCTGACCCGCGAGGGCTTCTACGCCGAGAAGATCGACGGCAAGGCCGGCATGAAGACCCGCGCCGCGCTCGGCGCCTACCAGAAGGCCAATGGCCTTCCCGTGGACTGCTGGCCCGACGCCGCCGTGCTGGCGCACATGCGGCGGGGAGGCTAGCCGTCAGCGCGGCATGCGGTTGATGAGGCGCAGGTCGCTGTTGACGGAAAGATCGGCGGCGGAGAGCCAGAACACCTCGCCCTCGCTGTCCTCAGTGTCGAGCCAGAGGAAGGGCAGATGCGGGTATTCGGCCTGCAGGATTTCCTTGCCGGTGCCGAACTCGCAGATGATGCCGCCGCCGGGGGTGAGATGCGCCGGCGCGTCAGCGAGGATGCGGCGCACGATGTCGAGCCCGTCCGGCCCGCCGGCGAAGGCGAGGCTCGGCTCGTGGCGGTACTCCGGCGGCAGCGCCGCCATCGCCTCTTGGTCCACATAGGGCGGGTTGGTGATGATGAGGTCGTAGGCCTCACCGGCCAGCGGGCCGAACAGGTCGCCCTCCAGCAGCCGCACCCGCTCTCCCAGCCCATGCTCGGCGACATTCTCGGCCGCGAGGGCGAGGGCGTCGGGGGAGAGGTCTACCGCGTCCACCTGTGCATTGGGGAAGGTCATCGCGGCGAGAATGGCGAGGCAGCCCGAGCCGGTGCAGAGGTCGAGCACGCGGCCGACGGTTTCCGGCTGCGGCACCAGCGAGTAATCGCCGCCGGAGAACAGTTCGCCCGCCATGAGTTCGCCGATGAAGGAGCGCGGCACGATGGCGCGCGGGTCGGAGCGGAACGGCACGCCGCCGATATAGGTGCGCCCGAGCAGATAGGCCGCCGGCTGGCGGGTGGTGCAGCGCCGCTCGATGAGATCGGCGAGGCGCAGCCGCTCCTCATGGGTCAGGCGTGCGTCGAGCCAGGGCGAGAGGTCGTCGACCGGCAGATGCAGCCCTTCCAGCACCATGAAGGCGGCCTCGTCCAGCGCCTCGTTCGTGCCATGGCCAAAGGCGAGGCCGGCCTTGGTGAAACGGCTCACGGCGTAGCGCACGAAATCCCGTACCGTCTTCAGATCGTCCGCTGCCGTCATCGTCGCTCTCCCGGTTCGGCGAAAGGGTCAGCACGGCGGGAGGCCGAATGCAAGCCGCCCTGCACGGGCCGGGGCACGCGCGCCTTTGCGGCGTGACAAGTCGCCCGGCTTGTCATCGGCCTGCGACGGGTCGATAGGAAGCACACACTCTCGCACGGGGACATGGCATGGCCGACGCGCCGGACGACGAAATCACCCTGGTCATCGACCGCTCGGTAGCGGTCGTGCTGTTCGAGTTCCTGTCGCGCACGGTGGACGACGCCGACGGCGAGGCGATGGCGGAGTTCATCGAGGACGAGGCGGAAATTCCCGCCCTCTGGGCGTTGCTGGCCGGTCTCGAGAGTGTGCTCACCGAGCCGATGGCCGAGGATTACCAGCGCCGCGTGCTCAAGGCGCGCGACGCGGTCATGAAGCGCTTCGGCGGTGCCTTCTCCGGCAAGGGCGGCGACTGAGCGGAGAGGCTCAGGGCACGGCGCTGGCCGACACCGGCAGGGCGACCGGGGTGGCCGCCGGGAGGCCGGACGACTTGGCCGCGGCCGCGCCCGTGGTGCTGACTTCAGCCGAGCGCTGCTGGGATTCGACATTGGCGACGACGGCGCGGCCGAGGTCGCGGGCGAAGCAGTTGTAGCCCCAGTCGTTCATGTGGAACTTGTCCTTCCAGAGGAAGGATTCGAAGCCCATCGAGGCCTTTTCGTGCCAGTCGCGCATCAGCGCGAAGCGGTGATAGACCGCGACGCCTTCCTCGGCCGCGATACGGTCGATAAGGCTAACCATCGGTCCGCTATCGGCGTCAGCCAGCACGCGCGGGGCGTATTGCGGGTCGACCAGCACCAGATCGGCGCCGAGCGCCTTCACCCGGGCGATCGCCTGGTGCAGCAGGTCGTCGGTGGTGGCGAGCCCGCCTTCGCGGAAGAGGGCGTTCACGCCGGATTGCCAGATCACCAGGGTCGGCTTCAGCGCGGCGACGTCTTTGTCGAAGCGCGCCAGCATTTCCGGGGCGTCCTGGCCGTTGACGCCGCGATTGATCACGGTGATGTCGGCAGCCGGAAAGCGCTCGCGCAGCGTGGCCTGCAGGCGGCTGGGATAGCTGGCTTCCAACGTGCTGGCGCCGGCGCCGGCGGTGGAGGAGGAGCCGATGGCGACGATGACCACCTTGTCGCCGGCGCGCAGCGCAGCGGCGGTGCGGGCAAGCGGGGTGTTGAGCTTCGCCAGCGTCTTGGAGGTGGGGCAGCCGGCCGGGATCACCGTCTGGGCGAAAGCCGGAGGCGCGGCGGGAGCCAGAAGGGAGGCGGCAAGGGCGAGGGGGGCGAGACGGCGCAGGATCATCTAGCGGGAACCGAGGGTTCGCAGGTCGACGCCATCGACGATCATGGCGACCAGCAGGCGGCCGATGCAACTATGCACATCGTCGAACAGCGTGGGAGAGGGGCGGGTGGTGTCGAGCTCGAAAATGCCATCGTCTTCCCAGAACCGCATGATGGCGTAGCGGTCGAAAAAGGGCACCGCTTCGAGGCGGGCCGTCCAGCGCAGGGCGTTGGTGTAGGCGCCGATATCGAAGGCGAGGGCGGTGCGGGGGCTGTATTGCGGGCTGATCACGATGACGTCGGCCCCGGCCTTATGGGCGTAGCCGATGCCGGTGCCGACCGCGTCGGAGAAGGCGGTGGTCTCGGCGCCGAGAATGGCGTCGAAGGTGCCGGTCTGCCAGATCATCAGCGCCGGCTTGGTGTCGTCCAGCATGGCCGGCAGGTCGGCGAGCATCGCTTCTGCGGTGGCACGCGGCTGGCTGCGGGTGGTCACCACCACACCGCCCTCGGGGTAGCGCGTGCGCAGCGTCTCCTCAATGTAGCTCGGGAAGCTGCGCTGGGCGACCGCCTTGCCGCCCTCGGAAGTGGAGGGGAGCTTTGCCGTGCTGGCGCTGTTCACCACCAGGATGGTGGTCGGCGCCTTCTTCTCCAGCGAGCGCGCGAGGCGGGGAAGGGCGAAGCCTGCGCGGGTGAGGGCGGAAGGCGCCGCGCACACCTTGGCCGTCTCGGCGGCGGCCATGACGGCGCCATCCAAGCCAAGGACGCTTGCAAAGACAAAACCCCAGATCCAGCGTTTCACGTCGAACCGCGCTAGCCAGCCTTCTTGCGCGCCATCCTGTCGCGCTCGGCGCGAGCATACCACGACAGCAAAGCCGAGAGACCTACCATTAAGGCAATGCCCGACACGCTCATGGTCAGTTGCATGAGGACCGTGCCGGAGACCTCGTTCAGCACGAAATGTGCGGCAAAAGAAAGGAAGACTCCGAAACAGAACACTTCAAGTGAGTGCTGGCCGCACATGATGAGCGGCTTCAGTATCTCCGAGCGCAGAAAGGCGGCGTGTACCGGTATCAGCCTGACGATCACCACCGCCAGCGCCAGAAAGTGAAGGAAGCGCAGCACCGAGAGGTCGGTCTTGCTGATGGGATAGATGATGTCGCCGATTACCGCCGGTACAAAGCCTTCCATCGGCGGCCAATACCAGCTCGTGACCACGGCCAGCGAGAGCGCGAGATAAAGCACGGACAGCACCAGCACGACGCGCGAATGCACCAGCCCGGCGAGCCGGTCGCTGCCGCCGAGCCCGCACCAGCCGCCGAACACGAACATCAACTGCCAGGCGAAGGGGTTGAAGAACCACATCCGGTCGTCGGGATAGCCCGGAAGGTTGAAGCCGAAGACCTGAACGGCGAGCCAGAGCAGGAAGGAGGCGACGAGCGTGGCGTCGGGCCACCGCTTCAGCGCCCACAGGATCGGCGGAAAGGTTGCCAGCAGCACGATGTAGAGCGGCAGCACATCCATGTTGGCGGGCCGGAACTTCAGCAGCAGCGCCTGCACGAGGGCGACGTCCGGCTCGGCGAGGAACTGCAGCGCGCCCATCTCCTCGGCATAGAGAGGGTTCTCGAAGCTGCCGACGACATAAGAGATTTCAGCGAGATAGATGACGAACAGGAAGATGAAGGCGACATAGAGCTGCCACGCCCGGCGCAGGATGCGCGCGGAGGTCACCATCACGCCGCTGGTGTCGAGCTGGCGCCCATACACCATGGCGGCGGTGTAGCCGGAGATGAAGACGAAGATCTCGGTGGCGTCGGAAAAGCCGAAATTGCGGTTGGTGATCCAGTTGCCGACATTGTTCGGCACATGGTTCAGGAAGATGAACCACAGCGCCAGCCCGCGGAACAGGTCGAGCCGCAGATCGCGGCCGGAGGCGGCCGGGGGCGGGGCCGGCCTGTCGACCGGCTCCGCGGGAGTATTCGCCATCGCGGCGAGGGGCGCAGGCACCGGCAAGCGCTACTTCTTCAGGCCGAAGCCGAGGAACAGCACGGCGATGCCATTGAACACCAGGTCGATGCCGAGCAGCAGGCCGAGCACCCACAGGCCGCTGACCGGCCAGCCGGCGATGATCTCGATGCCGAGCAGGATGGCGATCACGGCAGAGAAGGCGATCCAGCCCCAGCCTTCCGCCGGGCGCAGCCGGAAGGCGGCGATCAGACGGAACGCGCCGCCGACGATCAGCGACACGCCGAGGAAGAGGGTGAGGAACTCGGCCGCGACCATCGGCACGAAAATGCAGACGAGGCCGGCGGCGAGGAACAGAAGTCCGTCGAGGAGCCAGAAGGCGAAGGCGCCCCAGGTCTTCACCTGAAAGGCGTGGATGACCTGGGCGCCGCCGGAGATGGCCATCATCACGCCGATATAGAGCACCGAGACGACCGTGCTCATCACGAGGTTGCCGAGCGCTATGGCGCCCGCCATGATCATCAGCAGGCCGAGGGCGACGAACCAGCCCCATTTGGCGCGCAGTTCGGAGAGATGGCCGGCGACCATGCCGCCCGGCGTCGGCGAGAGGGAACCCGATTGCGAAGACATGTGGTCGATCCTCATTCTTGCCCGCCACGCCGGCAGCGCGGTAACGACGTCCCGCCTCCGGAGTTCCAGCGACTCGTCCTGAACGAGTGCCCTATCGTATAGGCTGGCGCCGCCTTGTCGTCATGGAAGAACAGGATGCCCAATCCCTGCCGGGTGCCGCGATGAGGCGGGCGCCTCCCCATCCTCCTGCGCAGGATCTGTTCGGCGCGCCGACGCCGGCGCCGGGCCGTCGCCTGGCCGGGCATCTCGCGCGCGTCCTGATCGCCGACGGGCCGGGCTTCGCGACCCGCGAGGTGGCGGAACTCGCGGTCACGCTTGAGGGAATCGGCGGCGATCGCCATGCCGGCGTCGCGCGGCGCGCGGATTCGCGCGTTCCCTGGTATCCGCGCGGCACTCCGATCCGCAACAGCCGGCAGGTGTCGCTGGTGGCGCCCGAGGAACTCGCCGAGATCGCCCGCCGCCTCGGGGTGGCGCAGGTCGCGCCGGAATGGATCGGCGCCAATCTGGTGGTCGAGGGCGTGCCGCAACTCACCTTCCTGCCGCCGGGCACGCGGCTGCATTTCGCCGGCGGGGCGGCGCTCGTGGTGGAGGGTGAGAATGCTCCCTGCCGCCATGCGGGGGCAGCGATTGCGGCGGCGACCGGGCAAGTCGAGGCCGAACTTGGCTTCGCCAAGGTGGCGAAGGGGCTGCGCGGGCTGGTGGCGTGGGTCGAGCGCGCCGGCACGCTCACGCCCGGCACCGAGGTGAGCCTGCGCGTTCCGCCCCAGCGCCTCTGGAGCGGCTAAACGAAAACGGCCGGAGGCATGGAGCGCTCCGGCCGGTCGAACGTCTGGTTGGTCTTGCGTAGCGTCCGCTCAGCGGACGGCAAAGCCGGCTTCGGCGACCGGGGCTGCGGCGGTCGGCGGCACGGCGCCATTGCTGGCGGTGGCGGGCGGGTTACCGGGCAGCACGACGACCTTGGTGCCGACCTTCACCTTGTCGTAGAGCGCCTCCACATCCTCGTTCAGCATGCGGATACAGCCCGACGACATGAACTGGCCGATGGTGGAGGGCTGGTTGGTGCCGTGGATGCGGTAGACGGTGCCGCCCAGATAGAGCGCGCGCGCGCCCATCGGGTTGCCGGGGCCGCCGGCCATGAAGCGCGGCAGATAGGGCTGGCGCTCGATCATCTCCGATGGCGGGCGCCAATCCGGCCACTCCGCCTTGCGGCTGATCTTCTCCGCGCCGGCCCAGGTGAAGCCTTCGCGGCCGACGCCAATGCCGTAGCGTTCCGCCTTGCCGCCGGGCAGCACGTAATAGAGGTAGGTGTTCGGCGTATCGATGACGATGGTGCCCGGGGCCTCCTTCGTCACATAGTCGACCACCTGGTGCTTGAGGTGGGCGGGAAGTTCCTTGGGCGGGCCTTCTTCCGGCTGGTCCTCGGGCGGCAGCATGGCGACGCTGGAGCCATTGGCACCGTAGGTGTTGGCGCCGTTGCCCACCGCGGCGGGGGGCTGGCCATAGGCCGGAGGCTGGCCGTACGCGGCCTGACCCGGTGCCGACTGCGGCGCGGCGGCCTGGCTGCCATAGGGCGAGGCCATGCCGGCCGGCGGCTGGCCGGAATAGGCACCCGGCGGATAGCCCGTGGGCTGGCGCGCGGGGTCGGAATAGGGCGCATTCGCCACCGGCGCGACGCCGGGGGCCGGCGCGGCATAGGGATCGCGCACGCCGGGCGGCGTCGAGCCGTAGGCCGTCTGCGGCTGCCCATAGGCGCCGGGCTGCTGGCCGTAATTTCCGGCGGGAGCGCTTGCGGCGCCTGCGCCCGGCGCACCGTAGGGGTCGTAGGCCGCAGGCACCTCGACATTCTCGATCGCGCGGCTGCCCGCTGCGTCATAGGCCGAACCACCCTGTGCGGCCGGGTCCTGGCCTTCCACGGGGTAATACTGGGCTCCGGCGGTGCCGACCGATGCCAGGACCGAGAAGGCGACAGCGGGAACGAAACCGAGGCGAACGACCATCATCAAGCCTTAATCGAATCTGTCGGCGCGGAACTGCGCCCATATGTTCTGCCGAGGGGAATGACGCAGGATCAAGGCAGGTTCAAGACCATAAGCACTCACGTTGACGCAGGTTCCAGGCCGTCATGCGTGTGGCGCGCAGCTGATGCAGCCGCGCCACAGGTCACGCAGGGGCAGAAGGGGTTTCCTCGTCGCGGTCGCGATGCCAGCCGACGACGGCATCGGGGTGGCAGTCGGTGGAGGCGAAATAGGGCTTGATGTCGAGCAGCGGCGTGCCGTCGAGGCAATCCGGGCCGATCACGGTGAGCGTCGCCTCATCCAGGCCGATGAGGCGCACCGCGCTCATCGCGATGGGGTTCGGCCGTGCCGGGCTGCGCAGGGCGAAGGTGCCCCGCCCTTTGCCATAGCGCCGCGGCACCTGGACGACGAGGTTTCGCGGGGCGCGGTCCATGAAATAGAGCAGCCAGAGATGGGTGGTGCCTTCCAGCCCCCGCAGCGCCGGGCGAAAAGGCGGGTCGATCTCCACCGTGCAGACCGCTTGCAGGGCCATGGCCTCGTGCGCGTTCTTCGGGCAGTCGGCACGCTGGGTCCAGGGCGTGCGGATGCGGCCGATGAAATGGAGGCCGGCATCGGGCCGCGCCGGCAGGTCCACCGTCACCTCGCCGGGGCGCACGCCGAAATCCCCGCCGGGGTGGTCTTCGCGCCGCCGCGCGTCCTCGTCGTCAGCGGCCATGGTGCCGGCCGGCCCCTTGCATTGGGTCGGAATAAGACATAAACATATCTTTATATCTCTCTTGGAGGTCTCGTTGTCCGGTTCGCCGCTCGGTTTCGCGTTGTTGCTCGAAGGCCTCAAGGCGGCCGGCGAGGACACGCGGCTGCGCCTGCTGGCGCTGATCGGAGAGGGCGAGCTGACCGTTTCCGAGCTTACCGAGATTCTCGGCCAGTCGCAGCCGCGAATCTCGCGCCACCTCAAGCTGCTGGCGGAGGCCGGGCTGGTGGAGCGCTTCCGCGAGGCGAGCTGGGTGTTCTACCGTCGCGCGGTGGACACGCCGGGCGCGGCGCTCACCGACGCGCTGCTGGAACTGATCGCCCCGGACGACGACATATTGCTGCGCGACCGCGAGCGGCTCGAAGCGGTGCGGGCCGTCCGCGCCGCTCATGCGCAGGACTATTTTCGCGCCCATGCTCATGAATGGGATGCCATCCGTCGCCTGCACGCGCCGGAAGAGCAGGTGGAAGCCGCGATCCGTCAGGCGCTGGCCGGCGGGCGCATCGGCAGCCTGCTCGATCTCGGCACCGGCACCGGCCGCATTCTCGAACTGTTCGCGGACGAGATGGAGCGCGGCGTCGGCATCGACCTTTCCGCCGAGATGCTGGCGGTGGCGCGCGCCAATCTCGACCGTGCCGGGGTGCGCAACGCCACCGTGCGCCAGGGCGACATCTACAGCCTCGCTTTGCCGCGCGACGCCTTCGACGTGGTGATCGTGCATCAGGTGCTGCATTTCCTGGAGGACGCGCCGCGCGCGATCAAGGAAGCGGCGCGGGTGCTGCGCCCCGGCGGGCGGCTGCTGGTGGTCGATTTCGACCCGCACGATCTCGAATTCCTGCGCGAGCAGCACGCCCATCGGCGGCTCGGCTTCGCGCCGGAGATCATGGAGAACTGGCTCGCCCAGGCCGGCCTCGTGCCCCAGTCCCATCGCCTGCTCGCCCCCCGAGACTCCGGAAAGTCCGGGGAGGGCCGGCTCACCGTGTCGCTCTGGCTGGCCCGCGACCCGCGTGTCGCGCGGGCCGATGCCCAACACAACAAGGAGGTCGCCTGATGTCGTCGGATGTCGAGCGCCGCAGCCGCCGCGCCGGCGGGCGGCCCATTTCGGTGTCGTTCGAGTTCTTTCCGCCGAAGACGCCGGAGATGGAGGCCACGCTGTGGAATTCCATCACCCGTCTCGCGCCGCTGGCGCCGAAATTCGTCTCGGTGACCTATGGCGCCGGCGGTTCCACCCGCGAGCGCACCCACGCCACGGTGGAGCGCATCGTGAAGGAGACGCGCCTCGCGCCGGCGGCGCATCTCACCTGCGTCTCCGCGACGAAGGGCGAGGTGGACGAGGTGGTGCGCGGCTATTGGGACGCCGGCGTGCGCCATATCGTGGCGCTGCGCGGCGATCCTCCGGGCGGGGTCGGCCATCACTACGAGCCGCACCCGGAGGGCTACCGCACCACGGCGGAGCTGGTCGCCGGCATCCGCCGGATCGCCAATTTCGAGGTGTCGGTCTCGGCCTATCCCGAGAAGCACCCGGAGAGCCCGAGCTTCGACACCGATCTCGACATCCTCGCCGCCAAGGTCGACGCGGGGGCGACGCGCGCCATCACCCAGTGCTTCTTCGACAACGACCTGTATTTCGCGTTTCTCGACAAGGTGCGGGCGCGCGGCATCGACGTGCCGATCGTGCCGGGTATCCTTCCGGTCTCGAACTTCAAGCAGGCGAAGAACTTCTCGGAGAAGACCGGCACCTTCATGCCGGACTGGCTGGCCACGCGCTTCGAGGGGTTGGACAACGACCCCGAGACCCGCAAGCTGATCGCCGCTGCTGTCGCGGCCGAGCAGGTGTTCGATCTGGTGGATCGTGGCGTCACCGAGTTCCATTTCTACACGCTCAACCGCGCCGATCTCGTCTATGCCGTGTGTCACCTGCTGGGCATCCGCCCGCCGCAGGAGGCGGGAGCGGGCGACGGCAAGGGACAGGCGGCGGCGTGAGAATTTCGCTGTGGGATGCCATATAGTAGGGGCATTACACGGAGACGGTCGATGAGCGAGCCGGACAACTTCATCCTGAAGCTGCTGCGCGAGATCCGCGCGGAGATTGAAAGTGGCCGTCACGAAAATCGGGAGCGCTTTGACGCGCATGACCGCCGCTTCAACGCGCTTGATGCCAAGATCGAAAGCCTCAAGCAGGCAATGCATGGTGAATCCGTGCTGGGCCGCTACGCCTCCGCCGAATTCGAAGACCGGATCGAAGCGATCGAGAAGCGTCTCGAAAAGCTCGAAAAGGGTCATTGAGCTGTAGCGCGTCGGGGTGATGGCGTCGGCCCCATGGGTTCGCGCCGCTGCCCCTCACCCCAACCCTCTCCCCGACGGGGCGAGGGAGCAGAAGGGTGGTCGAAAGCTGATTAACCTCTCCCCGTGGGGAGAGGTCGGCGCGCAGCGCCGGGTGAGGGGAGATGGACGGTCGAATCGAGCGGGCGCGGCGCTGAGGCGCGATCAGACCGATGTCGAAAGCGGCTCTGGGCGCGCCTGCGCGACCGCCGGCTCGACGGATGGAAATTTCGCCGGCAGGCGCCGGTTGATCGATACATCGTCGATTTTCTCTGTGTCGACGCGAGGCTGATCGTCGAACTCGACGGCGGACAGCACGCCGCCGAGCGAGACATGCAAAGGACGCGGACAATCGAAGCCTGTGGCTATCTGGTCATCCGTTTCTGGAATAACGACGTGCTGATGAACATTGACGGGGTTCTTGTGCGCATTCTCGAAGCCTTGCGCGCAGCGGCCCCTCACCCCAACCCTCTCCCCGACGGGGAGAGGGAGCAAGAGCGACGGTGACTCTCATGACCCTGGCCGCCTCCGACACCCTTGACGCCCTGCATCGGGCCGCGCGCGAGCGCATCCTCGTGCTCGACGGCGCTATGGGCACGATGATCCAGCAATTGAAGCTGGACGAGGCCGGCTATCGCGGCGAGCGGTTCGAGAACTGGCCGCGGGACGTCAAGGGCAACAACGACCTGCTCAACCTCACCGCGCCGGAGGCGGTGCGCGACATCCACCTCGCCTATTTCCTCGCCGGGGCGGACATCGTCGAGACCAACACCTTCTCCGGCACCACCATCGCCATGGCCGACTACGGCATGGAGAGCCTCGTCTACGAGATCAATTTCGAAGGTGCCAAGCTCGCCAAGGACGCGGCGCGCCTCGCGCAGGCGAAGGACGGCCGCCGCCGCTTCGTGGCCGGCGCCATCGGGCCGACCAACCGCACCGCCTCAATCTCGCCCGACGTCAACGACCCCGGCTTCCGCGCCACCTCCTTCGACGAGCTGGCCACCGCCTATGGCGAGCAGGCGGCCGCGCTGATCGACGGCGGGGCGGACCTTTTGTTGATCGAGACCATTTTCGACACGCTGAACGCCAAGGCGGCGGTGTTCGCCATCGAGCGGCTGTTCGAGGAACGCGGCATCCGCCTGCCGGTGATGATCTCGGGCACCATCACCGACCTCTCCGGCCGCACCCTGTCCGGCCAGACGCCGGCGGCGTTCTGGAATTCGCTGCGCCACGCCCAGCCCTTCTCCATCGGGCTGAACTGCGCGCTCGGCGCCAAGGAAATGCGCGCCCATATCGACGAGCTCTCGCGCCTCGCCGACACGCTGGTCTGCGCCTATCCCAATGCCGGCCTGCCCAATGAATTCGGCCTCTATGACGAGAGCCCGGCGGCGATGGCGAAGCTGGTGGGCGAATTCGCCGCCTCCGGTCTCGTCAACATCGTCGGGGGCTGCTGCGGCACCACGCCGGACCATATCCGCGCCATTGCCGAGGCGGTGGCCCCGCATGCGCCGCGCATCGTGCCGGAAATCGAGCCGATGCTGCGGTTGTCGGGGCTGGAGCCGTTCGAACTCACCCCGATCATCCCCTTCGTCAATGTCGGCGAGCGGACCAACGTCACCGGCTCGGCCCGCTTCCGCAAGCTCATCACCAATGGCGACTACACCGCCGCGCTGGCGGTGGCCCGCGACCAGGTGGAGAACGGCGCGCAGGTCATCGACATCAACATGGATGAGGGCCTACTCGATTCCGAGAAGGCGATGGTGACCTTCCTCAACCTGCTCGCCGCCGAGCCGGACATCGCCCGCGTGCCGGTCATGGTCGACAGCTCCAAGTGGAGCGTCATCGAGGCCGGGCTGAAATGCATCCAGGGCAAGGGCATCGTCAATTCCATCTCCATGAAGGAAGGCGAGGAGGCGTTCCGCCACCATGCCCGCCTCGTGCGCGCCTATGGTGCCGCCGTGGTGGTGATGGCCTTCGACGAGAAGGGGCAGGCCGACACGTTCGAGCGCAAGGTGGAAATCTGCTCGCGCGCCTACCGCATCCTCGTGGACGAAGTCGGCTTTCCCCCCGAGGACATCATCTTCGACCCCAACATCTTCGCAGTGGCGACCGGCATCGAGGAACATGCCGGCTACGGCGTCGCCTTCATCGAGGCGACCCGCGCCATCCGCCAGCAGCTGCCGCACGCCCATATCTCCGGCGGCGTGTCGAACCTCTCCTTCTCGTTCCGCGGCAACGAGCAGGTGCGCGAGGCGATGCACGCCGTGTTCCTGTATCATGCCATCGCGGCGGGCATGGACATGGGCATCGTCAATGCCGGCCAGCTCGCGCCCTATAGCGAGATCGAGCCGGAACTGCGCGAGGCCTGCGAAGACGTGGTGCTGAACCGCCGCGAGGACGCCACCGAGCGCCTGCTGGCGCTGGCGGAGCGCTTCAAGGGCGGCGGGCGCGAGAAGAAGGAAGCGGACCTTACCTGGCGGACCTGGGCCGTGGAGAAGCGGCTGGCGCACGCGCTGGTCAACGGCATCACCGATTTCGTCGAGGTGGACACGGAAGAGGCCCGCCAGTCCGTCGCCCGGCCGCTGCACGTCATCGAAGGGCCGCTGATGGCCGGCATGAACGTGGTCGGCGACCTGTTCGGCTCCGGCAAGATGTTTCTGCCGCAGGTGGTGAAGTCGGCCCGGGTGATGAAGCAGGCGGTCGCCTATCTCATGCCCTTCATGGAGCAGGAGAAGATCGACAACGGCACGACCGGGGATTCCTCCGCCGGAAAGGTGCTGATGGCGACCGTGAAGGGCGACGTGCACGACATCGGCAAGAACATCGTCGGCGTCGTGCTCCAGTGCAACAATTACGAGGTGATCGACCTCGGCGTCATGGTGCCGGCGGCGAAGATCCTCGAAGTCGCCAAGGCCGAGAAGGTGGATGTGATCGGCCTGTCCGGCCTCATCACCCCCTCGCTCGACGAGATGGTGCATGTCGCCGCCGAGATGGAGCGCGAGGGCTTCGAGGTGCCGCTGCTGATCGGCGGCGCCACGACCTCGCGCGTCCACACGGCGGTGAAGATCGCCCCGCAATATGTGCGCGGGCAGGCGGTCTATGTCACCGACGCCAGCCGCGCGGTCGGCGTCGTCTCCAACCTGCTCAACGACAACACCCGCGCCGACTATGTCGCCAGCCTGCGCGCCGAATACGCCAAGGTCGCCGACGCGCACGCCAAGTCCGACCGCAACAAGGTGCGGGTGAAGCTGGCGGACGCCCGCGCCAACCGGCTGGCGCTGGATTTCGCCGGCTATCAGGCGCCGGTGCCGACCTTCCTCGGCACCCGCGTCTTCGCCGACTACGATCTCGGCGAACTGGTGTCCTATATCGACTGGACGCCGTTCTTCCAGTCCTGGGAACTGACCGGCCACTACCCGGCCATCCTCACGGACGAGAAGATAGGCCCCGCCGCCCGTGCGCTCTATGACGACGCGCGCGCGATGCTGGACCGGATCGTCACCGAGAAGTGGCTCACCGCCCGCGCCGTGGTCGGCTTCTGGCCGGCCGGGGCGGTGGGCGACGACATCGTGCTGTTCGCGGATGACAGCCGCGAAAGGGAGCGCGCCACGCTGCACACGCTACGCCAGCAGATGGCCAAGCGGGAGGGGCGCACCAATCTGGCGCTGGCCGATTTCATCGCCCCGACCTCCACGGGCGTGCGCGACTACATCGGCGGTTTCTGCGTCACCACCGGCTTCGGCGAGCAGGAACGCTCCGACGCCTTCAAGGCCGCGAACGACGACTATTCCTCGATTCTTCTCAAGGCCTTGGCGGACCGTCTTGCAGAAGCGTTCGCAGAGCGCATGCACGAACGGGTGCGCAAGGAATTCTGGGCCTATGCGCCGGATGAAGAACTTGAGAATGAGAATCTGATTCAAGAAGCCTATCGCGGCATCCGCCCGGCACCGGGCTATCCGGCGCAGCCCGACCACACAGAAAAGGCGATTCTTTTCAACCTGCTCGACGCCACCGCTGAGATCGGAGTCGAGCTGACCGAAAGCTTCGCCATGTGGCCGGGGGCGGCGGTGTCGGGCCTCTATTTCGCTCATCCCGAGGCATCCTATTTCGGCGTCGGCCGCATCGAGCGCGACCAGGTCGAGGACTATGCCGTGCGCAAGGGCATGAGCGTGGAAGAGGCGGAGCGCTGGCTGGCGCCGGTGCTCAACTATGACCCGCTCAGCCTCCGGTCGCAGGCGGCGGAGTAGGCGCGATGAGCGTGCTCGACGGCGAGACGCGCAAGGTGCTGTTCTGGGCGCTGGTCGCGCTCGTCGTCTGGGCCTCGCTTGCCTATGTGATGCTGCCGCGGCTGTGGACGCATCACGAGCACCAGCCGGGCATCAAGCACATGCCGATGGTGACGCAGACCAAGCAGGGCATTCCCGGCGACCCGATCGATGTCGGCCTGGTCGGCACGCAGGACGACATTCTCCACGCCATGAACGCCGCCGGCTGGCTGCCGGCCAATCCGGTCACGCTGAAGTCGAGCCTTGCCATCATCGGTTCGGTGCTGCTGCGAAGGCCCGACCCGCAGGCGCCTGTGAGCCCGCTCTATTATGACGGGCGGGTGGAAGACCTTGCCTTCGAGAAGGAGGTCGGCCGCAGCGCCGACAAGCGCGACCATGTGCGCTTCTGGAAGGTGCTGGACAACGGCAAGGATGGCGCCCCGGTATGGCTCGGTTCCGCCACCTATGACCGGGGCGTCGGTCTCAGCCATTACACCGGCGCGGTGACCCACCATATCGGGCCGAATGTCGATGCGGTGCGCGACCTGCTGATCGACGACCTCAAGGCCGCCGGCATGGTGCGCACGGTCTATCAGGTGACAGGGCTCGGCCCCACCCTGTTCGGCCGCAATGGCGGCGGCGACCGCTACTACACCGACGGCGAGGTTACCTTCGCCAAGCTGACCGCCAATGGCGAGAAGAACCCCAACCCGCCCACCATCATCGCCTCTCCGCCGGCAGTGGGCGTGAAGAACGCGATATGGAGCGCCGCTGCCTCGCTGCTCGGGAGCAATTGAGGCCGTGCCTTCGCACGAGAAAAGGCCCCGGACGTTTCCGTCCGGGGCCTTACTTGGATGATGCGCGACGGGGCGACGATCAGAACTTGTAGTTCACGCCGGCCTTGACGGTCGACATCGACATGTCGAGCTTGGTGTTGGACGCGCCGTCCCAGGTGATGTCGCCGAGGTCGACGTAGAGATACTCGGCCTTCACGGTCCAGTTGTCGGTGATGGCGTATTCCACGCCGCCGCCG
>JAEYTJ010000282.1 GCA_023434095.1 Pseudomonadota bacterium | reverse complement strand
GCTTGTTGGAGACATAGGCATTGCCGGTCGCGGCATCGACGGTCACGGTCTGCGGCATCGAGCCGGTCACCACATTGGCGATGGGCTCCAGCGTCTTGGTGTCGACGAGGCTGGTGAAGCCCGCCTGCCGGTTGGTGACGTAGAGGATGCTGCGCGACGGATCGATGGCGAGGCTCAGCGCGCCGGCCCCGGTCGGGATCGTCTTGATCACCTTGCCGTCCTTGGCGTCGAGCGCGACCACCTCGCCCGAGCCCTGATGGGCGACGAAGACCTGATCGCCGGACGCGTCATAGAGGAGGTTGATGGCGCCCTCACCGCCCGAGGGGAAGGTCGTCACCTTCTTGCTGGCGATGTCGACGACGTGGACGAGGTTGTCCTCCATCGCCGAGAGGAACAGCCGCCCGCCCTTGGCGTCGAGCGAGATGCCCGTCACCGCGCCCGGCAGGTCGTCGATGGTGCCGACGATTT
Source organism: Pseudomonadota bacterium (assembly GCA_023434095.1). GTDB lineage: Bacteria > Pseudomonadota > Alphaproteobacteria > Rhizobiales > Xanthobacteraceae > Ancylobacter. The sequence goes on along the minus strand of JAEYTJ010000282.1, from coordinate 3,337 downwards.
CGTTCCTGGCGCCGTCGACGATCCACACCGAGGAGGAACTGTCGCGCCGGCCGGTGATGGTGACATAGGCGCGGTTGGCCGCCTCGTCGACCGCCACTTCGCGCACATGCGCCTTCTCGCCCTTCGCAAGCTTGGCCACCACCTTGCCCGATGTGAGGTCGATCACCGCCAGCGAGCCGTCGCGGGTCTGCGTGCCGTAGAGCGTGCGGGTCCGATTGTTGATGCCGAGCCCGAAGACCGGGTCGGCGCCGAGGGCGATGGTTTCCTTGGTCTCCAGCGTCGCCGGGTCGAGCGCATAGATGAAGGTCTCCGTCGCGCCCCGGCTGCCGGCGGCGGCGACATAGACGCGGTTCATCGGCGCGCTGAAGACCAGCTCGTAGAGCCCCACGCCCGGTTTCGCCGACGCGACGAACTCCGGGTCGGCCACCGCCCCCCCGGCCAGGCTCACCAGCGCGGCGGCGGCGAAGACGAGGGCGCTCAGGCGGGGCCGGGCGAAGGTCGCGGCGGTTGGCATGGGGTTTCTCCGTTGTTGAGATGAGGCGTCACGGGCCGGCGGTGGGCCTTCAGTCGAGACTGATCCAGTTGGGTCCCTCCAGCGGGACGGCGAGGAAGCGTTGATTGACCTGCGCCACGGTGTCCCCCACATCGAGCCCGGCGAGGCGGCGCGGATGGATCCATGTCGCCAGCAATTCGATGGTGATGAGGTCGAGCGGCGAGTTGAGCAGTTGGTGCGAGAGGCCGTGCACGCGATGGTCGCGCACCGCCGCGAAGCCGGAGAAGCCCGGCCGCCGCACCAGCCCCTCCAGCCGCTCGCGGGCGGTGGCGGGGCTGTATTCCGGCCCGATCAGCAGGCCGGCCGTGCCTTCCATGTGGCTGCCGCCGGTGGCGATATAGACCTGCGGGTCCTGGGCGATGACATATTCGGGATTGAGCTTGCCGAAGGCGCGCGGGATCACCGCCGCCCCGATATTGGTGCCGCCGACCGCCTCGATGATGTCGCCGACATTGCCGCGGCCGGGCGAGTTGCAGCAATCCGCCGTCATCCCGGCATGCGGTTCGAGGAAGACGCGGGGGCGCTCCGCCGGCGTCAGCCCGGCGAGCCTGTCGCGCACGGCGTCGAGATGGTGGCGGCGGAAGGCCAGAAACTCCTCCGCCTTCTCCGGCGCCCCGGTCGCCGCGCCGAGCAGGAGCAGGCTCGGCTCCAGGTTGGCCAGCGGGTGGGTGAAGAAATCGATCACCACGACCGGAATGCCCGCCGCCTCGATCCGCGCCCGCTCCTCGGGCGAGGGCTGGGCGCCCAGCGAGAACACCGCGAGGTCGGGACGCGCCGCCACCACCTGCTCCACCGAGACGGCACCGGCCGAACTCGCCACCTTGGCCAGGGCGTCGATCGCCGGGAACTTCGCCCGGTAGGCGGCATAGGTACGGGCGCCGATCCGGTTGATGTCGTGCGGCCAGGCGGCCAGCACGCCGACCGGATCGCGGTGCAGGAGGGCCAGCGCGATCAGGAAGCGCCCGTCGTCGATCAGCAGCCGCTTGGCCGGAGCCGCCAGAGTCACCTCGCGCCCCGTCACATCTTTCAGCGCGATCTGTGCCTGCGCCGACGCCGACAGCGCGATGAAGAGGACGGCCAGCACCGCCCAAATACCCGCGAAACGGCAGCGCGCGACGACAGTGTCAGGACCGAGAAAAGGTATCATGAGCCGAAAATACCGGGCGCAAGGCGCTATTGATGCCGCCTAATCCCTCCGCGAGGCATGCAATGTCAACTAAACAATTTGTAATTGCTTGTTTTTAATTAGTCTAAATTATACTATTCGGCAAATTTTAGTGCCGTTTTACTTAACGTAAGTCGACTTGTCTTGACCTGACGTCATCACAAGCCCGCGCCCACCGGGCCGCGACGCCAGCCGTTGTCGTCTGGGCGACGCAGAAGGCTGTCACTTTCGCGGCCCCGGAAACCGAGAGCCGCCACGCCCCTCGAAATGGAAGGCGCGATTGGCTAAAGGGTTGGAAGGCTTCTGACGGGCGGCAGGAGCCTCCGCCGTCAAAAAACATTGAGAGCACCCATGCGCGTCGCGATGATCGGCACAGGTTATGTCGGCCTGGTCTCTGGCACCTGCTTTTCCGACTTCGGCCACGACGTCACCTGCGTCGACAACGACCTCTCCAAGATCGAGCGGCTGAAAGCCGGCATCATGCCGATCTTCGAGCCCGGCCTTGAGGATCTCGTCGCCCGCAACGTCGCCGGCGGCAGGCTTCACTTCACGACAGACCTCCCCGCCGCCGTGGCCGAGGCCGAGGTGGTGTTCATCGCGGTGGGCACTCCTTCGCGGCGCGGCGACGGCCATGCCGACCTCTCCTATGTCCACGCCGCCGCCCGCGAAATCGCCCGCGCCGCCAAGGGATTCACCGTCATCGTCACCAAATCGACCGTGCCGGTCGGCACGGGCGCCGACCTCGAGGCGATCATCCGCGAGGACGTGCCGGACGCCGACATCGCCGTGGTCTCCCCCCCGGAATTCCTGCGCGAAGGCGCCGCCATCGAGGATTTCAAGCGGCCGGACCGCATCGTCGTCGGCACCGGCGACCCGCGGGCGCGGGAGGTGATGGCCGCGCTCTACCGCCCGCTCTCGCTCAACGCCGCGCCGCTGCTTTTCACCGAGCGCGCCAATGCCGAGTTGATCAAGTACGCCAGCAACGCCTTCCTCGCGATGAAGATCACCTTCATCAACGAGATGGCGGACCTGTGCGAAAAGGTCGGCGGTGACGTGCAGGAAGTGGCGCGCGGCATTGGCCTCGACCGCCGCATCGGGTCGAAATTCCTGCATGCGGGCCCCGGCTATGGAGGCTCCTGCTTTCCCAAGGACACACTGGCGCTGGCCCGGACGGCACAGGAAGCCGGCACGCCGCTGCGTCTCATCGAAACCGTGGCGACGCTGAACGACACCCGCAAGGCGGCGATGGGTCGCCGGGTGCTGGAGGCGCTCACCGTGCCCCCGCGCGGCGCCACGGTCGCCGTGCTCGGCCTCACCTTTAAACCGAACACTGACGACATGCGCGACAGCCCGGCGATCAACATCGTGCGGTCGCTGGTCGACCGCGGCGTGAAGATCCGCGCCTACGACCCCGTCGGCATGGAAGAGGCGCGCAAGGTCCTGCCGGATGGCATCCACTACGCGACCGGCGCCTATGAATGCGCGGAGGGCGCCGACGGCCTCGTGATCGTCACCGAATGGGACGCCTTCCGCGCCCTCGATCTCGACCGGCTGAAGGCGCAGCTGCGCACGCCCATCGTGGTCGACCTGCGCAACATCTACCCGCCCGAGGACCTCGT
>JAEYTJ010000160.1 GCA_023434095.1 Pseudomonadota bacterium | reverse complement strand
GGTCCCATCCGCCCGCCACGGCGCACGCCTGTGACGAAGCGCCATGCACAGCCATCTACACCCGCGCTTAAAATCATCAAAGTGAATTTATGTTGTCGTTTCATTGACAAAAGCGATACAAAGCGCGGAGATATGCTTCCAGCTGGTCGCGAGGGCCGGCGATCAATCCGGCGGGTCCCTTCATGCGCCATCTCGACACCGAATCCCTCGGCATGCTGATTGCCATCGTCGACACGGGCGGGTTCACCGCCGCCGCCGAACGCGTGGGGCGCACGCAGTCGGCGGTGTCGGCCCGCATCGCCCAGCTTGAGGACAATCTGGGGGTGCGGCTGCTGGAGCGCTCGCGGCGCGGCATCTCGCTCACCGAGACGGGCGAGCGCCTCGTCGCCCATGCGCGGCGGCTGCTGGCCTATGAGAGCGAGGCGCTGGCCGACCTCAAGGGCGGCACGCCGGAGGGCAGCGTGCGCGTCGGCATGCCCGACGATTATGTCGACGCCTATTTCACCCCCACCATCGCCCGCTTCGCCGCCGCCTATCCGCGCGTCGAGATTTCCATCCGCGCCGACCTCTCCAAGCATATCGAGCCGGAGGTCGATCGCGGCCATATCGACGTCGCGCTGCTGACCCGCGACAGCACAAGGCCGACGGGGGAGCTCATCAAGCGCGAGAAGCTGCTCTGGCTGGCGGCCCGCGGCTACCGGCCCGAGCGCAGCTCGCCGCTGCCGCTGGCGCTGTTCCCCACCGGCTGCCGGGCCCGCCCGCACATCGCCTCCAGCCTCGACAAGGCCGGGCTGAGCTGGCGCGTGGCCTGCACCTCCTCCTCGCAGGGCGGCATACACGCAGCGATCGAGACCGGGCTGTGCATCACCGCCCTGCCGGAATGCGCCGCGCCGCCGGACTGGCGCCGGCTCGGCCCGGCGGACGGGCTCCCGCCGCTGCCGGACATCGAGGTGGCGCTGTTCCTCGCCCCGGCCGCCTCCTCCGCCGCCCGCCGCCTCGCCGACATGCTGCGCGCAGCGCTTGCCATGCCGGTAGTGGAAGCGGCCTGAGGCCTTGGCCTTCCGCCTCCACCCGCCAGAACGCCGCGTGGGGCCATCAGCGCGCACTGAATGTAACCTTTAGTTGCATGAATTGATTTACAGACATTAATGATTGCATTACCGTTTCCCATCTCTGAGAGGGGACCGGATATGTCGACGACGACGCCCACGGAAGGACCCGTGCAGACGTTCCGCCAGATCGTCGCCACCCTCATGCTGCTCGCATACTGCGTGCCGCTGATCATCGTCACCCTCTACGCGGCGTTGAAGATGAACCCGCTGACCTGGGAACTCGAAGACAAGACGATCCTGTCCAACGTGACCGATTTCGCGAAGAATTCGGCCGGCACACTGAACATCCTGCGCCAGGTCCTGCTGCCCCTTCTCGCCGCTCTGACCGCCAACCTGCTGGCCTTCAATCCACATACAAGGCTGCTGTTCGGCCTGCTTGTGGTGGTGTCGACCCTGGCGCTGCTGGCGAGCCTGGTCGGCAGCACCCTGTTCGCGCCCGATCACTGGGACGACGCGGCGGTCAACCGGGCGTTCTTCGTCGACATCGCGTCCTCGCTGGCCGTTTACGTCATGCTGCTCGTGGGTTTGAAACTATGACCGCTCCTTCGCTCTCAGGCCTCGTCACTGGGTTCATGACCTTGGCCGTGGCCGGGGTGCTGGCGATGACGGCCCCCGCCGCCCGCGCCCAGGACACTGGCGCCAAGGACACCAAGCCCGGCGCACCGCAGTTCGTCCTCAACCTCACCGCAAGTCCGGAATCCTCCTTCCGCCGCGTGTCGATCTGGCGCAACGGCAGCCGCATTGTCCTTGCCGAAGCGCACCCAGGCCCGCTGCGCATCGAGCTTTCGCCCCCCTTGCCGGAAACGCTCTGGCTGGTGACCGACTGGAACGAGGGGCAGGAATTCTCCGCCTATCCCATCGTGCTGGTGCACAGCCTTGCCGGCCAGCAGGCGGAGGTGATGTTCGTGAAGGATCCGCCGACCCGGCTTTCCAACGCCGCCATTCAGAAGCAGTGCGGGCAGTCCTCGGTCACGAGCGTTCCCCATGCTTTCCAGATGTATTTCACCTGCAAGGCCGCGGCGGTCGCTAATCCCGACGATATCGGCATCACCCGGCGCGCCGCGCTGCAGGGCTGGCTCAAGGCCAATCTGTATCTGGTCAAGGTGGTGCAGCCGATCTCACCCTTCGCCTATGACGACGATCTCGCCGCTGCCCTGCGCGATGTCCTCGAAAGGGGCGGTAGCGACCGCGACTGGCAGCCGCTGCGCCTTGTCGATGCCCGCGACTTCGTCAGCGCCTATGACGCGCGCGACATGCGCCTGTACGCGCTCGTCGGCCAGTTGAAGGACAGCGGCAATCTGGAAGCGGCCATGGCCGTGCTCGACTACGTCACCGCCGCCTATGACGCCCTTGTGGGCAAGGACGGGACGCGACCGGTCGACCGTATCGACCGCGCCGTGCTCACCAGCACGCGAACCTATCTCGAAACCCTGATGAACGGGCGGCTCGCCCGTCAGGGGTAGCGCGCCGGGCAGGTCTGTTGGCGGGAGCCACCGCGGGCGGCCGGCGTCGTCAAAAATTCACATGCGGCGGGCGCGCGGGCGCGGTAAAGCCGCGCCATGAGCGACGCATCGGCTACCGCCCCCCCGTCCCGCGCGGGAACGACCCGCGAGGTGTTCCTCGCCTTCCTGCGCCTCGGCCTGACCTCCTTCGGCGGGCCGGTGGCGCATCTCGGCTATTTCCGCGAGGACCTGGTGAAGCGGCGGCGCTGGCTGAGCGAGGAGAGCTACGCCAGCCTCGTCGCGCTCTGCCAGTTCCTTCCCGGCCCGGCCTCCAGCCAGGTCGGCATGGCGGTGGGGCTGATGCGGGCCGGTCCGGCCGGCATGGCGGCGGCGTGGGTCGGGTTCACCCTGCCCTCGGCGCTGCTCATGCTCGCCTTCGCCTATGGGGTGATGCATGCCGACGCCGCCGGCCTCGGCGGAGGCTGGCTCGCCGGGCTGAAGGTGGCGGCGGTGGCCATCGTCGCCGACGCGGTGCTCGGCATGGCCAAGACGCTCTGCCCGGACCGGACGCGCCGCAGCCTCGCGCTGGTCGCGGCGGCGCTGGCGGCACTGCTGCCGGGCGCGCTGGGCCAGATCGGCGTCATCACCGCCGGCGCCCTGGCGGGCCTCACGCTCATCCGGCTCGACGGGGTGCCCGTGGCCGAGCCGACGCGGCACCATCTGCCGGGAAAGACGGCTTCGCTCGCCGCTCTTGCGCTGTTCGCCCTGCTCCTCGTCAGCCTTCCCCTGCTCGGCCAGGCGACCGGCAATGCGGGCGTCTCGCTGTTCGACACGCTCTACCGCGCTGGGGCGCTGGTGTTCGGGGGCGGGCATGTGGTGCTGCCGCTGATCGAGGCGGAACTGGTGCGGCCCGGCGGGCTGACGCGCGAGGTTTTCCTCGCCGGTTATGGCGCGGCGCAGGCGGTGCCGGGCCCGCTCTTCTCCTTCGCCGCCTATGTCGGCGCCATGATGCCTTCACCGCCCAATGGAATTGCCGGCGGCCTTCTGGCGCTCGTCGCGATGTTCCTCCCCTCCGCCCTGCTGGTGTATGGAGCGCTACGCTTCTGGACCCGCCTGTCCACCGACCGGCGGGTGCGCGACGCCCTCGCCGGCGTCAACGCGGCGGTGGTGGGGCTGCTCGGCGCGGCGCTGTGGGACCCGGTGGTGACGTCGAGCGTGACGTCGGGCCGCGCCTTCGCCCTGGCGCTGCTCGCCTATCTCGCTCTGGCGTTGTGGCGTGTGCCGGCCTGGGCCGTAGTCGGCGCCGCGGCCCTCGGCGGCGCCGTTCTTCTCTAGGCGCGCGCCGGCTCCCCGATCTCAGCCGCGCGACACCTTGAACGGGGCAAAGCTCTGGCAGGTGGCGAAGGCCTGGATGCGGTTGATGTTGACCCGGTGCGGCAGGGTGGCGGCGAAGAACACCTGTTCGGCGATGTCCTCGGCGGTCATCGCCTCGGTGCCGGCATAGACATTCTCCGACTTGGCGGCATCGCCGTGGAAGCGCACCAGCGAGAACTCGGTCTCTACCATGCCAGGCTCGATATTGGTGACGCGCACGCCGGTGCCGGCGACGTCGGAGATCAGGTTGAGCGCGAACTGCTTCACGAAGGCCTTGCTGGCGCCATAGGTGTTGCCGCCGGGATAGGGGTAGTCGCCCGCCACCGAGCCGGTGAACAGCACGTGCCCCTCCTTCGCCGCCACCATCGCCGGCAGCGTGGCGCGCACGGTGTAGAGCAGGCCCTTGATGTTGGTCTCCACCATGTCGTCCCAGTCCTTGAGGCTGGCGGCATGGGCCGGCTCCAGCCCGAGGGCGAGCCCGGCATTGGCGAAGACGACATTGAACGGGGCGAAGGCGTCCGGCAGGCCGCCCAGCGCCGCGACCAGCGCCTCGTTGTCGCGCACATCCACCTCCAGCGGGTGGAAACGGCTTCCGAGTTCGTCACGCAGCGCGATCAGCCGGTCGGCGCGCCGGCCGGTGCCGACGACATGGGCGCCCGCCAGCGCGAAGCGCCGGGCGGTGGCGGCGCCGATGCCGGACGTGGCTCCGGTGACAAGGACACGCAGGGTGGCGGGATCCAGCATCTGGTACATGGCGCAGCTCCGTTTCGCTGCAACGCAAATAGACCAGTTCGCGGGAAAACTGAACGGTGGCCGATGCAAAGTGCCGCAATGCCGGGCCGTCACCCCGCCGATCGCGCGCGTTAAGCATTCCTTGAGCATAACCGCGCCAAATGCCGGTCTGGGGAAGCCTCACGACATCCTCGGGCGTTAGGGTCACGCTGATGCCATCTTCCCCACGGAAACAGAGCCCCTCTGTTCCTCGGAAGCAGGGCAGGCAGCAGGGATAGTGCGCATGGCGCGCTTGTCCCGGCACCATGTACGTTTGCAGGAGACGCCCGGCGCGCCTTTGCCGGGCGAGGAGTACGACTTGATGAAGTGCACCGCCCTCGTCCTCACATCGGCCACCGCCCTGCTTCTCGGCGGATGCAGCACTGTGCTCGACGGGTTCGGCGACAAGGCGTCCAGTCCCGTCGAAACCAGCCAAATCACGCCCGCGCCGTCGGGCTCGGTGGAAAGCTCCCCTGTGGCGGCCCCGGTTTCCCCGACCTACGGCGCCTCCGCGGCCACCGCCGCGGCTGCCGTCACCCCGTCGAACCAAAGCGCGGCGACGCCCGTCGCGCTCGCCCCGCCGGCCGCCACCGCGCCCGGCGGCGTCGCCTATGCCGAGCCGGGTGCCGCCCGGACGCAGCTCGCCGGCACCTGGAATTTCGGCTGGGACGGCGGGCAGAAGACCTGCAAGGTCACGCTCTCGACCGACCGCGGCATGTCCGGCTTTGCCGCCACCGCCGATGTCGACTGCCCGAACGACATCTTCATGACCAAGGGCTGGGACGTGTGGGGCAGCGAGATCGTGCTGCAGAACCATGTCGGCAAGGTCACCGCCCGGCTTCAGCCCGCCGGTGCCGGCCAGTATGACGGCGTCGCCACGGGCGACGGCGCCAAGGTGACGCTGACCCGCAGCTGAGCCCTCGCGGCAAGACCTGATCTCCCGGTCATCGCCGCGCGGCGCTTTCCCCTTAATTGCCAACGTTCGTTCCGGTAGAGCCTCGCCGCTGTGCGGGGACAGTCTCGGCTCGTCTTCGTAATGTCTCGTATGGCGGGCACGCTGGGAGCGTGAGAACGTGCTGAAGCGCACGCTCACAATAAAGGGAACCCCGATTTAGTTCGTGCGTTTGCCGCTCGGCGCGCGCATCTTATGCATGAGCAAAGCCGATTGATTCGTCGTGGTGATCGGAGGAGGTTGTGATGCTGCAGTCTTTGAACGTCGCAGTGACGAACCCGGCCTCCGCCTCGCTGCGCGCGGCGCCCCTGCGGATCGCCTACGCGAAGCGTGACAACGCGACGGCGGCGCAGCTCATGTCCCGGCATCTCGACCTCGCCCGCCCTGATTCCGACGCCGAAGCCCTGCGGCTGCTCCGCCAGGCGTTTCCCGCCGTGCCGCTGGCGGCGCGGGTGGAGGCCATGAAGGCCCGCTCCCGCTAAGCGGCCGTCCCGCGGCCGCCGCGCCTCTCGTCAGGAAACACCGTCCTAGTTGAGCGGGCCCGGGCGCTCCTCCGGCGCCGCTCCCCCAGCCGGCGCAGGGTGAAGCGTGCCGGCATGGTCGTGAGCGCGCCGCTTCGCGTAGTCTCGCGACAGCTGGTTGTAGCGCATGACGGAGAAGGGCAGCGCCGCGAGATAGGCGACGCAGATGACCGAAAGCACGGTCCATGGCCATGTCACCAGCACGGCAACGAACAGCACCACACAGACGAACAGCGGCAGCACCTTGTCGCGGGGAATGCGCGCGCCGAGCCGCTTGCCGGAGAGGGCCGGCAGCTTCGAGACCATGAGCAGCGCCATCGCCAGGCAGTAGAACGCCGCCACCGCCGGCGAGGCGACGAGGCGCGGCAGGCCGACCAGTTCGAGATAGACCGGCAGCAGCACGCAGATCGCCCCGGCCGGCGCGGGAACGCCGGTGAAGAAGTCGCCGGCGAAGGGCGGCTTGTTCGGGTCCTCCAGCATCACATTGAAGCGGGCGAGGCGCAGCGCGGCGCAGATGGCGAAGGCCAGCGCGGCGATCCAGCCGACCGAGCCCAGCGTCTCCAGCCCCCACATGTAGAGCACCAGCCCCGGCGCCACGCCGAAGCAGACGAAGTCGGACAGGCTGTCCAGCTCCGCCCCGAAGCGCGAGGTGCCCTGCAGCATGCGCGCCAGCCGGCCGTCGAGCCCGTCCAGCACCGCCGCCAGCACGATGGCGCCGAGGGCCAGCTCCAGCCGCCCCTCGATCGCCATGCGGATGCCGGTGAGGCCGGCGCACAGCGCCAGCAGGGTCACCAGATTGGGCAGCAGCACCCGCAGCGGCACCGCCTGGAAGCGCCGGCGCGGCGGCTCGGGGGCATTCGGCTCAAAGGGCGCAAAAGGATCGGCCATCGCACGCTCGCGGCTTGAGGAACTCAGTCGACGCGGAAGGTCGGCTCGGCGCCCAGTGCGCCGCGGTCCGCCAGAACGGTTTCGCCGGCAATGGCGCGCTGGCCCTCGGCCACGGCGGGACGGGTGCCGAGCGGCAGATAGACATCGACGCGCGAGCCGAAGCGGATCAGCCCGAAGCGCTCGCCCGGCGCCAGCAGGTCGCCCTCGCGCACGAAGCTGACGATGCGCCGCGCCACCAGCCCGGCGATCTGCACCACGCCGACCGGCCCGATGGCGGTGTCGAGTACCATGCCGCTGCGCTCATTATCCTCGCTCGCCTTGTCGAGATCGGCGTTGAGGAACTTGCCCGGACGATAGGCGATACGGGTGATCCGCCCCGCCAGAGGCGCGCGGTTCACATGCACGTCGAACACGTTCATGAAGATGCACACGCGCGGCAGCGGCAGGTCGCCGAGGCCGAGCTCGGCCGGCGGCACGGCCGGGCCGACGAGGCAGACACGGCCATCGGCGGGCGAGACCACCAGCCCCTCGCGCACCGGGGTCACCCGCTCGGGATCGCGGAAGAAATAGCAGATCCAGGCGGTGATCAGCACGCAGATCCAGCCCAGCGGCGGAAACAGCCACAGGAACAGCGCCGAAACGGCGGCGCCGATGAGGATGAAGGGATAACCCTCGCGATGGACGGGCGCGAGACCGCTGCGGATCGAATCGAGGACGGACATCAACTGGCCTTTCTGCCCGGCGCCCGTAGGGCATGCGCCGGGTCCTGCGGCGAGAGGTAGGGCCAGCCGGCCCGGCCGTCAAATGCCGGAGGCGCGACATGGTTCCGCATCGGCAGCCCGTCGGGGCACGGCGCCGCTCAGGCGAGCGCCGGGTCCGGCTCCTTCTCGTCTTCCGCCTCGGCCTCCTTCAGCGTCTCGCGGGCGCGCTCGGCCTCGCGCTGGCGCTCCCACATGGAATGGTAGAGCCCGCCGCGGTCCATCAATTCGCCATGGGTGCCGCGCTCGGCGATGCGCCCGTGTTCCAGCACGATGATCTCGTCGGCGCCCACCACGGTGGAGAGCCGGTGCGCGATCACGAGCGTGGTGCGCCCGCGCGAGACACGCTCCAGCGCGTCCTGGATCTCGCGCTCGGTGTGGCTGTCCAGCGCCGAGGTCGCCTCGTCGAGAATGAGAATCGTCGGGTCCTTGAGGATGGTGCGGGCGATGGCGACGCGCTGCTTCTCGCCGCCGGAGAGCTTGAGCCCGCGCTCGCCGACTTCCGTCGCATAGCCCTTCGGCGTGCGGCGCACGAAGCCGTCGATCTGCGCCAGTTCCGCCGCGCGCACCACCTCCTCGTCGGTGGCGCCGGCGCGGCCGTAGCGGACGTTGTAGCCGAGCGTGTCGTTGAACAGCACCGTGTCCTGCGGCACCATGCCGATGGCGGCGCGCAGGCTCGCCTGCGAGACCTCGCGAATGTCCTGCCCGTCGATGAGGATGCGGCCGGCGTTCACGTCGTAGAAGCGGTAGAGTAGGCGCGAAATGGTCGACTTCCCCGCCCCCGAGGGCCCGACGATGGCCACCGTGCGCCCTGCCGGCACCTCGAAGGACACGCCCTTGAGGATTTCCCGGTCCGGATCGTAGGAGAATCGCACCTCCTCGAAGCGCACCGCGCCGCCCGCCAGCGCCAGCGGCGGCGCGCCGGCCCGGTCGCGGATTTCCGGCGAGCGGGCGAGGATGGCGAACATCGCCTCGATGTCGATCAGCGACTGCTTGATTTCGCGATAGATCATGCCGAGGAAGTTCAGCGGCTGGTAGAGCTGGATCATCATGGCGTTGACCATGACGAAGGAGCCGACCGACTGCCGCCCGGCGCGGATGTCGAGCACGCACAGCGCCATCACGGCGGTGAGGCCAAGCGTGAAGATGGCCGCCTGCCCGGCGTTCAGCCAGGCCAGCGAGGTATGCGTGGTGACGGTGGCACGCTCGTAGCGGGCCATGGAGCGGTCATAGCGCTCGGCCTCCCACTTCTCGGCACCGAAGTACTTCACCGTCTCGTAGTTGAGCAGGCTGTCGACCGCCTTGGCGTTTGCTTCCGTGTCGCTCTCGTTCATCGCCGCGCGGATGCCCATGCGGTACTCGGTCATCACGAAGGTGAAGAGGGTGTAGCCGACGATCATGCCGATCGTGGCTGCCACATAGCGCCAGTCGAACTGCCAGAGCAGCACGCCGATCACCATCGCGAATTCGAGGATGGTGGGGCCGAGATGCAGCACCAGCATGCGCACGATGGTCTCGATGCCCTCGCGCGAGCGCTCCAGCACCCGCGTCAGGCCGCCGGTCTTGCGCTCCAGATGGAAGCGCAGGGAAAGCGCGTGCATGTGCTGGAAGGTCTCCAGCGCGAGGCGCCGCACGGCGTGGATCGCCACCTTGGCGAACAGCCCGTCGCGCCATTGGGTGAGCCCGGCCATCACGATGCGCGAGCCGCCATAGGCCAGCGTCAGCATCAGCGGGCCGGCCACGAGGAGCGCGATGGTGTCGGTGGAGATCAGCGCGCCTTCGCGCTCCGCCACCGCGTCGGTCGCCCATTTGAAGAAGAAGGGCGTCGAGAGGGTCGCGATCTTGGCGAGGACCAGCAGCAGCAGGCCCCAGACGACGCGCGCGCGCAGGTCGGCGCGGTCGGCCGGCCAGAGATAGGGCCACAGCCCCTTCAGCGCGACCAGAAGGCTGCCGCGCGGATTTATCTCGGAGGCCTTGGCGGGGCGGGCGGCATCGGGGGCGCCCTGGACTGCGGACATGCGAATTTCCGTTCTTCTCAAACGCGGGCGGCGGCGGCCCGGAGCGGGTCAATCGTCGTCCAGATGGTGACGAAGCGCGCTCAGGCCAGTGCGCCCTCGCGCGGATCAGGGTTGCCGGCCTCGCCCGTCTCGGCGGGAGTCGCCGCCAACTGGGCGAGCAGCGGCATCAGCTCGTCCGCCAGCGCCGTCACCGTCACGCGGTCGAGGCAGTAGCAGGAGCGCGGCCCCTCGATGGTGCCGGTGATCAGCCCCGCCTCCTTCAGCACCTTGAGATGCTGGGAGACGGTGGACTGCGCCAAGGTGAGCCCGCGCACGATCTCGCCGCACTGGCAACGGCCGGTCTGCGCCAGCGCGCGGACGATGGCGAGCCGCGCCGGATGCGCCAGCGCCCGCAGGCGCAGCGCCAGCACCTCGTCGGCGTCGGGAAGCGGGGCAGGATCGGTCATCGCCATCGTCTATCGTCGATTGACGATGATTTCAAGGCAC
>JAEYTJ010000093.1 GCA_023434095.1 Pseudomonadota bacterium | reverse complement strand
GGTCGCGCGCGCGCCGGAGAAGCAGGAAGGCTTCCTCGGCCTGCCGCCCATTCCCAGCGCGACCGAAATCGTCGACCGCACCGTGGAAGGCACCAACCGCGCCTATGACGGCATGAAGCAGGCGGTGAGCGGCGCGCTCGACCTCTGGCGCTGACGCGCTCGGCCGAAAAACGTCCTCCCGGACGGCGCCGAAGGCGACGCGCCGGGATCGCCCCCGGAATGACGTGACCATCCCGGACAGGGCCTGCGGCCCTTACGGGATGATGTTTTGCCAGAATGACGTTGCTGCGTCCGCTCAGCGGTCGACCACCAGATTGCTGGTCGGCTTGGAGCAGCAGAGCAACGCCATGCCGGCGTCGATCTCGCGCTGGCGGATGCCGCCGCCATGCTTCATGTCGACCGTGCCGTCGATCAGCTTCGACTTGCAGGTGCCGCACAGCCCCTTCGAGCAGGAGGAGGGGAGGCGCACCCCGGCGCGTCGGGCGGCGTCGAGCACGAACATGTCGGAGCGGCACTCGATGGTGCGCTTCTGCTTGGCGAATTCCACCGTGTAGGTGACGACCGGAACTTCCAGCGCCTCCGGCACCGCCTGCAGCAGTTCCGCCGCGACCACCTCCGCCGCCACCTCCGGCTCGGCCTTGGCCAGCTCCGCGAAGTCGAAGCTCTCCTCATGGTGGCGGGCCATGTCGAAGCCCGCGCCCTTCAGGAGCTCGCGCACCGCCTTCATGAACGGCGCCGGGCCGCAGACGAAGATTTCGCGCTCGCGAAAATCGGGTGCGACATGTTCGAGCACGCCAAGGCTCACCCGGCCGCGCAGGCCGTGCCACGGCGCGCGCGGGCTGTCGGCCTCGCAGATCGGGGCGAAGCGGAACACGCCCGGCTGGTTGCGCGCCATCAGTTCCAGCTCGTCGCGGAAGATGATGTCGGCCGGCGCGCGGGCGGCGTGGACGAAGACGATGTCGCGCGCCACGGCGAGATCGTGGAAGGTGCGGGCCATCGACATGAGCGGTGTGATGCCGCTGCCGCCGGAGAGGAACAGGTATTTCGGCGCCGGCGCGGACTTGCCCTCGATGAAGCAGGAGAACTCCCCCATCGGCCCGACCGCGCGCAGCGTGGAGCCGACGCGCACATGGTCGTGCAGCCAGTTCGACACCGGCCCGCCGGGCACGCGCTTCACCGTGATGGCGAGGCTGTGCGGGCGGGTGGGGGCGGAGGCGATGGTGTAGCAGCGGTTGGTGGTCTCGCCGCCGATCTCCAGCTCCAGCGTGAGGAACTGGCCGGGCTGGTAGTGGAACAGGCACGGGTCCTTGGGCGCCAGCACGAAGGTCTTCACATCCGCCGTCTCCTCGCGGATGGCGAGCACGGTGAGGGCGTCGTCCGCCTCCGGGTTCCATGCCGGCAGGGAGGGGCCGAGGCGCGGCGCGGCGGGTTCGGGCGACAGCGTGGGGGAGGCGGGCTGCATGGGGTCGGTGCCTGATGGGTTCATCGTTTCACGTACAACGTCATCCTGAGGTGCCCGGCAGCGCCGGGCCTCGAAGGATGGTCGTCTTTGCGTCAGCATCCTTCGAGGCTCGCTGCGCTCGCACCTCAGGATGACGGCCTTTCCGGTCGATCCCTTCGGGCGCCCCGCCTTCCCGGACGGCCCGCAGGGCCGATCCGGGATCGCCGGAAGAAGGGCGAGCGATCCCGGCTCTCGCTTCGCTCGGCCGGGATGACGGTTTCCGTCACCCGGGGATGACGGCGTCAGGCTGCGGAAGGGCCGCCGCCTCACCGTCCCAGATGTTCGCTCATCCGGTTGACGTACCAGTTGCAGAACTTGTCCACGAGCATCTCGGTGTGCGGCGAATAGGGGCCGGGCTCGTAGGCCGGGCTGCGGGCGCCGTCCTGGCAATAGCCGACCAGTTCCGAATCCTGGTCGTTGGTGGCGTCCCACACGCCGGTGAGGTTCTCGATCGTGTAGTCGACACCTTCCACCGCGTCCTTGTGCACCAGCCACTTGGTGCGCAGCAGCGAGCGCTCGGCGTCGAGCGGCAGCACCGAGAACACCACGGCGTGGTCGGACATGAAGTGGTGCCAGCTATTGGGCTGGGTCCAGAAATGCAGCGCGCCGTGCTTGGGGTCGTTGATCTTGCCGAGCAGCTTCTTGCACGCGGCTTCCGTACTGTGGGTGTGACTTTCGCCCGAACCCGCCAGCGGCAGGCGCTCGGTGCGGAAGCCGGTCGCCATGTCGTCGAGGTGCTCCATCAGCGTCGAGGGGAAGCCGCAGCTTTCCCATTCGCGATGGCTCGACTTGAGCAGCTTGTCGTAGTCCTCGGCCTCCTTGCGCTCGTGCTCGTCCAGTTCTTCCGGGGCGAAGCCGAAGCCATAGGCGAAGAGCGGCACGGTCAGCTCGGGATGGTTGCCCGCGCAGTGATAGCACTCGCGGTTGTTCTCCATGGTGAGCTTCCAGTTGCCGGGCTCGATGATGTCCTTCTCGAAGGCGACCTTGGCGTTCTTCAGGTCGTGCGGGGCGAGATAGGGCGCCATCTTCGCCGCCATCACCTCGAAGTCCGCCGGGGGCTCGTCCGCGAGGCAGATGAAGAGCAGCCCTTCCAGCGAGCGCACATGCACGGGCTTCAGGCCGAGGCAGGAGGCGTCGAAGCCCTCGCCCATATGCGAGGCGGCGAGCAGCTTGCCGTCGAGGCCGTAGGTCCAGGAATGGTAGCGACAGACGAGGTTGCCGACCGTGGTCTTGTAGTCGTGCACGATCGGCGCGCCGCGGTGGCGGCACACATTGTGGAAGGCGCGCACCTCGCCGTCGTCGTCGCGCACCAGGAAGATCTTGGTCGTGCCGATGTCGAGCGTCATGGCGTCGCCCGGCTCCGGGATGTCGGGGTCGACGCCGACGAACAGCCAGTGATGGCCGAAGATGACGTCGAGATCCGCCGCGAAGATCTCGGGGCTGGTGTAGAACGGCGCTTCCAGGCTGTAGCCCGGCTTGCGGCGGCGCAGCAGTGCCTTCAGCGGGGTGGCGGTGGAATCGAGCATCGTCTGTTCTCCCTCGCGCGGGTCCCGGGCCCGCTTGTCGTCTGGAATTGTTCGACGGAAGCGCGCCGACGACTTTCACCGACGCGACAGACAATTTGCTGGACGCGACATTCCCGCGCCGTCGCAAAAAAGACGGCGCGTCGCCGCGCCGTCTTTCCGTGTCGTCGCAGGGCCCGGAGGGCTCACATGGCGGGCAGAATGGCGATGTCGTGCACCTTGCCTTCCACCCCGGTGATCTTGGCCGCTTCCTTCGCCTTGCCGGTGGCGAGGTCGACGGCGTACAGCGTGCCGCCCACCATCAGCCAGCCCTCATTCGCTCCGGCGGCCGTGGTGACGATGTCGAAGGCGAAGCCGTCGCCGCTCACCCCGAGCGGGCCGACGGTGTTGAGCACGCCGTCATTGGGCGGTGCCTGCTTCACCAGCGTGCCGGCGGCGGCGTCGATGTCGTAGAGCGCGGTCTCCTTCGCGCCCTTCACCGAATTGGTGTAGGCGCCGGCGACGACCTTCGAGGCCTTGCCCTTGTGCATGTCGCCCGCGGCATAGTTCAGCGCGCCGTCGGTCGTCACCTTGCCGTCGTCGACATTGGCGCGGAGATTGGTGCCGTCGCTGCCGATGACCCGCAGCCGGTCGGCCACCGGGTTAAAGTCGACGGTGGCCATGGAGCCGGCCGGCAGCATGGTGGAGAGCTTCGACTTTTCCGTCGCCTTGCCGCTCGCGGGGTCGATGGTCACCACGGTTCCGTCGGCGAACAGGCCGTAGAGCATCCCGTCGGCGGGGCGGACATCGATGCCCACCAGCCGGCCTTCGCCGGCGACCTTCACCGGCGCGCCGGCCTTGGCGGCCTTGACGTCGACGATGGCGATCCTGTTGCCGTCGAGCAGCGCGGCGACGGACTGGGCCTGTGCGCCGGTGGCGGCGAAAGCGAGGCCGGTGACGGCGAGGGCGATCATCGAGCTTTTCATAGTGGCGTACTCCGTTTCGCGCCGAACCCGTGTCGGCTGGACGAAGCGGCTACACGCGGGAAACCTCGGCGGATGCACCGGACAGCAGAAAAATTGCGGGACGCTGCATCCAAAACCGAACTTACACCGTAGGAGTATCAAGCCTTACCTTGCGGGAGCCGCCCGATGACGACCCTGCCACCCCTTGCCGCCGCCGATGAGGATCTGGCGGACGCCCTGCATGGATGCGCGCGCGGCGACCGCGCCGGGCTGCGCCGGCTCTATGACCGGCTTGCGCCCGGCATGACCGGCGTGGCGCTGCGCATGCTGCGCCGGCGCGATCTCGCCGACGAGGTGGTGCACGACACCTTTCTGCGCATCTGGGAAAAGGCGGACAGCTTCGATCCCGCGCGGGGCAAGGCGACCTCCTGGGCCTTCGCCATTCTGCGCAATACCGCGCTCAATGCCCTGCGCGGCGAAGGGCGGATGGAACTGGTCGGCGATTTCGAGGCGATCGAGCCGGCCAGCGAGGCGGCGGACGCCGAGGCGCTTGTCATGGCGCTGTCCGAGACCAGCGCGCTGCGGCGCTGCCTCGACCGGCTGGAGCCGCTGCGGCGCCGGGCGATCCTGCTCGCCTATATGCGCGGCCTCACCCATGGCGAACTCGCCGGCCGGCTCGGCGTGCCGCTGGGGACCGCCAAGGCGTGGATACGCCGCAGCCTGCTCACCCTGCGGGAGTGCATGACATGAGCGCCGACGAACGGGAGCGGCTGGCGAGCGAATATGTGCTCGGCCTGCTCGATGCCGACGAGATGCGCCGCTGCGAGGAGCGGCTGGCGCGCGACGCCGGGCTGGCGCTGCAGGTGGAGCTGTGG
>JAEYTJ010000041.1 GCA_023434095.1 Pseudomonadota bacterium | reverse complement strand
CACCCAGGCCCGGCCCATGATCGAGGGCAGGATCGCCGGTCGCCCGCCCAGCGTCGTTTCGCCCTCGATCCGGCATTCGAAGCGGGAATCGATGATCGAGCGGCCGATGAAGGTCTCGCCGACCTTCAACTGGCCCTTGGCGTGCAGCACCGCCATGCGCGCCGAACAGCCGGTGCCGGTGGGCGAGCGGTCGATCTTGCCCGGGCGGATGGCGACCGCATTGGCGCCGGACTTCACCCCGTCCACCTCCACCACGGGCGCGGCGAACTGGCAGAAGGAAATGTGGTTCCAGTCGGCGTTCTCGGGGTGCTTGAAGCCAAGCTGGCGGTTCGCCGCCTTGACGATGCGCATGCCGGTGTCGGCGAGGTCCTTCGCTTCGTCCGGGCGGATGGAAAAGCCCAGCGCATGGGCGTCGACGATGACGAAGCTGTCGCCGCCATAGGCGGTGTCGACGGTCAGCGTGCCGAGCCCTTCCACTTCCAATTTGGCGTCGAGCTTGTCCGCGAAGGAGGGGTGGTTGCGCACCTTGATCCGCTCGGCCTTGCCATTGCGGCAATAGGCGGTGACCTCGATCAGCCCGCCCGGCGCCTCCAGCACCATGTGCGTCTCCGGCTCGGTCATCGGCACGATGCCGCTGTCGAGCAGCACGGTCGACACGCAGATCGAGTTGGAACCGGACATGGGCGGGGTGTCCTCCGGCTCCATGATGATGAAGGCGGCCGCCGCCTTCGGGTCCTTCGGTGGCACCAGGAGGTTCACATGGCGGAACACCCCGCCACGCGGCTCCTGCAGCACGAAATTGCGCAGCGTGTTGTCGGAGGCGAGGAAGCGCGACTGCGCCCACACCGTGTCGCCGGGAGGGGGCGCGACGCCGCCGACGATGATGTCGCCGACCTCGCCCTCGGCATGGCAGCCGACGATGTGAATGATCTTGGAGCTGCGCATGGTGGCCTCGCGTGAAGAGAGCAACGTCATCCTGAGGTGCCCGGCCCTGGGCCGGGCCTCGAAGGATGTTCGTGAGAGAGCATCCTTCGAGGCTCGCTCCGCTCGCACCTCAGGATGACGGTGCGCGGCGGGAGTTGGGGGCGCTGCTCTCAGCCGATCGCCACCACGGGATCGCCGAGCACATCGAACAGCGGCGTGATGCCGAGCCCCGGCGCGTCGGCGGCGGTCATGAAGCCGTTCTCGCGCTTGGGCGCGCCGCTGGCGATGTCCACCGTGCCGTAGCTGTTGAAGTCGGTGGCGGAAAAGGTGAACTCCTCCGGCGTCGAGCGGGCGAGATGGGCGATGGTGGCGGTGACGATGTCGCCGCCCCAGGTGTCCTCGATGGTCATCGGCGTGCCGGAGGCGACGCAGATGTCGCGCATCAACCGCGCCTTGGTCAGCCCGCCCACCTTGGAAATCTTCAGGTTGATGATGTCCATCGCATCATCCGCCAGCCCCTTCATCAGCGTGCCGACGCCGTCGATCACCTCGTCGAGCACGAAGGGCCGCGCCGTCCGGGCGCGCACCGACAGGCACTCCTCATAGGTCGGGCAGGGCTGCTCGATATAGACGTCGAGGTCCGCCACCTCGGCGCAGATGCGGGCCGCTTCCGCCCGGGTCCAGCCGGTATTGGCGTCGGCGACCAGAATGTCCGAGGCGTCGAGGATCTCGCGCGTGGCGCGGATGCGGTCGATGTCCTGATCGGCGTCGCCGCCGACTTTGAGCTGGAACTTGGTGTAGCCCTCGGCCTTGTAGCCGGCGATCTTCTTCGCCATCGCCTCGGGCGCCTCCTGCGAGATGGCGCGGTAGAGCGCGACCTTTTCCTGCGCCGCGCCGCCCAGCAGCTTGTAGACCGGCAGGCCGGCCACCTTGCCGAGAATGTCCCAGCAGGCAATGTCGATCGGCGCCTTCACATAGGGGTGGCCTCGTAGCACCGCGTCCATGTGCCGGTTCAGCACGTTGAGATCGGTGGGGTCGAGGCCGATCACCTTCGGGCCGATCTCCTCCAGCCCGGCGCGCACGCCATGGGCATAGGCGGGAAGGTAGGCCGAGCCGAGCGGGCAGCATTCGGCATAGCCGGTAATGCCGGCATCGGTCTCCACCGCAACCACGGTGGAATCGAACACCTCGATGAAATTGCCGTTCGACCAGTTGTAGCGGCCTTCCCGCAGCGGGAGCCCGACCTTGTAGGCCTTGATGCCGGTGATCTTCATATGTTGCCCTTTCGCTCCCCACGCGGAATTTACGAACGCCGTCATCCTGAGGTGCCCGGCCGCAGGCCGGGCCTCGAAGGATGCTCAGGCAGGGGGGACGCCCTGCTCGACGATCCTTCGAGGCTCGCTTCGCTCGCACCTCAGGATGACGGTGCGCCGAAGGAACAAAGCCTCACACCACCACGAAGCCGTGGGCGAAGGGGTCGCGGTCGTCGATGAAAATGGTGTTGTAGCCGGTCATGCGCGCCCAGCCGCCGATAGAGGGGATGATCGCGTCGCGCTCCCCCACCTTCACCGCCGCTTCGACCCGGCCCTTGAACAGCGAGCCGATGATGCTCTCATGCACGAAATCGTCGCCCACCTTCAGCTTGCCGAGCGCGGCGAGGTGCGCCATGCGGGAAGAGGTGCCGGTGCCGCAGGGCGAGCGGTCGATCGCCTTTTCGCCATAGAACACCGCGTTGCGCGCATGGGCTTCCGGGTGCCGGGCGATGCCGGTCCAGAGGATGTGCGACAGGCCACGGATTTCCGGCTTTTCCGGGTGGATGAACTCGTACTTCTCGTTCAGCGCCCGGCGCAGCGCCGGACTCATGCCCACCAGTTCGCCGGCGGTGAAGTCGGCCATGTCGGCGAACGCCGCCTGCGGCTCGACGATGGCGTAGAAATTGCCGCCATAGGCGACATCGACCGTCACCTCGCCGAGGCCCGGGCATTCGGCGGTGAGCCCGCGCGCATAGAGGAAGGCCGGCACGTTGGTGATGCGCACCTCTTCCACATATTGCCCGACCTGACGGTATTCCGCCTTCACCACGCCGGCGGGGGTGTCGAGCATCAAGACGCCCGGTGTCTTCGGCGTCACCAGCCCGTGCTCGATCGCCATCGTCACCGTGCCGATAGTGCCGTGGCCACACATGGGCAGGCAGCCCGAGGTCTCGATGAACAGGATGGCGACATCGCAATCCGGCCGGGTCGGCGGGTAGAGGATCGAGCCGGACATCATGTCGTGGCCGCGCGGCTCGAACATCAGCCCGGTGGGGATCCATTCTAACTCGCGCAGGAAATGCGCGCGCTTCTCGATCATGGTGTCGCCGACGAGGTTCGGCCCGCCGCCGGCTACCAGCCGCACCGGGTTGCCGCAGGTGTGCCCGTCTATGCAGAAGAAGCTGTGT
>JAEYTJ010000321.1 GCA_023434095.1 Pseudomonadota bacterium | reverse complement strand
CTGAACGTCTCCGCCTATTTCGCCACCATCGCCGAAGGCGGCGTGCTGCTCGCCGCCGTGCTGATCGGCTCACTGAGCCGCGATTCCGTACTGAGCGACCAGTTGCGGCGGCTCGGTGGCGCGATCGCCGCCCGGCGCGCCGGCACCCATGTGGGCCAGCGCCCCACCGGCGACCGGCGCCTCGCCTTCGTCACCGGCGCGGCGACGCCGGCACGCGCCGCGACGCCGACCTTCCTGCAACGCCATGGCCGCGAGCTGCGCTTCGCCCTGCCCGCCTATGTCTGCCTCGCACTGGTGCTGATCGCGACCCAGTTCGTGCTCGGCAACACCCTGGCCAATTGGGGGTTCTGGAACGCCCTCCTCGTGCTTTCCACCTTCCTGGTCATCCTTGCCCTCGGCCAGGGGGCGGTGATCCTCACCGGCGGGCTCGACCTCTCCGTGCCGTGGACCATCGGCCTTTCCGGCATATTGCTGGCCGGGCTGGTGCAGGGCTCCGACGCCGCCCTGCTCTACGCCCTGCCCATGGTGTTCGCCGTTGCGGCGCTGATCGGCCTGCTGAACGGCCTCGGCGTGGTGGCGCTCGGCCTCTCGCCCATCGTGGTGACGCTGGCGGCGAACGGCATCCTGCAGGGCCTCGCCCTGCTCTATTCCGGCGGCACGCCGGCCGGCTTCGCCTCGCCCGCTTTGCGCTGGCTGATGACCGGCAAGATCGCCGGCCTCACCCCCGTGCTCGGCCTGCTGGCGCTGTTCGTGCTCGGCGGCACGCTGCTTCTCGGGCGCACCGCCTTCGGGCGGCGGGTCTATGCCATCGGCAATTCGATGGAAGCGGCGCGGCTGGCCGGGGTGCGCACCGGGCGGGTGGTGATCGGCGTCTATGTGCTCTCGGCGCTGTGCGCGGCGCTGGTCGGCATCCTCCTCACCGGCTTTTCCGGCCAGGCGAGTCTGGGCATGGGCGACGACTATCTGCTGCCTTCCATCGCCATCGTGGTGGTGGGCGGCGCCCTCATCACCGGCGGGCGCGGGCATTTCCTCGGCATGGTCGGCGGCGCGCTGCTGCTGACCGCGCTGCAGACGCTGCTCGCCGGCACGACGCTTCCCTATGCCTTCCGCGCCATCCTGTTCGGCTGCGTCGTGCTCGCCGCCGTCATCGCCCTTCGCGAAAAGAGGAACTGAGCCATGTCCCCCACATCTTTTGCCGGCGGCCTCGAAGGGCAGCGCGTCGTCGTCACCGCCGGCGCCGGCGGCATAGGCCTCGCCATCGCCCGCCTGCTGCATGCGCAGGGCTGCCGCCTCGCTCTGTGCGACGTCGCCGACGACGCGCTGGCCGCCGCGGCGTCAGAGCTTCCGGGCACCACGGTGATGAAGGCCGACGTGTCGGACGAGGCGCAGGTGGAGGCGTTCTTCGCCACCGCCCTCGGCGCGCTGGGCGGGCTCGACGCGCTGATCAACAATGCCGGCATCGCCGGCCCCACCGGCGCGGTGGAGGACATCGTCCCCGCCGAGTGGCGGCGCTGCCTCGATATCGGCCTCACCGGCCAGTTCCTCTGCGCCCGGCAGGCGGTGCCGCACATCAAGCGCGCGGGCGGCGGGGCGGTGGTCAACATGTCATCGGCGGCGGGCCGCCACGGCTATGCCTACCGCACCCCCTATGCGGCGGCGAAATGGGGGGTGATCGGCCTCACCCAGTCGCTCGCCAAGGAGCTGGGGCCGCACAATATCCGCGTCAACGCCATCCTCCCCGGCATTGTCGCCGGGCCGCGCATGGAAGGGGTGATCCGCGACCGCGCCGCGCAGGTCGGCGTGAGCTACGAGGACATGGAGGCGCGCTATCTCGACAAGATCTCGCTGCGCCGAATGGTGACAATGGAGGATGTGGCGTCCTCCGTCGCCTTCCTGCTCTCGGATGCCGGCCGCAACCTCTCGGCCATGTCGTTCAATGTCGACGGCAATGTGGAGACGCTGTGATGGGTGCCCCCTCGCGCGTCGCCATTGTCGGGGCCGGCCTGATCGGCCGCGCCTGGGCCATCACCTTCGCCCGCGCCGGGCATGAGGTGCGGCTGTGGGACCCGGCGGCGGGGGCGGCGGAAGCCGCGCTCGCCTATGTGCGCTCAGTGGGCGAGGACCTCGCGCGCAACGACCTGCTGAACGGGCGGAGCGTGGACGAGATCGTCGGCGCGCTCACCCCCTGCGCCAACCTCGCCGAGGCGCTCGACGGCGTCCGCTGGGTGCAGGAATGCGGGCCGGAGAAGATCGAGGATAAGCGCGCGACCTTCGCCGAGATCGACCGGCTGGCGCCGGCGGATGCGGTGCTGGCCTCGTCCAGTTCGGCGCTGCTGCCCTCCGCCATCTTCGAGAACGTGCCCGGCCGGGCGCGCGGGGTCGTCGCCCACCCGATCAACCCGCCCTATCTGGTGCCGGCGGTGGAAGTGGTGCCTTCGCGCTGGACCGATCCGGCGGTGCTGGAGCGCGCCGTCGCCTTCCTCGCCGCTGCCGGCCAGGTGCCGTTGCGGATGGAGAAGGAGATCGACGGTTTCATCATGAACCGCATGCAGGGCGCGCTGATGGAGGAGGCGTTCCGCCTCGTCGCCGGCGGCTATGCCAGCGCCGCCGATGTCGATCGCGGCATTGCCGACGGGCTGGCGCTGCGCTGGAGTTTCATCGGTCCGTTCGAGACCATCGACCTCAACGCGCCGGGCGGCATTGCCGACTACATCGCCCGCTACCAGCCCATGTATGCCGGCCTGTTCCAGGGCATGCGCGAGCGGGTGGACTGGGCCGCCGTCGGGGCCGGCGGGGTCGAAGCGGAACGCCGCGCCGCCGTGCCCGCCGCGCAGCTTCCCGCCCGCCAGCGCTGGCGCGACCGCCGGCTGATGGCGCTCATCGCCCAGAAGCGGCGGGCCGACCGCGAGATCGGCCGCTGATCCCTCCTTTCAGGAAACAATCCATGTCCACGACGTCCACCGCCCCCTCCGTTCCCACCGGCAAGGTCATCATCACCTGTGCCTGCACCGGGGCGATCCACACGCCGACCATGTCGCCCTATCTGCCGATCACGCCGGAACAGATCACCGCCGACGCCATCGGCGCGGCGGAGGCGGGCGCCGCGATCCTGCACCTGCACGCGCGCAACCCGGAAAACGGCCGGCCGGACCAGACGCCGGAAGCCTTCGCCCGATTCCTGCCGCAGGTGAAGCAGGGCACGAATGCGGTGATCAACATCACTTCCGGCGGCAGTCCCTACATGAAGGTGGAAGAGCGCGTGCTGCCGGCCGCGACCTTCCAGCCGGAAGTCGCCTCGCTGAATATGGGCTCGATCAATTTCGGCCTGTACCACCTCGTGCAGAAGTACGACAGCTTCAAGTTCGACTGGGAGAAGCCGCATCTCGAAGCCACCAAGGACCTCGTTTTCCGCAATTCCTTCAAGGACATCGAGTACATACTCGACACCTGCTACGGCAACGGCACGCGCTTCGAGTTCGAGTGCTACGACATCGCCCATCTCTACAACCTCGCCCATTTCGCCGAGCGCGGGCTCGTCAAGGCGCCGTTCTTCGTCCAGTCGGTGTTCGGGCTGCTCGGCGGCATCGGCACGCATCCGGAAGACGTGATGCACATGAAGCGCACCGCCGACCGGCTGTTCGGCGCGGATTACCGCTGGTCGGTGCTGGGCGCGGGGGCAAGCCAGCTGCGCATTGCCACCCAGTCGGCGGCGATGGGCGGCAATATCCGCGTCGGGCTGGAGGATTCGCTGTGGGCCGGCAAGGGCAAGCTCGCCACGTCCAGCGCCGATCAGGTGCGGATGGCGCGCCAGGTGATCGAGGGGCTCGGCCTTCAGG
>JAEYTJ010000289.1 GCA_023434095.1 Pseudomonadota bacterium | reverse complement strand
GCGCCGAAGGGAATGAGGTCGTGCTGCAATCCGCACAGACCGCCGACGATCGCATTGTCGCCGATGCGCACGAACTGGTGGACCGCCGACAGGCCGCCAAGGAAGACGTTGTCGCCGACGGTGACGTGGCCGGCGAGCGTCGCATTATTGGCGAAGATCACATGATTGCCGACGACGCAGTCATGGGCGACATGGGCGTTGACCATGAAGAAGCAATTGTCGCCGACCACCGTTTCCATGTGGCCGCCAGCCGTGCCGGCGTTCATGGTCACGTGCTCGCGGATGATGCAGTCGCGACCGACGACCAGCCGGCTGGGCTCCCCCTTGTAGCCCAGCGACTGCGGGGGCGTGCCGAGCGCGGCGAACGGATAGACCGTCGTTCCCTCGCCGAGCGTGGTGTGGCCGGCGACGGCGACATGCGAGACGAGCTTGACGCCGTCGCGCAGCACCACGTTGGGCCCCACGGTGCAGAATGGACCGACCTCCACGCCGGCCCCCAGAACGGCACCCGCTTCCACGCGCGCCAACGGGTCGATCCTCGCCTCGGAAGCGCTCATTTACGTGCCTCGCGGGCGATCATCGCGCCCACTTCGGCCTCGGCGACGACCTGACCGTCGACCTTCGCCTCGCCACGGAACCACCACATGTTCCGCCGCTTGGACATCTGCGTCATATGATATTCGAGCACGTCGCCGGGCAGTACCGGCTTGCGGAACTTTGCCTTGTCGATGGTCATGAAATAGACAAGGGACGGTGCGCCATCCTCGGGTCGGTCGAGGAGACAGATAGCACCGGCGGTCTGCGCCATGCCCTCCAGGATGAGCACGCCGGGCATGACCGGATTGTCCGGGAAATGGCCCTGGAAATGCGGCTCGTTGGCCGAGACGTTCTTGATGCCGACCGCTTTCCTGTCGCCCTCGATCCCGACGATCCGGTCGACCAGAAGGAAGGGGTAGCGGTGCGGCAGAACCGCCAGGATTCGCTTGATGTCCGCAGTGCCCAGCGCCGTCGTCTCGGCTGCGGCTTCGACCTGCACGTCCATTCTTTCAGTGCCCCTGTTGTTCGCCACGCCGGCCGCCGCTTTCGCCGCGCCCCAGGCGCTGAACCGCCATCACCTCGCGGAACCAGTCGCGCATCGGCTTGGCGGGGGAGCCTCCCCATTCGACGCCCGGCGGCACGTTGTCCTTCACATTGCTTGAGGCGGCGATACGCGCGCCGTCCCCGATATGGACATGGCCGATGACCCCGACCTGCCCGCCCAGCATCACGAAATCTCCGAGCGTCGCGCTTCCGGCAATGCCGGCCTGTGAGACAATGATGCAGTGCCGGCCGACGACCACGTTGTGCGCGATCTGCACGAGATTGTCGATCTTCGTACCTTCGCCGATCACCGTGTCGCGCAGGCCGCCACGGTCGATGGTGGTGGCGGCGCCGATCTCGACGTCATCCTGGAGGATGACGCGGGCGATCTGCGGGATTTTCGCGTGCCCCTTGGCACCGCCGACATAGCCGAAGCCGTCCTGACCGATCCGCGCGCCGGGATGGACGATGACGCGGTCTCCGAGCAACGCATGCTGGAGCGTGGCACCGGCGCCGACGGAACAGTGGCGGCCTATGCGCACGCCCTGCCCGATCACCGCGCCGGCAGCAATTACCGTGCCCCCGCCGATCTCTGCCCCCGCGCCGATCACCGCGCCGGGATCGACCGTTACCTCGGCCTCAAGCCGTGCCTGGGGATGAACCATCGCGCCCGCAGCGACACCGGACTGGCCGAACATCGAACCCGGCTGCAGGCTGGCGGCATAGAGTTGGCGGGCGACGGCGACGAAGGCGGCGTGCGGCTTGGCCACGCGCAGCGCCACCGTGCCCGGCGGCACATGCTCGGCGAAGCGTTCGGTGACGAGGCAGGCGCCGGCGCGGGTATCGCGCAGCGCCGGCACATGCTGGGCACCGTCCATGAAGGCGAGATCGGCAGGCCCGGCGCCGTCGAGGGAGGCCACACCGGAAATCCGCACTGCCGCCAGTCCTGCCGTAGGCACGGCGGGCGCCGCGCCGGCCAGCGCGGCGATCTCGGCCAGCGTGAGAGCTGCCGGGGCCGGGTGGAAGAAGGGATCGTTCATTGCCGCCTGTCGACCGTCGTGCGGTTTCCCAAACGCACAAGCGGCCCGGATGACCGGACCGCCGTGCAACTCATGGGGTGGAGTGTATCAGAAGCTGGTGCCGCCGCTGAAGCGGAACTCCTGAACCTCGTCATACCATTCCTTGGTCAGCGCCCAGGCATAGTCGAAGCGCAACGGACCGAAGGGCGAGGCCCAGATCAGACTGACGCCGACCGAGGAACGGATGCTGTCGCTGTCCGCCACGCAGACATTGGCGAGGCCCTTGGTCGAGGAACCGGCGAAGGTGTTGCAGTCGACCAGGTTCTCTTCCCAACCCGGAATGTTCGGGAAGATCGAGTTGCCCTGATAGTCCCACAGCGAACCAGCATCGGCGAAGACGGCAAACTTCAGGCCGAAATCCTTGGGCAGGAAGGACAGCGGGAACTGCACTTCCGCCGTCGCGCCCCAGAACATCGTGCCGCCGAGCGCGTCCATGTCCTGACCGTAATAGCCGGACGCCAGATCGCGCGGACCGATGCCGTTCGGCGCGAAGCCGCGGACGAGATCGGGCCCCTTGAAGAAGTTGTCGGTGATCCGCAGATCCTCGCTGCCCCAGGAAGCAACGTTGCCCGCCTGGCCGCGCAGCAGCAGCACCGCGTCGCCGACCACCGGCATGTAGTAGCGGGCGTCGAAGGTGGTGCGGATATACTGCGTATCGCCGCCGAGACCCGCGAAGTCCTGCTTCAGTTCGATGAGGTAGCCGTTGGACGGGTTCTTGTTGTTGTCCAGCATGTTGTAGGAGAGCGTGTAGCCAACGGCCGAGGTCAGGATCGACTCGTTGTTGATCTCCAGCAGCGCCCAGGACACGTCGTTGTAGAACTCGTCTTCCAGGCTGACCGAGATTTCCTTTTGCGACAGCATGTAGCGCAGGCCGAGGGTCAGCTCGTCCGTCAGCGGCAGGGCGACGCGTAGCGTGCCACCCATCGTCTCGGTGTCGTACTGGCTGTAGCTGGTGGCGCTGGTGGTCTTCCAGAACAGGTCGAAGCCGGCCGCCATGCGGTAGTCGAGGAAGTAGGGCTCGGTGAAGCTGAAATCGGCGCCCTGCACATTCTCACCGAGCTGGCCGGCAAGACGGACATACTGACCGCGACCGAGGAAGTTCTTCTCCGAGATCGCCACTTCGCCGATGAAGCCGTCGGTGGTGGAGTAACCGCCCGAGACGGAGAACTCGCCGGTCGGCTGATCCTCGACCGTCACCACGAGGATGATGCGGTCAGGTGCGGTGCCGGGCTCGTTGGTGATCTTCACGTCCTTGAAGTAGCCGAGATTGCGCAGACGGCGCTCGGCACGGTCGACGAGGACACGGTTATAGGCATCGCCTTCGGCGAAATCGAACTCGCGGCGGATAACCCAGTCACGGGTACGGGTGTTGCCACGGATTTCGATGCGCTCGACATAAACGCGCGGGCCTTCCTCGACCGCGAACACCAGCGAGATGGTGCGGGTCTCGACATTGCGGTCGCCGCGCGGACGCACCTGGGCGAAGGCATAGCCCGCCTTGGAGACTTCGATCGTCGCGTTCTCGACCGACTTCTCGACCAGCTCGGCATTGTAGACCTGACCGGGGGCCACACGCAGGGCGGAGCGCAGATCCTTGATGTCGACGTCCTTGATGCCGGACACGACATCTACGGTGCCGACGCGGTACTGCGGACCTTCCTCGATCACGTAGGTGAGGATGAAGCCGTCGCGCTGGCGGTCGAGATCAGCCGTCACCGAGATGATGCGGAAGTCGGCATAGCCGTGCTTCAGGTAGAAGCGGCGCAACAGTTCCTGGTCGGTGTTGATGCGGTCGACGTCGTAAATATCGGTGTTCTTGAGCCAGGAGAGCCAGTTGGTCTCGGTGGTGGTGATCTCGTCCTTCAGCTTGTAGGCCGAATAGGCCTTGTTGCCGACGAACTTGATCTCGGCCACACCCAGCTTGTCGCCTTCGGTGATCTCGAACACGAGATCGACGCGACCCTGGCCGCGCTCGATGATCTTCGGCTCGACCCGGACGTCGTAGCGGCCGGCGCGGTGATAGACATCGATGATACGCTGCGTGTCGGCCTGCACCGTAGTCTTCGACAGCGGGCTGCGCGCCTTGGACTGCACTTCGAGAGCCAGCTGGTCGTCCTTGACCTTCTTGTTCCCCTCGAAGGCGACGCGGTTGATCACCTGATTCTCGACGACCGTCACGACCATCCGCCCACCGCGGTTGCTGATGGTGACATCGGAGAACAGACCGGTGGCGTAGAGCGACTTCAGCGCCTCGTCGATCCTGGCGGGCGTCAGCGACTGGCCGGGCGAGGTCTGGAAATAGGAGCGGATGGTGTCGGCATCAACGCGCTGATTCCCCTCGACGACAATCGAATTCGCCGACTGAGCCATGGCCACCCCGGGCGCCATGACGGCACCGGAAACACCGCCGACCGCCACAAGAAGGGCGAAGCCGACTGCCGAGGCCAATCTACTCACGAACCGGGAACGAGCCATTTGGTGCGCAACCTTACCGTTGTTCTGGGAGACGACCGCCGACGCACCCGAAGGCGCGCACCGGCGACACTCCTCACCCTGCACTCCGTTTGATACAGACTTTTCCAGAGCCTGCAAACCGAAGCTGCCGCTTTCAGTGCCTTTTCCAGGGCGGCGTGGCCGCTTGGCAACGCCGCCCCGAATCCTCGTCAAGATTTTGATATATTGAGAATATCATTCCACGTTGCAAACAGCATCAGCATCAGGACAAGCGCCAAACCGATGCGGAAGCCGACCTCCTGGGCCCGTTCGCTGAGCGGCCGTCCGCGCAGCGCCTCGATACCGTAGAAGAGCAGGTGTCCGCCATCCAGTAGCGGTACAGGAAAGAGGTTAAGAAGTCCGATCGACACCGACAGCACGGCGGCCAGCTGCAGCAGCGCCGCGATGCCGAAGGTGGCGACCTGCCCGGACACCTGGGCGATGCGGATCGGCCCGCCGAGCTGATCTGCACGCTCGCGCCCCGTCACCACGCCGCCGAGATAGCTGAAGGTGCGGTCGACGATGAACCACACCTCCACCGTCGCCTGGCTCACCGCCTCGATCGGGCCGAATCGCTCGGTGCGGACCTGCCCTCCCCCGGTGTCGCGCGAGATGCCGAGCACCCCGATGCGATGGACATTGCCGAAGGTGTCGGTGACCTCGCGAAGGTCCGGCGTCGCCTCCAGGGTGAGTCGCAGGCCGCCGCGCTCGACCTCGATGGCGAGCGGCTCGCCTGCATTGGCGCTGACGACGCGCTGCATGTCGCCGAACGAATCGATCTTCGCGCCGTTGATGGTCAGGATGAGATCGCTGGGCTGGAAGCCGGCGCGCTCGGCGGCGCTCCCGGCCTGCACCGCGTCGACCTGCGGCGTCGTCACCTGCCGGCCGACGGTCATGAACAACCCGGCGAAGATCACGATAGCCAGGATGAAGTTGGCGATCGGCCCCGCGGCGACGATCGCGGCCCGGGCGCCGACGGACTTGTGGAAGAAGCTCTCGCGGCGATCCGCCTCGCTCATGCCGGCGATGGCGCCGCGGTCGGGAGCGCTCGCCGCGTTCTCGTCGCCGAGAAACTTCACGTAGCCGCCAAGCGGGATGGCCGAAAGCTTCCACCTGGTGCCGTGGCGGTCGTTGAAGCCGGCGATCTCCGGGCCGAAGCCGACAGAGAACGCCACCACCTTCACCCCGGCCCGCCGCGCCACCCAGAAATGACCGAGTTCGTGAAAGAACACGACGATTGTCAGCACGAACAGAAACGGCACGACATAGCCGAGCAGCCAGCTTGCAGTGCCGCCCATCGAGGCAAGAAAGTCCATCAGCGATTTCCCAGACAGGCACGCCGACGGGCGCACCGCTTGTTCCATAAGGAGCGTTTAAGGCGAACTTGGGCAGAATGCGGCACGACACCGGAAATTACGGCAGCCGCGTGCGACCGGGCGGCGCGGGAAGCCGGAGACCGGCCTACCACAGCAGAAACCCGCGGGCCGGCGCGTCGGGCGCGCGTATGAGCCCGATCACCAGCACCAGCGCCGCCGCCGCGATGAAGCCGTCGAGCCGATCCATCAAGCCGCCATGGCCGGGAATGAGATGGCTCGAATCCTTCACTCCGAAACGCCGCTTCATCGCCGATTCGAACAGGTCCCCGCCTTGGCTGGCGAAGCTCGCCAGCAGCGCAACCGGGGCCGCCAGCAGCGCCGTCTCCACACCGGCGAGGAACAGCGTCGCCATTCCCGCCAGCATGCCGAAGCCCGCCCCGCCGAGTGAGCCGGCCCATGTCTTGTTGGGGCTGACGCGCGGCCAGAGCTTGGGACCGCCGATGAGCCGGCCGCAGAAATAGGCGGCGATGTCTGTGGACCAGACGACCGCGAGAAGCCACACCAGACTCACCAGCCCGAAGCTGCCATCCTCGCGCAGGATCAGCGTCGGCAGCGCCAGCGCGCCGGCATAGACGACGCCGAACGGCGCCCATGTCCGCCGCTCACGGCCGGAGCGCGCCACCAGCGCGGCGGTAATGGCCCCAAGCACCACGATGCCGATAGCGGCGGGCGGCGGGCGGATGGCGAGCAGAAGGACGGCTGTGATCAGTGTCGCCCCGCCGATCACCAGCAGCGGCGTGCGTGGCTTGGCGCCGATCATGCGCAGCCATTCCCACAGCACGATCACGGCCGAAAGCGCGACCAGCACACTGAAAGCCCAGCCGCCGGCCACGGCCACCAGCATCACGAACGGCCCAAGCACCAGGGCCGAGGCGAGGCGAGGCAGAAAATCCTCTCCGATCCGCAACGGCTCAGCTTTCCGCCGTATCGACGCCGCCGAAGCGGCGCTCGCGCCCGCGATACTCGCGGAGCGCCTGCTCCAGCCAGCCGCGATCGAAGTCCGGCCACAGCACGGGAAGGAACACCAGCTCGGCATAGGCTGCCTGCCAGAGCAGGAAGTTCGACAGGCGCTGTTCGCCGCTGGTACGGATCACGAGGTCGAGCGGCGGCAGCCCCGCCGTGTCGAGCGCGTCGGCAAAACGCTCCGGCGTGATCTCCTCGGGCCGCAGTTCGCCCGCCGCCACCTGCCGTGCCAGAGCCTGCGCCGCGCGGGCGATCTCACTGCGGGCGCCGTAATTGAACGCCACGGTCAGCCGCACCCCGGTATTGTCGCGGGTCAGCGTCTGCGCTTCGTCGAACAGCGCCTGGACTTCGCCGTCGGTCGGGTGGCCTTCGCCGATGATGCGAAGGCGCACGTTCTTGGCGTGGAGTTCCTTGAGATCGGAACGGATGAAGCGCTTGAGCAGCCCCATCAGCTCACCGATCTCGCGCTCAGGGCGCGACCAGTTCTCGCTGGAAAAGCTGTAGAGCGTCAGCGCCTCGATGCCGAGCTCCTTGGCATCGGCCACGATGCGGCGCACCGCCTCGGCCCCGCGCCGGTGGCCTTCGAAGCGCGGGAGCCCGTGGCCCTTCGCCCACCGGCCATTGCCGTCCATGATGATCGCGACGTGGCGCGGCACAGGGAAGAGCGACGTCGCTGCGCCCCCGTCGGTCTCGATGGCGGCCCCTGCGGCCTCGCCACGCCTTGCAATGTTCACGGAGCCCCCCATGACGCCACCCTTGGCGCCCGACGATCAGACCGCGAGGATTTCCTTTTCCTTCGCGGCCACGACCTGGTCGATCTCGGCAATGAACTGATCCGTCGCCTTCTGGACCTGGTCCGCGAGCCGGTCCAGATCGTCCGAGCTCATCTCGCCGTCCTTTTCCGCCTTCTTGATGACGTCGAGCCCGTCGCGGCGCACATGGCGCACCGATACGCGCGCGGCCTCGGCATATTTATGCGCGACCTTGACCAGTTCCTGGCGGCGGTCCTGCGTCAGCTCGGGAATGCGTACGCGCAGCACCTGGCCTTCGGTCTGCGGGTTGAGTCCGAGATTGGAGTCGCGGATGGCCTTCTCGACAGCCGCCACCATGCCCCTGTCCCACACCTGCACCGAAAGGAGACGCGGCTCCGGCACGTTGACCGAGGCGACCTGGTTGAGCGGCATGTGGCTGCCATAGGCATCCACCTGGATCGGCTCAAGCAGGCTGGCCGAGGCGCGGCCGGTGCGCAGGCCTGAGAGCTCGGTTTTGAGAACGGAGATCGCGCCCGTCATACGGCGCTTGATATCGGCGATGTCGATCGGACCAGTGCTCATCACGAACCTCATTCATTCATCAGCCGGCCCGAGGCCGACGGGCGCCGGTTGGCGGCTTATCCAACCTAACGGCGCGCATGGCAAGCCTTACGCGACGACCGCGCCCGCGGCACGGTCATGCACCGCCGTTTCGTGCGTCAAGGCTACGGGGCTACCGTCGTCGAGCGTCCCTCGCCGCGAATGGCGGCGGCAATCGCCCCCGGCTCCCGGATCGAGAACACGACAATCGGCAGTTTCGATTCTCGCGCCAGGGCGAAAGCCGCGGCGTCCATGACCTTCAAGTCCTTCGCCAGCGCCTCGTCATGGGTGAGCCGGTCGTAGCGCCGAGCCGACGGGTCATGTTTGGGATCGGCGGTGTAGACGCCGTCGACATTGGTCGCCTTCATCACCGCGTCGCATTCCAGCTCGGCCGCGCGCAGCACGGCGCCGGTGTCGGTGGTGAAATAGGGGTTGCCGGTGCCGCCGGCCAGCAGCACCACGCGTCCGCGCCCCAGATGGCGCGAGGCGGTCTGGCGGGCATAGGGCTCGCAGATGGTCGGCATGGGAATGGCGGAGAGAGTGCGGGCGGGCACGCCGGCCTTCTCGACCGCCTTCTCCAGCGCCAGCGCATTCATGACCGTCGCCAGCATGCCCATATGGTCGGCCGTCGCGCGGTCGAGGCCCTGCCCCGCCACGCTGGCGCCGCGCAGGATGTTGCCGCCGCCGACGACCACCGCGATCTCGGTCCCGGTCGCGCGGGCCTCCACCAGATCCTCGGCGATGCGCTCGATGGTCGGCCAGTGCAGGCCGAACGCCTCGTTCCCCATCAGCGCCTCACCGGAGACCTTGACCAGGACGCGCTCGAAAAGGGCGCCGTGCGGCTCGGGGATCGACATGGGGCACCTCTGGCTTGGCGCGACTCGGAGCGACGCGCATAATAAAACACGCCGGACTGCCCGTGGGCGGCCCGGCGTGACTTATCAACGTAACAACGCGATCAGACGCCGGCAGCGGCCGCGACTTCGGCGGCGAAGTCGCTTTCCTGCTTCTCCACGCCCTCGCCGAGGCCGAAGCGGACAAAGCCGACGAGCTTGATCGGCGCGCCAACCTTGCCCTCGCTCTCCTTCACTGCCTGCGCGACCGTCTTCGACGGGTCGTGGATGAAGGCCTGCTCGACCAGC
Organism: Pseudomonadota bacterium; assembly: GCA_023434095.1. Lineage (GTDB taxonomy): Bacteria > Pseudomonadota > Alphaproteobacteria > Rhizobiales > Xanthobacteraceae > Ancylobacter. The sequence goes on along the minus strand of JAEYTJ010000289.1, from coordinate 2,246 downwards.
GTCACTTCCTTGTAGAAGGTCTTGAGGCCGCTCTCGACGATCTTCTCGACCACATTGTCGGGCTTGCCGGACGCCTTGGCCTTCTCGGCCAGCACGCCCTTCTCGCGCGCGATCACGTCGGCATCGATGCCGGCAGCGTCGAGCGCCTGCGGGTTCGCAGCCGCGACATGCATCGCGATCTGGCGGCCGAGGGCGGCAAGCTCTTCCGCCTTCCCTTCCGACTCCAGCGCGACCAGCACGCCGATCTTGCCAAGGCCCTCGCCAACCGAACCATGGACATAGGCGCCGATGGCGCCGGCCGAGACGGTGAGCTTCTTGGAGCGGCGCAGGTTCATGTGCTCGCCGATGGTGGCGACGGCGCTGTTGATCGCCTCGGCGACGGTGCCGCCGGCCGGGTAGGCCGCCGCCTTCACCGCCTCGACATCGTCCGCGGCGGTCAGGGCGACGGTGGCGATGTCGCGCACGAGCTGCTGGAACTGGTCGTTGCGCGCCACGAAGTCGGTCTCGGAATTGACTTCGACGACGACGCCCGTGGTGCCCGACACGGCGAGGCCGATCAGGCCCTCGGCGGCGACGCGTCCGGCCTTCTTGGCCGCCTTGGCGAGGCCCTTCTTGCGCAGCCAGTCGATGGCGGCCTCGATGTCGCCGTCCACCTCGGTCAGCGCGGCCTTGCAGTCCATCATGCCGGCGCCGGTCTTCTCGCGCAGCTCCTTCACCATGCCCGCGGTGATGTTGGCCATGTTCCGTTCCTCAACGATCTCTGTGTCTATCGACGACACGGCCGGCCGGACGAAATCCGGGCCGGCCGTGCGATACAATGCTTGGCGCCGGAATGTGACGCCGTCGCGAAGCGGACGCCGCGGTCACTCGACCTCGGCGGTCAGCTCCTTGGCCTGCGCCACCCAGCCATCGACACGGCCCGGCAGACCGACCTCTTCGCCGAGACGATGCGCGTCGTCGGCATTGAGGGCGGCGATCTGCCAGAAATGGAAGATGCCGAGGTCGGTCAGCTGCTTCTCGATCGCCGGCGACACCCCGGTCAGCTTCTTCAGGTCGTCGGCGATGCCGCGCGGCCCCGAAAGCACTTCCAGGCTCGTCCAGCCGGCCTCGGCCGGCAGATCCTCGACCAGCGGGGCCTCAGCCGCGCCCACGTCGATGCCGAGATCGCCATGCGAGCGGCCGATGCCGTCAATGGCGGCGCGGGCGACGAGGTCGCAATAGAGGTTGATCGCGCGGCCGGCGTCGTCATTGCCGGGAACCGGGAAGGCGATGCCATCCGGATCGCAATTGGTGTCGAGGATGGCCGCGACCGGAATGCCGAGGCGGCGGGCCTCGGCGACCGCGAGGTCTTCCTTGTTGGTGTCAATCACGAACAGCAGGTCGGGAATGCCGCCCATGTCACGGATACCGCCAAGCGCGCGATCGAGCTTTTCCTTCTCGCGCTGGAGTGTCAGGCGCTCCTTCTTGGTGTAGCCGACGCCCTCGCCGGCCGCGAGCAGCTCTTCGAGCTTCTTCAGGCGGGCGATGGAGTGGGAAATGGTCTTCCAGTTGGTCAGCATGCCGCCGAGCCAGCGGGAATTCACATAATACTGCGCCGAACGCTTGGCGGCATCCGCCACCGCATCGGCCGCCTGGCGCTTGGTGCCGACGAACAGCACGCGGCCGCCACGGGCCACGGTGTCGGACACCGCCTGCAGGGCGCGGTGGAGCGCCGGCACGGTCTGGGCCAGATCGAGAATGTGGATGTTGTTGCGGGTGCCGAAAATGAACGGGGCCATCTTCGGGTTCCAGCGGTGGGACTGATGCCCGAAGTGCACGCCAGCTTCCAGGAGCTGGCGCATGGTGAAGTCAGGAAGCGCCATTGTCGTCTCTCATCCGGTTAGGCCTCCGCGGACATGGCCGTGCCGAGGAATTCGGCTACGGCACCGGAGCGGCAGCGAAGCCCGCGCCACCACGTGACGATAGGCTCCCGGCCGCGAGTCCGCGTGCGGAATGGCGCGGCTTATAGGGGAGCGCGGTCCCGGTGGCAAGTGCGCCGCCGCTCAGCTCGCGGCGGAAGGAACCACCAGACCGCTCGAGGCGCGTCCCATGCGCAGGCTCCACTCGGCGAGCGTGGACGCAATCACGCCCGGCGTGGCGGAAGGTCGGTCGGTAAGGGCTTGCGCCATGTCGCGATACAGCAGGCCGGCGATCGCGGCACGACCGATACCGGCACCGGGAACCTCGATCGTGTGATGGCGCAGGTC
>JAEYTJ010000265.1 GCA_023434095.1 Pseudomonadota bacterium | reverse complement strand
GGAGGGCGGGGCTCTCGTCATACGCTGCGAGTTCGGCCCCGGCCACGACGCCGCCACTGTCGAGCGTCTGCTCGATGCCGTCCGCGCCGAGGCCGAGGCCTTCCGCGCGGTGGCGGCAGGCTCGGTACAACGCTATTCGCCGAGCGACTTCGCCGGGCTCGCCCTCGGCCAGGACGATCTCGACACGCTGACGGCGTTCACCTGACAGACCCGGGGGGCGCCGTCACTTCCCTTCGGCCGGACACGAATTCGTGATGGGCCGGCGAGCCCGCTTGGCCATTGTTCGCGCCCTCCCGTAACAAGTCGGTCCGGGCGTGCGAACAGGAGAGACCGGCGTTGACCGGCGGGAACGAGCGCGAACTTGCCGATTTGCTCCGGGCCGCGATTGCGGGCGACGCGCGCGGCTATGCGGTGTTTCTCGAACGCGTCGCGGGACTTGTCCGCGCCTATGCGCGCAGCCGCATCAGCCAAGGTGGCGTCGAGCCGGAGGATGTGGTGCAGGAGGTGCTGCTGGCGATCCATCTGAAGCGTCACACATGGCGGCCGGAGGCACCCGTGCTGCCCTGGGTCTACGCCATTGCGCGCTTCAAGCTCATCGACGCCTTCCGCCGGCGCGGCCGGCGGGTGGAGATCGCCATCGACGACATCGCCGAAACCTTCGCCCAGCCCGAGGTCGAGACGGTGAGCGCGCGGGACATCGGCCGGGCGCTGGAGGGGCTCGCCCCCGGGCAACGCTCCGTGGTGGCGGCGATATCGGTCGAGGGCCGCTCCGTGGAAGAGACCGCCCGGAAGTTGGAGATGACGGAAAGCGCGGTGCGGGTGGCGCTGCACCGCGGCCTCGCCGCGATTGCGCGGCGATTTGGACGCGAGTGACTTGGACACGCAGGACTTCATCCGGGCCATAGCCGCCGATACGGGCCGCCGCGCGCTGCCGCTGCGCACCGTCTGGCGCCTCGCGCTGGCGCTCGCCGTCGTGCTGGCAGGCGCGGTGTTCGCGGTGGCGCTCGGTCCGCGCCCCGATGCCCTCGCCTCGCTGGAGACGGCGCGCTTCGTGTTCAAGTTCGTGGTGACGCTGGCGCTGGCGGCGAGCGCCTTCACTCTGCTGCGCCGGCTGCTGCGGCCGGGGGAGGAGGCGCGCGCACCGCTGGCCTGGCTGCTGGCCGGGCCGCTGGTGCTGCTGGCCGCGGGTGTGGGCCTCGAACTGCTCGCGGTGCCCGCCGCCGACTGGCCGGCCCGGCTGGTCGGCATCAACTCGCGGGTCTGCCTCACCTTCATTCCGCTGATCGGTGCCGCGCCGCTGGCCGTCTTCCTCGTGGTGCTGCGCCATGGCGCGCCCACCCGCCCGGCGCTGGCCGGGGCCGTGGCCGGCCTGCTGGCCGGAGGCCTGGCGGCGGCGCTCTACGCCGCGCATTGTCCCGACGATTCGCCGCTGTTCGTCGCCGCCTGGTACAGCCTCGCCATTGCCGGCCTGGCGGTGGCCGGGGCGGTCCTCGCCCCGCGCGTGGCACGCTGGTAGGGGCGGGGCGCCCGTGCCCCGCCGCCTGCGCTAGGCGGGGATGTCCGGCTCGACCAGCCGCGCCAGGTTCTCAAGCGACTGCTGCCAGCCCAGATAACAGGCCTCGGTCGGGATGAGGTCGGGAATCCCCTCCTGCACGATGTCGATCTCGGTGCCCACCGACACCTCCTTCAGACTGATGCTGACCTGCATCTCGCCGGGCAGAGAGGGATCGTCGAAGCGGTCGGTGTAGCGCAGGCTCTTGCCGGGGGTCAGCTCCTTGTAGGTGCCACCGAAGGCATGGCTGTCGCCGGTGGTGAAGTTCCGGAACGCCATGCGGAAGCTGCCGCCCACGCGGGCATCGAGATGGTCGACGGTGCAGGCGAAGCCGTTCGGCGGAAGCCATTTCGCCAGCGCGTCCGCCTCGATGAAGGCGCGATAGAGCTTCTCCGGGCGGGTTGCGAGCACGCGGTGCAGGCGTATCGTGCTGGGCATGGCGTGGAATCCTCCTGATGTGCCGATGATACCCCAAGGACGGACAATTCGGCCCGCTGCCGACACGGGCTGAAAGTTTTTTGTGTTCACCTGTCGGTTCCGCGCCGCCCGTTTCGTCCTCCGGTCGTCAAGAACGGGTCAAAGGGAGAATGGCAATGAACGTGCAGGCCTATCTGATGTTCAACGGCCGTACCGAAGAGGCGCTGGCATTCTACGCGCAGGCGATCGGGGCACGGGTGACGGCGCTGATGCGCTTTGGCGAGGCGCCCGAGGCGCCGCCGCCCGGTATGATTCCCGAGGGGTGGGACAACAAGGTGATGCATGCCAGCTTCCGCGTCGGCGACGCCGAGCTGATGGCCTCCGACGGCTGCCAGTCGGATGGCGCCGGTTTCGCCGGCATCTCGCTGGCGTTGTCCGTCGCCTCGCCGCAGGAGGCGGAGCAGCGTTTTGCCGCCCTTTCGGAGGGCGGCGAGGTGACCATGCCGCTCGGCCCCACGTTCTTCTCGCCGGCCTTCGGCAGCCTCACCGACCGCTTCGGCGTGTCGTGGATGGTCGTCGTGGCGACGAACTGAGGAGGCGAGGATGGCACAGCAGGTCTTTGTTCTCGTCGGCACCCGCAAGGGCGCCTTCCTCGCCGAGAGCGACGCGGGGCGGCGCTCCTGGCAGCTGCGCGGCCCGTTCTGCGAGACATGGCCGACCAACCATGTCGTAGCCGATCCCTTGAGCGGTACGCTCTATGCCGGAGGCGGCAATGAATGGTTCGGTCCGGCGGTGTGGAAGTCGACCGATCTCGGCGCCAGCTGGACCCATTCGAGCCAGGGCCTCGCCTATGAGGCGGGGCAGGACCCGGTAAAGTCCGTCTGGAGCCTCGCGGTGGCCGGCGACGGCACGCTCTATGCCGGCGTCGAACCGGCGGGCCTGTTCCGCAGCACCGATGGCGGGGAGAGCTGGACGCATCTCGACGGGCTGCAGAAGCACCCGACGCGGCCGGACTGGCATCCCGGCGGCGCCGGGCTGATCCTGCATTCGCTGGTGCTCGATCCGGCGGACCCGAAGAAAATCTGGGTCGGCATCTCCGCTGCCGGTGTCTTCGCCAGCGAGGATGGCGGCCTCACCTGGGAGCCGCGCAACCGCGGCACCCGCGCCGACTTCATGCCGGAAGGACAGAACTATCCGGAATTCGGCCAGTGCGTGCATTGCCTCGTCATGGCGCCGGGCGGGCGCGGGCGGCTCTACCAGCAGAACCATTGCGGCATGTACCGTTCCGACGATGGCGGCCGCAGCTGGCAGAGCATCGAGCAGGGGCTGCCCTCGTCCTTCGGCTTCCCGGCGGCGGTGCATCCGCGCGACCCGGACGGGCTCTATCTCATTCCGCTGAACGGCGACATCAAGGGCCGCTTCATGCCGGAGGGTAACGCCGCCGTCTGGCGCACGGGCGATGCGGGCGCCAGCTGGCGGGCGCAGCGAGCCGGCCTGCCGCAGGGCGGCGCCTATTTCAACGTGCTGCGCCAGGCGATGGCGACTGATACGCTGGAGCCCGCCGGGGTCTATTTCGGCAGCAATGCCGGCGGGCTCTATGCCAGCGCCGACGAGGGCGCGAGCTGGGACTGCATCGCCCCGCATCTGCCGACCATCACCTCGGTCGAAACGCTGGTGCTGGAGCGGTGAGGGGGATGGCGGGGGAGCGGCGAGAGGAGGCGCCGGCGCCCGTGCGGGTGCGCCTGCCGCCGCATCTCGTCGTACTGTTTGCCGGCGCCGAGCGGCAGGTGGCGGTGAACGCCGCCACCGTCGCCGAGATGGTGGACGGGCTCGATGCGCTTTGGCCCGGCATGCGCGAGCGCATCTGCGACGAGACCCCGGCGATACGGCGCCACATCAACGTCTTCGTCGGCGGAAGGCGCGCTGGGCTGTCCACCCCGCTTGCCCCCGGCGCCGATGTCTTCGTCATCACCGCGATCAGCGGCGGCTGATCCCACCCCGCAAAGGAACCTCCATGTTCTACGCCCTGCTTTGCTACCACCAGGAGGACGTCGTCTGCGCCTGGACCAAGGAAGAGGATGACGCGGTGATGCAGAAGCTCGCCGTCGTGCAGGAGCGGCTCGTCAAGGAGGGCAAGCTCGGGCCCGTGGCGCGGCTGCTGCCGACGACGGCCGCGATTACCCTGCGCAAGGACCAGGACCCGCCGCTGGTGCTCGACGGTCCGTTCGCCGAGACCAAGGAGCAGTTGCTCGGCTTCTACATCCTCGACTGCGCCGACCTCGAAGAGGCGCTCGGCATCGCCCGCGAACTCGGCGCGGTCAACCCCGGCGGCTCCTATGAGATCCGACCGGTCGGCCTGTTCATGGACGGCGGCGCCCGGCCATGAGCGAGGAGGCGCGCGCCTTCGGCCCCGTGCTCGCGGCGGCGCGCCCGCAGGCCGTCGCGGCGCTGCTGCGCTATTTCCGCGATCTCGACCTCGCCGAGGAGGCCTTTCAGGAGGCGTGCCTTCGTGCGCTGAAGAGCTGGCCGCAGAACGGCCCGTCGCGCGATGCCGCCGCCTGGCTCATCTTCGTCGGCCGCAACGTGGCGCTCGACAGCGTGCGGCGCCGGGCGAAGCAGACGGAGCTGCCGCCGGAGGAAGCCTTTTCCGATACGGACGACGCCGAGGCGGAGGTGGCGGCACGCATGGACGGCGCGCATTACCGCGACGACGTGCTGCGCCTCCTGTTCATCTGCTGCCACCCCGAACTGCCGGCGACGCAGCAGGTCGCGCTGGCGCTGCGCATCGTGTCCGGTCTCTCCGTCGGCCAGATCGCCCGCGCCTTTCTGGTGAGCGAGGCGGCGATGGAGCAGCGCATCACCCGGGCCAAGGCGCGCATCGCCCGCGCGCAAGCGGGGGAGGGCGGCGTGCCGTTCGAGCCGCCCGGGCCGGTGGAGCGGGCGGAGCGGCTCGGTGCCGTCGCGGCCATGCTCTATCTCGTCTTCAACGAGGGCTATTCCGCCGCCGGCGATGCGTCGGCGGCGCGCGAGCCGCTCTGCGAGGAGGCGATCCGCCTCGCCCGGCTGCTGCTGCGGCTTTTCCCGGCCGAGCCGGAGATCATGGGGCTCGCCGCGCTGATGCTGCTCCAGCACGCCCGCGCCCCGGCCCGCTTCGCCGCCGACGGCACGGTGATCCTGCTTGAGAACCAGGATCGGGGTCTTTGGAACCGGGCGATGATCGGCGAGGGACTGGCCTTGCTCGACAAGGCGATGCGCCACCGCCGGCCAGGCATCTATCAGGTGCAGGCCGCGATCGCCGCCCTGCATGCGCGCGCGTCCACCCCGGGCGAGACCGACTGGGCGCAGATCGACCTGCTCTATGGCACGCTGGAAATCCTGAACCCCTCGCCCGTGGTGACGCTCAACCGGGCGGTGGCCATTTCCAAGCTGCGCGGGCCGGAGGCGGCGCTTGCCATGGTGGAGCCGCTGGGCGAGCGTCTGTCGGGTTATTTCCACTATCACGGCCTGCGCGGCGCGCTGCTGATGCAGCTCGGCCGCACCGGCGAGGCACGCGAAGGCTTCATGACCGCGATCAGCCTCGCCGCGACCCCCGCCGAGGCCGCCCATATCCGCAGCCATCTCGACGGACTGAAATGAAGGGCGGCTAGCGTGGCGGGCTCCGGCGCTTCCCCCGGCGCGGGGGTGCCAGCTCGATCCAGGCGGGCGCGTGGTCGCTTGCCTTCTCCCAGCCGCGCACCGCGCGGTCCACCCCGGCGGCGGCGAGGCGCGGCGCCAGCGCCAGGCTGAGCAGGAGATGATCGAGCCGCAGCCCCGCGTCACGCTCCCAGGCGCGGCGGAAATAGTCCCAGAAGGTGTAGAGCCGTTCGTCCGGATGAAGCGCGCGCAGCGCGTCGGTCCAGCCCGCCTCCGTCAGCGCGTGGAACGCCGCCCGCACTTCCGGCCGGAACAGCGCATCGTCGCTCCATCGCTCGGGCTTGTAGACGTCGAGATCGCTCGGCATGACGTTGTAGTCGCCGGGGAGAACCACCGGCACGTCGAGTGCCTTCAACTTCGCCGCGTGCGCCGCCAGCCGGGCGAACCAGCGCAGCTTGTAGTCGAATTTCGGCCCCGGTGCGGGGTTGCCGTTCGGCATGTACAGGCAGGCGATGACCATGCCCTCCACCGCCGCCTCGATATAGCGGGCCTGCGTGTCCTCCGCCTCGCCGGGCAGGCCGCGCCTTGTCTCGATCGGCTCGCGGCCGCGGGCGAGGATGGCGACGCCATTCCAGCTCTTCTGGCCGTGCCAGATGGCGCCATAGCCGGCCTGCTCGATGGCGCGGACGGGAAAGCGGATGTCGGCTGCCTTGAGTTCCTGCAGGCACACCACATCCGGGCGCGCCTCCTCCAGCCAGCGCAGCAGCACGGCGAGGCGCCCATTGATGCCGTTGACGTTGAAGGTGGCGATCTTCACCCCATGTCCCCGCCGGTTCTGGGTCAGCGCCAGAGGTCGAGCACCTCTTCGGTGCGTGCCACCTCCACCTGCTGGCTGAAGCGGTTGAGATAGAGCTCCATCAGCGCGTCGTGGGTGGCGTCGGAGGAACTGCACAGCGCATCGGTGACGAGGATCACGCGAAAGCCCCGGTCGATGGCGCCGAGCGTGGTGGCGAGCACGCAGACATCGGTCTCGCCGCCGCTGATGATCAGCGCCTCCACCCCGGCCGGCGCCAGCAGCGCGTCGAGCGCGCCCTCGGTCCAGGGGGAATAGACGCGCTTGTCGATCACCCGCGCCGGCGGCACGAAGCGCTCCAGTGCGGGCACCAGCCGGGTGGCGTCCGCGCCGATAGCCTCGCCGGTGACAGCTTCCCAGCGCTGGTAATAGCGGGCCCAGCTCCCGGTCGCGTCGCTGGCGCGGCGGGGCGGAACGAAGCGCGTGAACACGGTGCGGTCCGGACGATGCGCGCACAGCGCCTCGACCGCCGGCAGCACCTTGTCCAGCCACGGCACCGCCCAGGGCGAGCCAGCGCCGAACAGGCGCTGCATGTCGACGCACAGATGCAGGTAATTCCCGCCGAGCGGGCCGTGGACGAGGCCGAGCGCTGCCATGTCCTTCACCTCATACGCGCGCCAAGCGCGCCGGCCGGCGCCGCGTGCGAAAGACGGCAATGAGGCTGTGGCGTGCCATGGTTCCCTCCTTCCCCATGTGGGCCGGTGAACCCGGCCCGTCCGGTTAATCCCGCGCGCGGCGTTTTGTTGCCGGCAGGGAAATCAGGGAAAGCGGCGGCTGAGGAAGGGTGAACCGCGCAGGCCGAAGCGCCATGGCGCGTCCGCCGCCCTGGTGATGCCGATGCGCGGGCCGGCCACAACGTCGGACACGCCCTCGCGCTCACGCCAGTCGAACGGCGGCCGGTCGAGCGGGGCGCCGTCGAGCGCGCCGGTAATGGCGAGCGCCTGCGTCAGCCGCCCGGGGCCCGCGCAGAGGAAGGCCGGTCCACCGCGCCGCGCCGCCATGCGCTCCAGTCCGACAAGCGGTGCCAGCGCCCGTATGAGCACGGCGCCGTGGCCTTCCGCGACGATGTTGAAGCACCAGTGCAGGCCGTAGGAACGGTAGACATAGGCATGGCAGGGCGGGCCGAACATCGCGGCATTGCGCGGCGTCGGGCCGGTGAAGCTGTGGGAGGCGGGGTCGTCGCGCCGATAGGCCTCGGTCTCGACGATGATGCCGCCGACACCGTCGACCAGCAGCGTCACGCCGATGAGGCGCGGGGCGAGGGCGAGCGCGTCGCCTTCAAGCGGGATCATGCCGCCTCTCTAGCACAGCGCGAGGCCGGAGGGGGTTATACCCCCTCCGGGTGCCGGCCCGGTTCAGAACGGGCTGTCGGGGAAGTAGAACTGCGCCGCATTCTCCGCCGTGATCAGCGTCGAGCCGATGATGAAGCGGCCATAGACCGGCGTGTCGGAGACGAAACGCAGGGCGGTTACTTCCAGCGCGGTGGAAATCTGCGCCGGGGTGTAGGACACGTCGACCGGCACCTGCGGGTCCTTGTCCATCACCCGCTTGATGATCTCCTTCATGCCGGCGCCGCCGACGATCCACATCTCCTTCTGCCGGCCGGCCTGGGAAATGGCCTCCATCACGCCGATCGCCATGTCGTCGTCGGCCGCCCACACGGCGTCGATCTGCTTGTGCTTGGACAGGTAGTCCTGCATCACCTGGAAGGCCTTGTCGCGGTTCCAGTTGCCGTGCTGCATGTCGAGGATCTCGATCCCGGAGCCGGAAATGGCCGCCTGGAACGCTTCGACCCGCTCATTGTCGAGCGTGGTGGGAATGCCGCGCAGCACCACGATCTTGGCGCCGGGCTTGAGGTTGGCCTTGAAGTACTCGCCCGAGACGCGGCCGAAGGCCGTGTTGTCGCCGGCGACATAGAGGTCCTCGATGCCGGGCTGGGAGAGGCCGCGATCCACCACCGTCACCCATTTGCCCGCGTCCTTCACCGCCTTGACGGGGCTGGTCAGCGGCTCGGATTCGAAGGGCAGAACCACCAGTGCGTCGATGTTGCGGGTCGCCACCATGTCCTCGATGTCGTTCACCTGCTTGCCGACCGCGCCGGCGGTGGCGAGCACGAATTCGAGGTTGGGATAGGTCGTCTTCAGACGCTTGATGGTCTCCTGCGCGTGCCAGTTCAGGCCGCCCATGAAGCCGTGCGTGGCGGAGGGGATCGAGACGCCGATCACCGCCTTCTTGCCCTGCGCCATGGCAGGCACGGAGACGCCGGCGGCGGCGGTGGCGGCGCCGATGGCGGCGGTGGTGAGGAAGGTCCTGCGTTCCATTGTCGTTTCTCCCATGGTCTCCGCTCTCAGGCGGATGATGATTTGCCGCGCTGGAGAACCACCGCGAGCACGATGATGACGCCCTGGATCGTCCCGTTGAGATACGGGGAGACGAGGTCCGCCAGGATGAGGATGTTGTCGATCAGGCTGAGGATGAGCACGCCGATGACCGTGCCCCAGCCGCGGCCGTAACCGCCCTTCAGCGCCGTGCCGCCGATGATGACGGCGGCGATCGCCTCCAGCTCCCACAGCATGCCGGTGGAGCCCGAGGCCGAGCCGAGGCGGGGCACGTACATGATGGTGGCGAGACCGACGAGCAGGCCGAGCAGCACATAGGTCATGAGGCGGATGCGCTCGACGTTCACCGCCGAGTACAGCGCCACCTTGTCGTTGGAGCCGATGGCCTCGCAGTAGCGGCCGAAGCGCGTGTGGCGCATCGCCACCTGCCCGGCAATGGCGACGATGGCGAAGACGATGATCGGCCAGGCGATGCCGAACAGGCCGGAATAATAGACCGGCCGGTAGAACTGGCGCACGCCGAAGTCGAGGCTGATCGTGCCGCCATCCGCCAGCCAGGTCACCAGCGAGCGGAAGATGCCCATGGTGCCGAGCGTGACGATGAAGGGCTCGATCCGCGCCTTGGTCACCAGGAGCCCGTTGCCGAGCCCCGCCAGCAGCCCGACGCCGAGCGCGATGCCCATGCCGGCGAGGATCAGCGGCAGGCCGACGCCCATGGAGGGCAGCAGCGCGTTCATGCCGAGGATCATCACACCGGCGATGAAGGCTGCCATCGAGCCGACCGAGAGGTCCAGCCCGCCGGAGGTGATGACGAAGGTCATGCCCACCGCGATCATGCCGATGAAGGCGGAACGGGCCAGCACATTGGTGATGTTGCCGGCGGAAAGGAAGTTGTCGTTGAGATAGGCGCCGAGCGCGACCAGCAGGATGAGCGCCAGCAGCGGCCCGAGGGCGGAAAGGCCCGGCAGGCGCGCGGCGAGGGAGGGCCGCGCGGCGTCGGCCCGCCCGGCATCGGCGCGCGTGGTGTCAGACATGCGAGGCGCTCCCTGTCGGCTGTTCATTGGTGCCCATGACGAGGCGCACCACGTCGGTCTCCGTCACGCGCGCGCCTTCCAGTTCCCCGGCGAGGCGGCCATGGCGCATCACCAGCACGCGGTCGGACAGGCCGAGGATTTCCGGCATGTCGGAGGAGATGACGATGACGCTGCGCCCCTCGGCGGCGAGCGCGTCGATGAAGGCGTAGATCTGGCTCTTGGTGCCGACATCGATGCCGCGCGTGGGCTCGTCGATGATGACGATTTCAGGGTCGCCGAGCATGGTCTTGGCGAGCAGCAGCTTCTGCTGGTTGCCGCCGGAGAGGTTGCCCACCTTCATGTCGCGGCGCGGGGCGCGGATGTCGAATTCGCCGATGGCGCGGGTGAGCGCCGCCTCCTCGCGGGCGGAATCGATGAAGAGCGCGCCGAAGCGGGCGAGGGTGGAGAGGGTGAGGTTCTCGGCCAGGCTCTTGTCGAGCAGCAGGCCGCGCTCCTTCCGGTCCTCGGTCAGATACGCCATGCCGTTGGCAGCGGCGTCGCGCACCGAGCCGATGGTCACCGGCGTGCCGTGGCGCAGGATCTCGCCCGAGGCCGAGCGCAGGCCCACCAGCCCTTCGGCAAGCTCGGTGCGGCCGGAGCCCACGAGGCCGGAAATGCCGAGCACCTCGCCGCGCCGCAGGGTGAAGGAGATGTCCTTGACCAGAGGCGGCACGGAGAGGCCGCGCACTTCCAGCGCCACCGTGCCGGCATGGTGGCGCTTGGCGGGGTAGATGTCTTCCAGCTTGCGCCCGACCATGGCGGTGGCCATGCCGTCCTCGGTGAGTTCGCCGCGCCCGGCCCGGCGCACCACCGCGCCGTCGCGCAGCACGGTGATCCGGTCGGCGAGGCGGGTGACCTCCTCCAGCCGGTGCGAGGTGTAGAGCAGCGCCACGCCCTGCGCGCGCAGCCGCTCGATCTGGCGGAACAGGACCTCCACTTCCTTGTGCGTCAGCACGGCGGAAGGCTCGTCCATGATCAGCACCCGCGCCTTTCGCGAGAGCGCCTTGGCGATTTCCACCATCTGCCGGTCGGAGACGGGCAGGTCGCGGATGCGCGCCTCGGGGCGGATCGCGCTGTCGAGTTCGTCGAGCAGCGCCTGCGTGCCCTCGCGCATCGCGCGATGGTCGAGGAACAGCCCGCCCTTCTCGCGGCCGAGCCAGATATTCTCGGTGACGGTGAGGTCGGGGGCGAGGTTGAATTCCTGGTGGATCACCACCACGCCGGCCGCTTCCGCCTCGGCGCCGCTGGCATAGGGCGCCGGCGTACCCTCCAGCCGCACCGCGCCGGAGGTCGGCGGGAGGAAGCCGCCGAGGATCTTCATGATCGTCGACTTGCCGGCGCCGTTCTCGCCGATCAGCGCGTGCACCTCCCCGGGACGGAGCGCGAAGTCGATGCCGTGCAGGACCTCGATCGGCCCGAAGCTCCGGCGGACATCGACGAGTTCGAGCACCGGGGCGGCCTCGCGCTCCGGGGCGGCGCTCATAGGGTCACCCAGCCGGCATTGCGGCGGGAAGACTGCACGCAGGCCTCGACGAAGCGCATTCCCGCCAGACCGTCCGCCAGAGTGGGGTAGAGCACGCCGTCCGGCGCCGGGCCGCCTGCCTGGTGGGCGCGGATGGCACGCGCCGCCTCGGCATAGATGTTGGCGAAACCTTCGAGATAGCCCTCGGGATGGCCGGGCGGGATGCGCGAGACGCGGGCCGCCTCCGGCCCCGCCCCCGCGCCGTTGCGGGTGATGCGGCGCCGCGGCTCGCCGAAGGGGGTGAACCAGAGATAATTCGGGTCCTCCTGCGCCCATTCGAGCCCACCCTTGTCGCCATAGACGCGCAGGCGCAGGCCGTTCTCGTTGCCCGGCGCCACCTGGCTCGCCCACAGCATGCCCCGCGCGCCGCCTTCGAAGCGCAGCAGCACATGAGCGTTGTCGTCGAGCGGCCTCCCCGGCACGAAGGTCTGAAGGTCCGCCGCCAGCGATTCCGGGGTGAGGCCGGAAACGAAGCAGGCGAGGTTGTAGGCATGGGTTCCGATGTCGCCCGTCGCCCCGCCGGCGCCCGAGCGCTCGGGGTCGGTGCGCCACTCCGCCTGCTTGGAGCCGGACTTCTCCGCCGCCTCGGTCAGCCAGTCCTGCACATATTCCACCTGCACCAGCCGGACGCGGCCGATCTCGCCCGCCGCCACCATGGCGCGCGCCTGCCGGATCATGGGGTAGCCGGTGTAGTTGTGCGTCAGCACGAACAGCGTGTCGGCCGTTGCAGCCGCCTTGGCGAGCTTCTTCGCCTCCGCCATGGTGGCGGTCAGCGGCTTGTCGCAGATGACATGGATGCCGCGCTTGAGAAACTCGATGGCCGGGCCGGCATGCATGTGGTTCGGCGTGACGATCGCCACCGCCTCGATGCCGTCCTTGCGCCGGGCCTCGGCCTTGGCCATGGCGAGGTAGTCGTCATAGACGCGGGCAAGCCCGAGCGCTTCGCCCGAGGCGCGGGATTTCTCCGGCGTCGAAGAAAGGGCGCCGGCGACGAGGGTGAACTCGCCGTCCAGCCGGGCGGCGATGCGGTGTACGGCGCCGATGAAGGCGCCGGAGCCGCCGCCGACCATGCCGAGCCGCAGCGGTCTGTTCGGAACGGGGGCGCTCATCGGTCCAGCCCCAGCAGGGCGCGATTGGCGGCGCGGTCGGTGGCGCCGGCGGCGAAGTCGTCGAACGCCTTTTCGGTCACGCGGATGATGTGGTTCTTGACGAACTGGGCGCCCTCGCGCGCCCCATCCTCGGGGTGCTTGAGGCAGCATTCCCACTCGACCACTGCCCAGCCGTCGAAATCCATCGCCGCGAATTTCGAGAAGATGGCGCCGAAATCCACCTGCCCGTCGCCCGGGCTGCGGAAGCGCCCGGCGCGCTTCAGCCAGGGCTGGTAGCCGCCATAGACGCCCTTGCGCCCCGTCGGGTTGAACTCGGCGTCCTTGACGTGGAAGGCCTTGATGCGCTCGTGGTAGATGTCGATGAAATCGAGATAGTCGAGCTGCTGCAGCAAAAAGTGCGACGGGTCGTAGTTGATGTTGCAGCGGGAATGCCCGCCGACCGCGTCGAGGAACATCTCGAAGGTCGCGCCGTCGAACACGTCCTCGCCCGGATGGATCTCGTAGCAGAGGTCGACGCCGGCATCCTCGTAAGCGTCGAGGATCGGCTTCCAGCGCCGGCCGAGTTCGGCGAAGGCCTCCTCGATCAGCCCGGCCGGCCGCTGCGGCCAGGGATAGAGATAGGGGAAGGCCAGCGCCCCGGTGAAGGAGACCGACGCCGTCAGCCCGAGGTTCTTCGAGGCCTTCGCGGCCAGCAGCATCTGGTTCACCGCCCATTGCTGGCGGGCCTTCGGATTGCCGTGCACCGAGGCCGGGGCAAAGCCGTCGAACTGCGCGTCATAGGCGGGATGCACCGCCACCAGCTGGCCCTGCAGATGCGTCGACAGCTCCGTCACCGCCACGCCGGCATCGGCGAGGATGCCCTTCACCTCGTCGCAATAGGCGTGCGAGTTCGCCGCCTTCTCGAGGTCGAACAGGCGTCCGTCCCAGGTCGGGATCTGCACGCCTTCGTAGCCCAGCCCGCCCGCCCATTTGGCGATCGAGGCCAGCGAGTTGAACGGCGCCGCATCGCCTGCGAACTGCGCGAGAAAGATCC
>JAEYTJ010000257.1 GCA_023434095.1 Pseudomonadota bacterium | reverse complement strand
GGTCTGGGTGCCCGGGTCAAGCCCGGGCATGAGGAGAGTGGGGAGTGAGAGGGAGGCCTCTCACCCCTCCAGCCGTTCCACGAAGACGCAATTGGTGAATTCCAGCGCCAGCTCGCCGGAGGGGACGGCGGCGGTTTCGCGGGTGAAGACGAGGCCCCATTCGGGGCGGCTGGCGCTGGGCTTCTTCGCCGTCACCTCGCTGAGAAAGGTAAGCGTGTCGCCGGGGCGCACCGGGCGCAGCCAGCGCAGGTTCTTGAAGCCGGGCGAGGGGCCAAGGCGGGGCACGGGCCGGCCCTCGCGCCGCAGCGTCTCGTGCTCGCGGGCGCAGGCCTGCGCCCGCAGCCGGGCGGAAATCGCCACGACGTGCCAGCCGGAGGCGATCAGCCCGCCGAAATGGGTGCGCGCCCCGGCGGCCGCGTCGAGGTGGAAGGGCTGGGGGTCGAAGGCCCGGGCGAAGGCGACGATTTCCTCCTCGGTGAAGATATGGGAGCCGAGCCGCGTCAGCGTGCCGATCTCGATGTCCTCGAAGAACTGCATGGAGGTTCCTCACGCCGGCCGGAAGCCGGGATTGCGCCGGCCGAACAGCAGGGTGCCGACGAGGTCCGCCATCACCTCGTCCGCGGCGTCGAGGAGTTCGAAGCGGAAGCGCACCAGCCCCATCTCCGGCCGGCTCTTCGAGGAGCGGGTCTCCAGCACGTGCCGGCGCAGGCTTAGCACCGTGCCGGGATGGACGGGCTTCAGGAAGCGCACCTCGTCGAGGCCGGGCGAGCCGAGGCAATCGCTGCGGACGAGGAAGCCGTCGGCGGCGAGGCGCATGAAGATGCAGCACAGATGCCATCCCGAGGCGGAGAGACCGCCCAGCCGCGTCGCCTCGGCGGCGGCATCGTCGAGATGGATGGGCTGGGGGTCGTAGTCGCGGGCGAAGGCGACGATCTCCTCCCGCCCGACCACATAGCGCCCGCAGGTCGCCACATGTCCCTCGTGGAAGTCCTCCCAGAACAGCATGGCGTCCCTCCGTCTTGGAGCGCTCATGACAGGCGAGCGCCGGCCGGAGGTCAAGAGCGGGAGGGACGGGAGGGGCCGGAAGCGCTACCGCCCAATATGGACGATCGCGATCGGATCGCCGCCGAGGCCGATTTCCAGGCGGCGGATGCCGAGTCCCCCCGCCTGCGGCCTTGGGAGGCAGGAACAGGCGGGTCACCCCCCGGCGCGGCGCCGACGGAACCCGCCACCGTGTCGCCGCACAGCGCCACGATGACGGCGCCACGGGCCATGATGTCCTCACGACAGGCCGGCGCGCGTGCCCATCCAGCTTTCGACCTGCGCCGCCGGATAGTGCGAACGCACGAAGCCGGCGACGGAAAGGCGCGTCACCTCGAACGGGTGTCCGCCCGCGCCGGGACGGGCGGGGCGGAACACCCGGCCGTCCGTTGCCGCCATTGCGCGGCGTCCGCGTCAGTTGTTGAAGCGGAAATGCAGCACGTCGCCATCGGCGACCACATATTCCTTGCCTTCCAGCCGCAGCCGGCCGGCATCGCGCGCGCCGGCCTCGCCCTTGCCCTTGACGTAGTCGTCATAGGCGATGGTCTCGGCGCGGATGAAGCCCTTCTCGAAATCCGAATGGATGACGCCCGCCGCGCCGGGCGCCTTGGTGCCCGCGGTGATGGTCCAGGCGCGGGCCTCCTTGGGGCCGACGGTGAAATAGGTGACGAGCTTCAAGAGCTCGTAGCCGGTGCGGATGATGCGGTTGAGGCCGGGCTCCTCGAGGTCGATGGCCTCAAGATAGTCCTTCTGCTCCTCGGCCGGCAGCACGGCGATCTCGCTCTCGATCTTGGCGGAGACGACGACGGCCTTGGCACCTTCCTCCGCCGCGCGGGTGAAGACTTGCGCCGAGAGGGAGTTGCCGTTCTTCGCCGAGGCTTCCTCGACATTGCAGACATAGAGCACGGGCTTGGAGGACAGCAGGCCGAGCATGCGGAAGGCCTTTTCCTCCTCCGGCTTCACCTCGACCAGACGCGCCGGCTTGCCGTCGCGCAGCAGCACGAGGGCGCGGTTCATCAGCTCAAGGCTTTCCTTGGCTTCCTTGTCGCCGCCTTTGGCCCTCTTCTCCAGCGCGCCGGCGCGCTTTTCCAGGCTTTCGAGATCGGCGAGCATCAGCTCGGTCTCGATGGTCTCGATGTCGGAGACCGGGGCGAGCTTGCCCTCGACATGGGTGACGTCCGAATCCTCGAAGCAGCGCACCACATGGGCGATGGCGTCGCATTCGCGGATATTGGCGAGGAACTGGTTGCCGAGGCCCTCGCCCTTGGAGGCACCGCGCACCAGCCCGGCGATGTCAACGAAGGTGAGGCGGGTGGGGATGATCTGCTGCGAGCCGGCGATCTTCGCCAGCGTCTCCAGGCGCGGATCCGGCACCGCCACGTCGCCGACATTCGGCTCGATGGTGCAGAACGGGTAGTTCGCCGCCTGCGCCGCCGCCGTCTGCGTCAGCGCGTTGAAGAGGGTCGACTTGCCGACGTTGGGCAGGCCGACAATGCCGCATTTGAAGCCCATGATGCGATGCTCGGTCGAGAGGAACGTTTGCCGCCGTGGTTAGGCAGAATGGCGGGCGAGTGCAAGTGAGGCGCGCCCCGGTGGTGGAGGCGCCCGGTGTTCAGCCCGGCTTTTTGCCGGGCTTTTCCGCCGGCCCGACGCCGCGGGCTTCCAGGAACAGGTGCAGGCGGTTCTGGAACTCGTCCAGCCGGTGGGTGGCGAGCAGGCCGGCGAGTTCGGCGCAGCCGTCGCACACCGCCTCGACCCAGTCGCGCTCCGCCTTGGCGAAGTCGCTCAGCACGTAATGATGCACCAGCGCCTTGTCGCCGGGATGGCCGATGCCGAGGCGGACGCGGGCGTAGTCATTGCCGCAATGGGCGGTGATGGAGCGCAGCCCGTTATGCCCGGCATTGCCGCCGCCGACCTTGTAGCGGACCTTGGCGGGCGGCAGGTCCAGCTCGTCATGGAAGGCGAACACGTCGCGCAGCTCGATCTTGTAGAAGCGCTGGGCTTCCGCGACGGCGCGGCCGGATTCGTTCATGTAGGTTTCGGGCAGCAGGGCGAGGACCTTCTGGCCCTCGATCTCGCCCTCGCAGGCGGCGCCCTGAAAGCGGCGGCGCCAGGGTGAGAAGCGGTGC
Source organism: Pseudomonadota bacterium (assembly GCA_023434095.1). Taxonomy (GTDB): domain Bacteria; phylum Pseudomonadota; class Alphaproteobacteria; order Rhizobiales; family Xanthobacteraceae; genus Ancylobacter. Next base: position 854 of record JAEYTJ010000257.1, on the reverse strand, counting down.
CGGCGGGCGATGGCGTCCACCGCCATGAAGCCGATATTGTGCCGGTTGCCGGCATATTTGGACCCGGGATTGCCGAGCCCGGTGAACAGCAGCACCGCGCGCCTCCTGCAGTTCAGGCGACCTGTCGAAACGACAAGAGCCGGAAGCGGGCTTCCGGCTCTCCTCGCGGGATAGTCGGGCGGCGCCGCGCAGGGCCGCCCGGATCAGCCGTTCGGGCGTATCAGCCCTTGGCGGCGTCCGCCGCCGCGGCCGCGGCTTCGTCTTCCTCGGCTTCCTTGAGGCCCGACGGGGCCGCAATGGTGGCCAGCGTGTCGTCGCCATGGCCGGCCCAGGTTACGCCGGCCGGCAGCTTGACCGCCGAGAGGTGGATCGAATCGCCGAAATTGTAGTCGGCCACGTCCACTTCAATGGCGCCGGGGATCGCGTCGGCCGGAACGTTCAGCGAAACGGTGTGGCTCACGATGTTGAGCGTGCCGCCCTCCTTGATCGCCGGCGCGGTGTCGGCGTTGAGGAAGTGCACCGGCACGTCGACCGCGAGGCTGGCGCCGACGGCGACGCGCAGGAAGTCGATGTGCAGCGGGAAGTCCTTGACCGGATCGAGCTGGTAGTCGCGCGGGATCACCCGGTGCTTCTCGCCCTCGACCTCGACGTTGAACAGCGTGGTCAGGAAGTGGCCGGCATAGATGATCTTGTTGATCTCGACATGGTCGAGCGTGATGCCGACGGGGGCCTTGCCGTCGCCATAGATGACGGCGGGCACGCGACCGGCGCGGCGTTCTGCACGAGCGGCCCCCTTGCCGACCTTCGCGCGCGCCTGCGCCTTCAGTTCCTTGATGGCGGTCATGATTGTCCTC
>JAEYTJ010000195.1 GCA_023434095.1 Pseudomonadota bacterium | reverse complement strand
CGTTGGAAGGGCCTTCAGACCGGCTTCGGCGAGTGGCCATATTGACCTTCGCGATGGCCATTCGCTTTGCGCGCTACAGCATCATCGGATCGAAGGACGACCTGCTCCGAATGCTGGCTGCCGTCTCAGGAGGAAATCGACGGCGCTCGGCGTGCCCACTCTGGGACCGAAATGGCGGAGAGGGTGGGATTCGAACCCACGGTACGCTTGCACGCACAACGGTTTTCGAGACCGTCCCGATCGACCACTCCGGCACCTCTCCACGCGCAGGCGCGAGGGTCAGTCGCGCCGTGAAGAGGAGGCTCCATAGCCGAGGGGCGCTTCCGGCACAAGTCCCCGCGGCGCACTTGCCGCATTTCACACCCGTTGACGCTTCCGACGGCCGGGGCGGCGGCTCTGCCGGCCATGGCTGGGTGCGCCCGGTTGCGACAGCAGCCGGTCCGCCGCGGAGAAGTTTGCGGCCTGTCCTAAAGGTTCGGCGGCGCGCTAAGGGCGACATGCGCGGCCTCGCCTCGCCGGAGGCGGCGAATAATTCCTGCGCCGCAGGCGCCTTCGTGCCGATGCTGACGCTGGGCGTTCCCGGCAGCGGCACCACGGCGGTCATGCTCGGCGCGCTGATGCTCTACAACATCCAGCCGGGTCCGCAGCTCTTCGCCGAGCGGCCGGAGATCGTCGGCGGCCTCATCGCCTCGCTCTACATCGGCAATGTGCTGCTGCTGCTGCTGCTCAACATCCCCTTCGTCGGCATCTTCTCGCGCCTGCTGCTGCTGCCGAACTGGATTCTCGTGCCGGGCATCCTCGTCCTGTCGGTGGTGGGGGTCTATTCGACCCATGCCAGCGTGGAATCGATCCTCCTCATTCTGGGTGTCGGGGTGCTCGGCTGGTTGCTGCGTAAGCTCGGCTTCGACATGGCGCCGATTATCCTCGGCTTCGTGCTCGGCAGGGTGATGGAGGTGAATCTGCGCAACGCGCTGGCGATCAGCGGAGGGGAACTCGGGATTCTCTTCCAGAGCCACATCTCGATCATCCTCTGGCTTCTGGCCGCCTTCGTCGCGGTGGGCCCGTGGGCGCTGCAGTACTGGTCGCGGCGGCGCGCGGCGCGCGCCTGAAAGGACGCGCCGGCCGAAAGCAGGCGCGGGACTCATCGTGGCAGGCTGATGGCGGGCCCGCCCGCGCCGAGCGCAGGGCAGGCCTGCGCTTGCCAGCGGCGCGTTGCCGGCGTTATCTCGTCCCGACGAGAGGCAGGTCGGCCCGGTGGCCCCGTCTCTCCCTTCGCGCGCAGCACGGGACGCCCATAGATGATCAGCGACACTCGCAACGCCGGAACCGGCACGTCGGGCGAGGGCGCTCGGAAGAGGGCGGACGGACTGAGCCGCCGCTCCTTCCTCGCCGGCTCGGCGCTCGGCCTTGGTGCGCTCGGGCTGGCGGGCTGTGCGAACCCGGACGGGATGAGCCTCGCCGAGGCAGCCAAGGTCTATGGCCCGGTGCCGGAGGAGAAATTCCCGATCCCGGCCGTGGATGTAAGCAAGGTCAATCCGAAGTATTTCCGCCGCACCGTCCGCTATGAGACGGAAGAGGCCCCGGGCACCATCGTCGTCGACCCGAAGAACTATTATGTCTACCGCATCGAGGAAGACGGCATGGCTACCCGCTACGGGGCCAATGTCGGCCGCGACGGCTTCCGGTGGAGCGGTGACGCCTATGTCGGGCGCAAGAGCGAATGGGCGACCTGGACGCCGCCCAAGGAAATGATCAAGCGCCAGCCGGAAGCCGCCAAATATGCCCGCGGCATGCCGGGTGGTCTCGACAACCCGCTCGGTGCCCGCACGCTGCATCTCTATCAGAACGGCGTCTACACGCTGTACACGATCTACGCGACCAGCGATCCCGAGTCGATCGGTTCGGGGGTCACGAGCGGCTGCGTCGGCCTGCTGAGCCAGGACATGATCCAGCTCTACAACGAGACCCCGGTCAAGACCAAGGTCGTCGTCCTGCCGGCCTAGCCGCCCGAGCGCCGCATCGGTCGGCCGCCGTCAGCACCCGGATGTCGTTCGGCCGGCCGCCATTGGACAGGCGCGGCCGGCCGTTGCGCCGCAGGCCGCACCCGAGGGCGGCGCCCGCAGATCGCTCCCAACCCTTCCGCTGGTTTTACGCGCTTCGGGAAGGTCGACGGCTGCCCGCTGGCACCCAGCGGAGCGAGGTTGTGCCAGTTTTACTCTAGAATATGTTTAAACTATTGATATTGCTGAATAATATGGAATTCGGTAGAGAGACTTCCACGGTGCATCGGGCGCCGTTGCTAGGAGTCCTTGGATTGTCCGTGCTGGCTGTTGCCTCCGACCTTGGCCATCTGTTCCGCAGCGAGCACGGACGCCTGATGCGCGCCATGCGGCGTCTGGTCGGCAGCCCGGCCACGGCGGAGGACCTGGTGCAGGACGTGTTCGTCGGCCTGCTCCGGGGCAGCGCCTTCGCCGAGGCCGAGAACAAGCCGGCCTATCTCGCCCGCTGCGCCACCAACATGGCGCTCGACCATTTGCGGCGCGAGCGCGCGAGGGCGCGCTACATCGGCGGATGCGATCTTTCCGAGTGCGAGGTGGCCTGCCCGGTGCCCCTGCCGGACGAAGCTCTGCAGGGCGTGCAGGAACTCGCCATCCTGCGCCGTACCGTCGATGAGCTTCCGACCAAATGCCGCGTCGTCTTTCTGCTGTCGCGCGACCACGGCCTCACCATGAAGGAGATCGCCGCGCGCCTCGGCGTGTCCGACAAGACGGTGGAGAAGCACATCGCGCGTGCCATGACGCAATGCCGGCAGGCCCTGCGTGCCGCCGGTCGCCCGATCTGACGGTGCGTGCGATCGCCGAACGGGGGATGTGCCCTCGCGGCTTCGTCTATATCGAGGAGGCGACGTTCGGCCCGCTCGCCCGATCCCGGATCGTTGAGACATGACAGCGCCTCTGCCGACCGCCGGCCTTCCCAGCCAGGACGACGCCGCCTTCGAGGCGGCGAGCCGATGGCATGCGCGGCTGCGTGAGCCCGATGCCGACGCGCAGACCCATGAAGCGTTCCAGGAGTGGCTCGCCGCCGATCCCCGCCATTTCGAGGCCTATGAGCAGGCCGCGCGGCTATGGGCGGCCATGGGCAGCGGGCCGGCCGGCCGGCGCGACGCCGCCGCGATTGCCGCATTGCTCGAGGGCGCGGTGCCGCGCCGAAGGGCCGGCCGCAATATCCTCGCCGGCCTGCTGGTCGGCCTCTGCCTGCTGGGTGCCGAATGGGTGCGGCGCGGCGGGCTGGACGATCTGCGCGCCGATCACATCGCCGCGGTCGGCGAGCATCGGACGATCGAACTGGCGGACGGCTCGGTGATCGAGCTCAACACCGATACCGCCCTTGCCGTCGCTCTCGACCCCGGCGAGCGCCGGATCCGCCTGTTCCGCGGCGAGGCCTTCTTCGCCGTGGCGCCCGACGCGGAGCGGCCCTTCGTCGTCACCACCGCCGAAGGCGAGGTGCGCGTCACCGGCACCCGCTTCAATGTGCGCATGCGCGACGACGTCACGGAGGTCGGTCTTGCAGAGGGCTCCGTCAGCCTGACCGCCGCCGCCCGGCCGGGCGCCTCGCTGCGCCTCGCGCCGGGCGAGGAGGGAGTCCTCACGCCGACCGGCCTCGGTCCGGTCCGGCCGTTCGAGGCCGACGCGGCCACCGCCTGGCGGCGGGGGCAGATGGTGTTCTTCCGCGCCCCGCTGGGCGAACTGATCGACGAGCTGAACCGCTACCAGCGCGGGCGCATCGTGATCCTGAGCGAGCGGGTGCGGGCGCTTCCCGTCACCGGCGTCTTCGACACGCGCGATCCCGCCTCCGTCATCGACATGATCGAGGCGACGCTCGGCATCACCTCGCTACGGCTGACCAGCGCGCTGATCATTCTCGGATGATTTCGCGCCCGGCGGACTGGGGGAATCCGCGGGCGGCCTTCGTCATACCCACTGAGGAAATCGCCGAGGGCGCCCAAGGCGCCCGGGCCGAACAGGTGGGACCGACGATGAGGATGATGGCCAGCCGATGCCTGCGCGTATTCACCCTGTGCCTTCTGACGGGCACCGCGCTGGGCGCCGTGTCGGAACCGGTCTCGTACGCCCATGCGCAGGGCAGCGGCCAGAAAGTTCCTCTCTCCATCGCTTCGATGCCGGTACCCCGCGCCCTTGCCGAGCTCTCGCTGCGGGCCGGGCTCCAGGTGCTCTACTCCGGCTCCAAGGCCTTTGAAATCATGTCGCGGCCGGTGAACGGCTCCTATGCGCCGGAAGAAGCGTTGCGGCTCATGCTGGCGGGCACCGGCATCAGCTGGCGTTTCGTTGGCGCCAACGGGATCACCATCGCGGTGCCCGGCGAGAGTACGTCCCAGGTGAGCGTCGAGGCGGCGGGGGAGGGAGCGATCGCGCTCGACGCGATCGACGTCTCCGGCGCGCGGGCGGCCGCCGACCGGCCCTTCGAGACGCCGGGCTCCACCAATTTCATCTCCGGCGAGGAGATCGAGCGTTTCCCGCCGCAGACCGCCGGCGCGCTGTTCCAGGGCACGCCGGGCGTCATCTCCGGCGGCGGCAACAACGGCGCCTCGATCGACCCCAACATCCGCGGCCTGCAGGGCCAGAACCGCGTCGCCACCA
>JAEYTJ010000175.1 GCA_023434095.1 Pseudomonadota bacterium | reverse complement strand
CAGCAGCAGCAGCGCCCGGTCGTCCGCCACCGCCTCATGCAACGCGAGCACGACGGTGGAGCCGCTGCCGGGCGCCTGCGCCGTCACCAGCGTCGCGGCGATGGTGACGCCCGCCGCCAGGTCGATGCCGCGCGCCAACCGCGTGCTGTGATCGGCGATCCAGCCGTCGAGAGCGTCGAGCGTGCTGGCGGGCACATCGACGAAGCGCACCGGCACGGCCGGAAGGAAGTCGGAGACGGCGAGCGAGCGCCCGCTCGCATCCTCCACCCGCACGAGGCGCAGGGCGTCGTGGCGCTCGGCAAGGCGCTGGATGGCATAGCCGAGATCGACCGTGGAGACCGCCCCCTTCACCGTGAGGCTGACGAAGCGGCAGGGGTTGCGGGGATCGCAGGCGGCGGCGATCAGTTCCGCCCCGTAGCGAGCGCCGTGGCCCCGCGCCTGCACCGCCCGCTGGCGGCGCAGCGCGATGGCGGCAAGACCCTCGATGGTCGGCTGCTCGAACACGTCCTTCAGTTCGATGTCGAGGCCGGCCTCATAGGCCCGGGCGACGAGGCGGATGGTGAGAATGGAATCGCCGCCGACATGGAAGAAATTGTCGCGCACGCCGAAGGTGTTCGCGGCGAGGAGGTCGGCCCAGATGCGGGCGAGGATCCGCTCTTCCGGGGTGCGCGGCTCCACCGGCGCCTCCGCCGGAAGATCCGCGATCTCGACGGTGGGCAGGGCCCGGGTGTCGACCTTTCCATTGGCGTTGAGCGGCAGGCAATCCAGCATCACGAAGGCCTGCGGCAGCATCTGCCGGGGCAGCCGGGCCTCCAGATGCCCGCGCAGCTCGGCCGGGGTGAGGGTGAAGCCTGCCTTCGCCGCAACATAGGCAAGGAGGTCGCGCTCGCCGCTCGGGCGGCGCGGGGCCAGTACCGCCGCGCCCCCGACGGCCGGGTGGAGCGCCAGCACCGCCTCGATCTCGCCGAGCTCCATGCGGAAGCCGCGCACCTTCACCTGCCGGTCGGCACGGCCGAGGAAAGCGATGTCGCCGTCCGCCCGCCAGCGCGCGAGATCGCCGGTGCGGTACATGCGCGCTCCGGGGAGGCCGGCAAACGGGTCGGGGTGGAAGCGGTCGGCGGTCAGCTCCGCGTCGCCGTGATAGCCCAGCGCGACGCCATCGCCGCCGACCCAGAGCTCGCCGACGAGGCCGGGCGGCAGGGGACGGCCGGCGGGATCGAGCACATAGGCGGTGCTGTTGGAGATCGGACGGCCGATGGGGACGGTCAGCTCGTCCCCGGCGAGATCGGCGATGTCGAAGGTGGTGCTGAAGGTGGTGTTCTCGGTCGGTCCATACCCGTTGAAAAGCACGAGCCCCTCGGCGCGGCCCGCCGCCAGCACCGCCCGCGCCGCCGCCGGATTGACCACGTCGCCGCCGGTGACGACGAGGCGCGGGCCGGCAAAGGCGCCGGGGTCGAGCGCGGCGAGCTGCTGGAACAGGCCGGCGGTGATCCACAGCAGCGAGATGCGCGCCTCGTCGAGGAACAGCCGCAGCGCGCGCGGGTCCATCACCACGGTGCGATCGACGGGCAGCAGCGTGCCGCCATTGAGCAGCGGGGCCCAGATTTCCAGCGTCGAGGCATCGAACGCCGGGTTGGAATAGACGGCGGCGCGCAGGCCGGGAGCCGCCAGCCCGCGCGCGCGGGCGAGGCGGACGATGGCCCGGTGCGGGACGCTCACGGCCTTGGGCGTTCCGGTGGAGCCGGAGGTGAACATCACATAGGCCGGGCTCTCGGCGCTCACTCCATGGCCCGGATGCGGTTCGGCGGCCTCGGCGGCGGCGCGCAGCGCCGGCCAGTCCAGCGTAGCGCATCCGGCGGTGACTTCGGACGGGTCGAGCGACAGCGCATGGCGGGCGCCGACCTGCCGGGCGCGCACATCGCGCTGTTCGGCCGGATAGGTGGGGTCGACAGGTGCATAGGCCGCGCCCAGGGCCAGCCCCGCGAGCTGAGCCTCGATGAGCGCGCCCGAGACGGGCAGCACCAGTACCACCACCTCGCCGGCCGCCACGCCCTTCGCTGCCAGAACGCCCGCCAGCCGGCGCACCCGGTCGGCGAGCGCGCCATAGCGGACGAGCAGCCCGTCTTCCTCGATCGCGATCGCGTCCGGATGGCGCGCCGCGTCGCGGAAAAACAGGGCGATGGCGCTCGACTGGCGCTCATAGGGAAGGGCGGTGGCGTTGAAACGCGCCACCTGCGCCGCGCCTTCCCCCGGCGACAGCAGCGGGACCTCCAGCACCGGCTGGTCCGGTTGCGCGGCCAGTGCCTGCGCCAGCCGGCCGAACCAGCCGAGCACGGCATCGATGGTCGCCGCCTCGAACAGCGTCGCGTCGTAGCGGCACCACAGGCGCAGCCCGTCCGGCGCGGCGGCATAGACCACGGACAGTTCCGCCTTGGCTTCCTGGTCGAGCTGCTCGGGCGCGATCTCGAAGCGGGTGCCGTCCAGCGCGGTGAGGGAGGGCGCCGGTGCTTCCGCCGCGCCGAACAGCACCTGCAGGAAGGGGGCCGCCTCGCCCCGGCGCTCGACGCCGCTCGCCTCGACGATGCGCTCGAAGGGCAGGTCCCGCTGCGCCAGCGCCGCACGCAGGCTGTCCTGCACCTCTCGCAGCAGCGCGGGAAAGCGCACCTCGTCCGCCACCGTGGCGCGTAGCGGCAGCGTGTCGACCAGCAGCCCGATCATGTCCGCGACGTCCGGCCGGTCGCGGCGGGAGGCGGGGATGGCGACGACGAGATCGTCGAGCCCGCTCCAGCGCCGCAGCACGACGAACAGCAGGGCGAGATAGAGGCTGAATTCGCTCGCGCCTTCCCGCCGCGCCAGCGCCGCGAGCGTGTTGGCGACATCGCCCGGCACATGCAGCTCGGCCTGCGCCGAGCGGGCGCCGGCACCGTCATCCCGGGCGTGGTCATAGGGCAGGTCGAGCCTCGCCGGGGCACCCGCCAGTCGCCAGCGCCAGTCCTCCATCGCGGCATCGAGCGCGGGGCCCGGCGTGCCGAAACGTTCCTGTTCCCAGTCGGCGATATCGGGAAACTGCAGGGGCAGCGCTTGCCCTGCTTCCGCCCGGCCGGCCAGCGCCGCGTCATAGGCCGCCGCCACATCGCGCAGCAGTAGGGTGAGCGAGGCGCCGTCGCTGATGATGTGGTGGAGCACGGCGATCAGCACGCCGCCGTCATCCGTCGCATTCACCAAACAGAAGCGCGCCAGCGGGCCGGCCGAAAGGTCGAAGGGCTCTTCCACCATCGCCTGCGCCTGCGCGACGGCCGCGGCCTCGAAGGCCGGGCTCGCCAGGGGATGCCCGGTGACGACGTGGGCGAAGGGCAGCACGGCCTCGTCGGCCACCGCCTGCACCGGCGTCCCGTCCACCAGCGGGAAGGACGCCCGCAGGCTGTCGTGCCGCCGTGCCACGGCGACCAGCGCGGTGCGCAGGGCTTGGATTTCGGGCCGCCCCGCGATGCGCACCAGAAGCGGCATGGCGAACCGCGTGCGGCCGGGCTGCAGCAGTTCCGCCATCCTTATCTGGCGCTGCCCGAAGGAGAGACCGGCAACGTAGCCGCTGGCCATCAGCGCGGCCCCGGCGCCGGGCGCGCGCTCATGAGGGCAGCTC
>JAEYTJ010000161.1 GCA_023434095.1 Pseudomonadota bacterium | reverse complement strand
GCCGCCGCCGCCTCTCCTCGCTGCTCTTCGCCTGCCGCGGGGGGGCGGCGCCCCCGCCGCTGCCGGGACGCTGCGCCTGTCACCGGAGCCGACACTTCGCGCAAGGAACGCCATGGCGATCAACAAGCCCTATGCCGACCCCTCCGAGCTGGCGCCGATCATCCCGCTCTTCCCGCTGGAAGGGGCGCTGCTGCTGCCGCGCTGCCAGCTGCCGCTCAACGTGTTCGAGCAGCGCTATGTGGCGATGATCGACGCGGCGCTGGCCTGCCACCGGCTGATCGGCATCATCCAGACGGCGCCGCAGCAGGCGGCCCTCACGGTGCCGGGCGCGCCGGACATTGTCGGGGTCGGCTGCGTCGGCCGCATCACCGAGATCGCCGAGAGTGGCGACGGCCGTTACCTGCTCAACCTCAGCGGCATCGCCCGGTTCAAAGTGGTGGCGGAAGTCGATTCGGGCACGCCCTTCCGGCAGGCCAAGGTCGATTACGAGCCCTATCGCGACGACTTCACGCCCAATGCCGGCGCCGATTCGGTAGACCGCGCCACGCTGCTGCGCACGCTGGCGGACTATCTCGACGCCAACCAGCTCGAAGCGGACTGGAAGAGCATCAAGGACGCCCCCAACGAGGCGCTGGTTAATGCGCTCGCCATGATGGCGCCCTTCGGCCCGCGCGAGAAGCAGGCGCTCCTGGAAGCGCCCAGCCTCGCCTCCCGCGCCGAGATGCTGATCGCCGTCACCCAGATGACCATGGCCCGCACCGGCGGCGAAGGCGACGGCACGCTGCAATAGCCCCCTGTCCCGAACGCCTGCAGCGGAAGCGGAAGGCGCGCCGGGACCCAGCGCGAAACCCTTCGGCAACCCCTTCGCGGCCACGAACGCCGCCATCCGCCCCGTCCCCTTGGGCCCCGGATCGGCCGCGCGAGCGGGGCTTGTCCGGGGAACGGCGCCGGGTGCGGTGCGCGCCCCCTTACTCCGCCGCCAGGGGCGGGCGCGGCGTCGAATGCGGGCCGGCGTCCACGGCGTGTAGCCCCGCATGCACCACCGGCGCGCCGCCCTGTTCGTCCGGCTCGTCGCGCGCGCCGATGAAGCGGCCGAAGATGCGCGCCATCAGGTGGCCGAGGTCATCCATCAGCGTGAACACCGCCGGCACGAAGATCAGCGACAGCAGCGTCGAGGCCAGCAGGCCGCCGATGACCGCGATGGCCATCGGCGAGCGGAAGTCGCCGCCTTCGCCCAGCCCCAGCGCGGACGGCATCATGCCCGCCGCCATGGCGATGGTGGTCATGATGATGGGCTGCGCGCGCTTGCGCCCGGCCTCGATCAGCGCCGTGGTGCGCTCGACCCCCGCATGCACCGCCTCGATGGCGAAATCCACCAAGAGGATCGTGTTCTTGGTCACGATGCCCATCAGCATTAGGAAGCCGATCACCACCGGCAGCGTCATCGCATTGTGGGTGATGAGCAGGGCAATGAAGGCGCCGCCCACCGACAGCGGCAGGGCGATCAGGATGGTGATCGGCTGCAGCACGTTGGCGAACAGCAGCACCAGCACCGCCAGCACCATCATCACGCCGGCCATCATGGCCGTGGCGAAGCCGCCGAACACCTCGCCCATGATTTCGGCGTCGCCGGTCTCCTTCAGCACGATGCTGGTCGGCATGTTCTTGGCCGTCGGAAGGGCATAGACCTCCGCCAGCGCCTCGCCGAGCTGGGCGCCGCCGGCGAGGTCGGCCTCGATCGCCACGCGCCGCGCGCGGTCATAGCGGTCGAGGCTGGAGGGGCCGGTGCCGAAGGAGATGTCGGCGACGGAGAGCAGCGGCACCGAGGCGCCGGCGGCGGTGCGCACCTTCAGCGTCTCGAAGGTGGAGAGGTCGCCGCGCGCGCGCTCGTCGAGCTGCACGCGGATCGGCACCTGCCGGTCGCCCGCGGAGAATTTGGCGAGGTTCTGCGAGACGTCGCCCAGCGTGGCAATGCGCACGGTCTGGGCGATGTCCGCCACCGAGACGCCGAGCGCCGCCGCCTCGGCGAGCTTCGGCATCACGCGCAGTTCCGGCCGCTCCAGCGCCGCCGATGTCTGCACATTGGCGAGCCCCTTCACCTTCTCGCGGATCTCGCGCTCCAGCTCCAGCGCTTTCGCTTCCACTTCCGCGCCGTCCGAGCCGGACAGGATGACGGTGAATTCGCGTCCGCCAGGGCCGGCGCCGCCGGAGGCACCGAAATTGAAGCGCAGGTCGGGAATGCGGGCGATGTCGTCGCGCAGCCGCGTCTCGAACTGCTTCTGGGTCGCCGTCCGCTCGGCGCGGGGCACGAGGTTGACGATGATCGTCGCCTTGCGCACCTCGCCGCCGCCGCTGGCCGGCCCGTCGGTGGAGCCGGAGCCGGCCGTGGCGAAGACGCTGGCGACTTCGGGCTGCGCCTTCAGCGTGTCGGTCACCTCGTCCACCACGCGCCGGGTGGCCTCCAGCGTTGCGCCGGGCGGCAGCTCCAGCGCCAGCACCGAGCGCGAGACGTCGGAATTGGGGATGAAGCCGGAGGGCAGCAGCGTCGACAGCCACATCGAGCCGATGAACAGCAGGATGCCTGCCGTCACGGTGAGGAAGCGGTGGCGGATGGAACGGTGCAGCAGGCCGACATAGGCGCGCATCAGCCAGCTGTCGGGCTTCTCGCGCGCGCCGTGGTCGCGCATGAAATAGGCGGCCAGCATCGGGGTGAGCAGGCGCGCCACCAGAAGCGAGAACAGCACCGCCACCGCCACCGTGATGCCGAACTGCCGGAAATACTGGCCGGCGATGCCGCCCATGAAGCTGACGGGCAGGAAGACCGCGACGATAGTGAGGGTGGGGGCGACGACGGCGAGGCCGATCTCGTCGGCGGCGTCGATGGCCGCCCGATAAGCCGACTTGCCCATGCGCATGTGGCGCACGATGTTCTCGATCTCGACGATGGCGTCGTCGACGAGGATGCCGGTCACCAGCGTGACAGCCAGCAGGCTCACCCCGTTCAGCGAGAAGCCGAGCATGTCCATCACCCAGAAGGTGGGCAGGATGGACAGCGGGATCGCCGTCGCGGTGATGATGGTGGCGCGCCAGTCGCGCAGGAACAGCATGACCACGATCACCGCCAGCACCGCGCCCTCGATCAGCGTGTGCATCGCCGACGTATAGTCGGCCTCGGTGTATTTCACCGTGGTGTCGATGAGGGTGATCTTCACCTCGGGGTGACGCTTCTCCAGGTCCTTCAGCGCCGCGTCCGCATTCTCCGCCACCACCACGTCCGAGAAGCCCTTGGCGCGGTAGATGCCGAAGGCCACCACCGGCTGGCCGTCGAGGCGGGCGAAGATGCGCGGCTCGGCCGCGCCGTCGGTCACGGTGGCGAGGTCGGCGAGGCGCACATAGCGCGTCGCCCCGCCGCCGCTGGCGGGCAGCGAGATGCGGGTCTCGGCCAGTTCCTCCACCGTGGTGGCGCCGCCGAGCGTGCGCACGGACTGCTCCTGCGTGCCGATCTCGCCGCGCCCGCCGGCGAGGTCGACATTGGTGGCCGCGAGCTGGCGGTTCACATCCGCCGCCGTCACGCCCAGCGCCGCCAGCTTGTCGGGGTCGAGCGAGATGCGGATTTCGCGCTCCACGCCGCCCTCGCGCTTCACCTGCGCCACGCCGCGCACGCCCTGCATGGCGCGCACAAGCGTGTCGTCGACGAACCAGGACAGTTCCTCCGGCGTCATCGCCGGGGCGGAGGCGGCATAGGTGACGATGGCCATGCCCTCGACATCGACCCGCTGCACCAGCGGCTCCTCGATGTCCTGCGGCAGTTCGGTGCGCACCTTGGTCACCGCGTCGCGCACGTCGTTCACCGCGCGGTCGACCTGGGTTTCCAGCTGGAACTCGACGACGGTGAGCGAGGTGCCCTCGGTGATGGTGGAGGAGATGTGCTTCACCCCCTGCACGCCGGCGATCGAGGTCTCGACCACCTTCGTCACCTGCGTTTCCAGCTCGCTCGGCGCGGCGCCCGGCTGGGTGATGGCGACCGAGACGATCGGCACGTCGATGTTCGGCATGCGGGTGATCGGCAGCCGGTCGAACGTGTAGAGGCCGATCGCGGTCAGCACCACGAACAGCACGATGGAGGGCACCGGCTTGCGGATCGCCCAGGCGGAAATGTTGAGAGCCATTACACGCCGTCCTTCGCGCGCTCATCCGCCAGCGGCACCGGGGTCACCCGGTCGCCGTCGCGCAGGAAGCCGGCGGCACGGGCGACGACGCTTTCACCCTCGGCCACCCCTTCGGTGATCTCGATATAGCCGTCGCCCTTGAGCCCGATGGCCACCGGGCGCCGGCTCACCGTGTCGCCCTCGACGACCAGCACGAAGGCGCCCTCCGGCGCGAACTGCACCGCCGATTGCGGCAGCGCCACCCCGTCGTGCCGGGCGATCTCGATGATCCCGCGCGCATAGGCGCCGGGCCGCAGGCGCGGATCGTCCGGCAGCGCCACCGCCACGCGGGCGAGGCGGGTGGCCGGGTCGACCTTGGCGCCGACGAGCCGCACCGTGCCGTCGAGCGGCGTCTGGAAGCCGGCCGGCGTCACCGCCACCGCAAGGCCGGGGCTGACGCGCGGCAGGGCCGATTCCGGCACTTCGGCGTCGAGGTCGATGGCGCCGTCCTTCACGATGCGGAACAGGGGTTCGCTGTGCGAGGAAAGCACGATGGAGCCGATGCGGGCGGAACGGGCCGAGACGATGCCGGCGAGCGGCGCCTTGATTTCGGTGCGGGCGAGCCGCACCTGGATCTCGTCGCGATTGGCCTTGATCTGGTCGGCTTCGGCCTGCGCGGCGGTCACCATTTCCTCGGCCGCCGTCACCTGCGCCGCCGCGACCTTCGCGGCGCGCTCGCGCTGGTCCAGCACCTCCTGGGAGGTGGCGCCGGTCTTGATCAGGGTGCGGGCACGCTCGACGGCGGCATTGGCCTCGGTGAGCTGCGCTATCGCCTGCTGGAGCTGCGCCTTCTGCTGCGCGATGGCGGCCTGCGCCTTGGCGCCGTTGGCGGTGTTCTGGGCGAGCAGCGTCTCCAGCATGTCGCGGGAGAGCCGGGCGAGCACCTGCCCCTCGCTCACCCGGTCGCCCTCCTCCACGAGGATCTCGGTGATCTGGTAGCCGTCGATCTGCGGCCCGACCATGATCTCCTCGCGCGCCACCAGCGTGCCGGTCACCGGCAGCTTCTCCACCACCTCGCGCCGGCGCGCGGGCACGACGGAGATGGTGATGCCCTTCACCGCATTGGGTTCGGGTGCGGCGACCTCGGCCTGGGCCGGCTCGAACAGGCCGAGCCCGGTGGCGATGCGGTCGCGGAAGGCATAGCCGGCAACGCCCACCACCACGACGGTCATGGTGAGGGCGAGGGCGATGCGCCCACGCAGGGATGGCGGCTTCACGGTCATGATGTGCGGTCCGGTGAAAGGGTGGGCGCCGGGGCGGGCGCCAGCATGCGGGCGACGAGGCCGGCCAGCGCCGGCATCATCCGATCGAGCGGCAGCGCCGGCTCGAAGCCGTGGCGCAGCACCAGCCCGTCGCCGATGGCGTTGATCATCACCATGGCAAGATCGGGGTCGATGTCGGGGTCGATCTCCCCCCGGGCCTGGGCGGCGACGAAACAGGCGCGGATCGCCGCGTTCATCTCGTCCTCGACGGCGTCGAAGGTCGGCTTCAGCCCGGTGTTGCGGGCCGCCTCGGCATAGATTTCCGGCCCGAGCTCCAGTGTCACCATCCGGGTCTCGCCGGAGAACAGCGCCGCGCCCATGCGGGCCAATCCCTCGACGAAGCTCGGGGCGTTCTCCAGCATCTCGACGCAGCTCATCCGCACCGACCGCTCCTCGTCGACAATGGCGACGATGATCGATTCCTTGGAGGGGAAATAGCGGTAGAGCGCGCCCGGGCTCATGCCGGCTTCCGCGCAGATCTGCTGCATCGAGGTGCCGTGGAAGCCGGAGCGGGCGAAACAGGCGATGGCCGCCTCCAGCACCCGGCGGCGCGGATCGCGCCGGCCCTTGTCCGCGGGCGCGGAGGACGGCTTCGCGGACGACAGCTGGTCGGGATCGGCGACGGTCGCACGCGGGGCGAGAGTGTTCATGGACCGTCCAGATCTGGAGCGAACGTTCGTTCGCATTTAGACACGCACCTATACGGAGTCAAGAACGAACGTTCGTTCGCATGGAAGGCACCTCGGCTTACGCCGCGCCGGCGCCCGGGGTCATTCCGCCGGCGCCACCACCGGCCGGAAGGTGTGCGCCACCTGCTCGTAGACCGGCCGCTTGAACGGGACGATCAGTTCCGGCGTCCGCTCCAGCCGTTCCCAGCGCCAGCCGACGAATTCCGGCTTGTGATGGCCGCCGCCGGGACGAAGCACGTCGATCTCGTCATCCGCGCCGGTGAAGCGCAGGGCGATCCATTTCTGCGTCTGGCCGCGATAGCGCCCCTTCCACGCCTGCCGCGCCAGCGGCTCCGGCAGGTCGTAGGCGAACCAGTCCGGCGCCGTGGCCAGCGGCGCGACCGAGGACACGTTGGTCTCCTCATAGAGCTCGCGCAGCGCCGCTTCCTCGGGGCTCTCGCCCTCGTCGATGCCGCCCTGCGGCATCTGCCAGGAATGCTGCGCGTCGACCTGCTCGGGTCCGCCCCGCCGCTCGCCCAGAAAGACGAGACCGTCGCGATTGACGAGCACCACCCCGACGCAGGGGCGATAGGGAAGCTGATCGAAAGGGATCATGAAGCCACCGCAGGACCTTGGAGCACGCGCCGGCCGGGATCATAGGCAAGGCGCGGCGCGACGCCAGAGGCGGCACGCCGCCGGCTGATCACGGGGTTAACGCGGTATCGCCGACAAGGGGGCCAGCCGTGCCGGTGCCCAGGAGCCCGGGGCCCGCCAGAACTTCACTGCGGCCGGTCGCGCCGTCGAACACGGTGATGCTCTCCCCGTCATCCCCGCCGAGGCTCGGCCGCAATGCCGGCATGTCGGCGGCGACGCCCATCGTCGGGAAGCCGCTCTCTTCCAGCGTGAGAGGCAGGCCGTGGGGCAAGGGCACCTCGCCGGGCCGCAGCACATAGGCCGCCACCGCGACGCTGAGCGCCGAGAGCGCGGCGATGCCGAACACGCCCACCGCCGCATAGTGCCGCGCGCGGTCGCGGCCGGCATCGTGGCCGGGCAGGCTGTCGCCGGTCGGCAGCGTGTCCAGCGGGCGGGGCGGCAGGCGGAGAGGTGTCGCGCGGTTCATGCCGCCTTTGTCGCCGTCGACCAAGGCAGGATCGGGGCAGAATCGGGCATTCGTCGCGGCACGGCAAAAAAGCCAAGGCCCGCCTTCGGGGAAAGCGGGCCTTGCTGTGTCGCAAGCCGCCGGCACGGGCCGGCGGCGTCACGTCGCGTGAAGATCAGTTCGGGACCGCCGCCTTGGGGTCGGCGGGGTAGGCGGCGTTCTTCTGCACGCCCTCGATCAGGTCGATCGCCAGCTTGAGCTGGGTGTCGTCCTTCGGGTCCGGCGGCACATAGGCCGGGGAACCGGTCTGCTCGTCCTCGCCGTTCTTCAGATGGCCCTTGAGCGAGGCCTCGCCGCGCGTGGTCTCGACGCCGGCGGCCTCGGCCTTCTCCTTCACGTCCTGCGGCACGTCCTGCACCAGCTCGATGTCCGGCTGGATGCCCTTGGCCTGGATCGAGCGGCCCGACGGCGTGTAGTAGCGCGCCGTGGTCAGCTTGATCGCGGCATTGCCGGAGACCGGGATCACCGTCTGCACCGAGCCCTTGCCGAAGGAGAGCGAGCCCAGCACCGTGGCACGCTTGTGGTCCTGCAGCGCGCCGGCGACGATTTCCGACGCCGAGGCGGAGCCGCCATTGACCAGCACGATGATCGGCTTGCCCTTGGCGAGGTCGCCCGGTCGCGCGTTGCGGCGCTCGGTCTGCTCGGGGTCGCGGCCACGCGTGGAGACGATCTCGCCGCGGTCGAGGAAGGTGTCGGAAACGTCGATCGCCTGGTCGAGCAGCCCGCCCGGATTGTTGCGCAGGTCGATGATGAAGCCCTTGAGCTTGTCCTCGCCGATCTGCTTGGTCAGGTCGGCCACGGCCTTCTTCAGGCCTTCGCCGGTCTGCTCGCTGAACGAGGTGATGCGGATATAGCCGATGTCGTCATTTTCGACCCGGGCGCGCACCGACTTGATGTTGATGATGTCGCGGGTGATCGACAGCTCGATCGGCTTGTCCTGGCCCTTGCGGACGATGGTCAGCTTGATCGGCGTATTGACGGCGCCGCGCATCTTGTCGACCGCCTGGTTCAGGGTCATGCCCTTCACCTCTTCGCCGTCGAGCTTGGCGATCAGGTCGCCGGCCTGCACGCCGGCCTTGGCCGCCGGGGTCTCGTCGATCGGGGCGACGACCTTGACGAGGCCGTCCTCCATCGTCACCTCGATGCCGAGCCCGCCGAACTGGCCGCGGGTCTGCACCTGCATGTCGCGAAAATCCTTCGCGTCCATATAGGTCGAGTGCGGGTCGAGCGAGGACAGCATGCCGTTGATGGCGGCCTCGACTAGCTTCGAATCCTCCGGCTTCTCGACATAGTCGGCGCGCACGCGCTCGAACACGTCGCCGAACAGGTTCAGCTGGCGGTACGTATCCGAGGCAGCCGCCATGGCCGCGGTCGGCTCGAGCAGCAGCCGCGGCTGGGTGGCGCCGACCGCGATCAGGGCGCCGGCCGCCGCACCGAAGAGAAATACAGACGTCCTACGCATCATCCGCGTACCTTCTCGCTTTCGCTCGTCGCCCACCATGGCGCTGGATCGATCGAGTTTCCATCCTTGCGGAACTCGACGTAGAGAATGGGTTGGGCGGTTCCAAGGCCGGCCGACGACACGAGCTGGGGACC
The DNA here is from genome assembly GCA_023434095.1 of Pseudomonadota bacterium. Lineage (GTDB taxonomy): Bacteria > Pseudomonadota > Alphaproteobacteria > Rhizobiales > Xanthobacteraceae > Ancylobacter. Next base: position 4,225 of record JAEYTJ010000161.1, on the reverse strand, counting down.
ACGCCCCATGACCCCGACCGGCTCGCCCGACAGCACGAACTGACCCAATTCCACCGTGATCTTATCCATTCCGGCAAGCAAGATATGATAACCGTTGCCGGCATTGATAATTAACAGTTGTCCATATGACCGGAAAGGCCCGGCATAGACCACCCAGCCATCGCTGGGCGAGGCCACCTGGGCCTCCACGCGGGTGCCGAGCGACAGGCCTTTTTCCTGCCCGCCATAGCCGTCATCGGCGCCGAACGCCTTCAGCACCGCGCCGCCCACCGGCAGCGGCAGGAGGCCCTTCGCGTCCTCGAACGGCACGCCGGGGCTGAGCCGGCCGGGATTCTGCAGCGCCGCCAGCCGGTCCGCGCCGCCGCCTCCGGCTCCTTGCGCCGCCTCGCTTTTCGCCGCTTCCTGCGCCGCCTTGCGGGTGGCGGAAATCTCCGTCTCCATGCGCTCCATCAGCTCGCGCACATTGCCCGCCTCGGCGGCCAGCGCGGCGGCGCGGGTCTTCTCCTCGGCGAGCGCGGCCGCGCCCTGCTCCAGCGAGTTCTTCTTCTCCTCGATCAGGGCGGCGGTGCGGGCGCGCTCGTCGGCGAGGGACAGTTTCAATTCTGCGAGAGCGTCCCGCTCGCGCGCCGTGTCCTGGCGCACGCGCTCCTGGGCGGCGAGTTCGCTGGCGAGCAGGTCCGTCTCCGCCTTCAGCTCGGGGAGCACGGCGCCGAGCATCATCGCCGAGCGGATCGATTCCAGCGCGTCGTCCGGGCGGACCATCAGCGCCGGCGGCGGGCGCCGGCCCAGCCGCACCAGCCCGCCCAGCACCTCGGCCAGCACGGCGCGCCGGGCCTCCAGCGATTCCTTGATGTCGTCGGCCTCGCGGCTCAGCACGAGCAGGCGCTGTTCGCTGGCGTCGAGCTTGCCCTCGGTCTCGCGCACGCGGATCGCGGTGTCGAGCAGCGCCTCGTTCAGCTTGGCGCGGTCGCCCTCCAGCGCCGCCACTTCGGCAGCGAGCCGCTTCTGCACGGCGGAGGAATCCTTCAGCTCGGAATCGAGCCGCTGGATGCGCTCCTGTTGCTCCTCCTGCTTGCCCGCGGGCGCGGCGGCGGGCGGCGCCGTCTGCGCCTCGCCCGGCGGCGCCCACAGGCCGAGCGCGAGCACGAGCGCGCACGCCCCCGTCACCGCCGCGCGCAGGGGCGGGCGGGGCACGGGGGGCGAAGCAGGGCGGCGCGCGGGCATCGGAATAGGAGGGGCCGGCGTGGTTAAGAACGGGTTAGCGCCGCCGCCCGCTCAGGCCTTGTGGTAGGGATGGCCTGCGAGGATCGTCGTCGCGCGGTAGATCTGTTCGGCCATCATGACCCGGACGAGCTGGTGGGGAAAGGTGGCGCGGCCGAAGGCGACCAGCCGGTCCGCGCGCCCGCGCACCGCCTCGCTCAGCCCGTCCGCACCGCCGATAACGAAGGTGAGCGTGCGCGAACCCCGGTCGCGCAGGGCGCCGAGGTCGGCGGCGATCTGCTCGGAGGTCATCTCCGCCCCGCGCGGGTCGAGCGCGATCACCGCTCCGGCATCGGGCAGCGCGGCGAGGAGAGCGGCGCCCTCCTCCGCCATGCGGTCCTCCGGACGGCGCGCGGCGCTTTCGGCGATTTCCGTGACATCCGGCCCGGAGAGGCCGAGCGCCCGGCCGCCCTTGGCCGAGCGGTCGAGATAGCGCGCGCACAATTCCCTCTCGGGCCCGGCCTTCAGCCGACCCACGGCAAGAATCAGCAGCCGCAAGACGCGCTCAGCCGCGCGTCAGCGTCGCCGGCCCGCCGGGAATGGCTGCCGACCACATCTTCTCGATATTGTAGAACCCGCGCACTTCCGGCTGGAAGATGTGGACGATCACGTCGCTCGCATCGATCAGCACCCAGTCGCAGGCCGGCAGGCCCTCGACGCGCACGCCCTTGACGCCAAGGCCCTTGAGCGCCTCGACGAGGTGCTCGGCAATGGCGCCGACATGACGCTGGTTGCGGCCGGAGGCGACGACCATGTAATCGGCAATGGTCGTCTTGCCGCGCAGTTCGATGGAGACGACGTCCTCGGCCTGGTCATCATCGAGACGGGCGAGAACGAGGGCAAGAATCTCCTCGGCGTCGAAACGCGCGTCGGAGACAGGTGCAGTCGCCGGGCTGGTGTCGGCCGCTGCAAGCGCCATGATGGACAGGGGTCCTGATCCTCTCGTCTTTACCGCAAGCCACGGACGGACCTCCCGCACCATGCCTGCCGGTTAAGGATAATGCGGATGGGGCAGATCTTCAACCGGGGGTGGGGCGGGAGAGCGTCCGTTGTCCGATCCCGCATGGGAACCGGCGTCTTCGATCCCACGGAGGGCACGGCCAGACCGATCCGTCACGCCCTCACCCCTCCCCCCGGAGCCGCGTCGACGACAGCGGCGATTTCAGCCCGTGGAGAAACACCCAGGCCGGCGGGCGCATCAGCGGAAGCGCGGCGGCCTCACTCTCCGGCATTCGCCAGCGGGCCAGCGCCTGCGCCGCCGGGCTCGCCATGGCGGGGAAGGTGCAGCCGGGCCGGTCGATGATGGCGATGGGCACAAGCGCCGCGATCTCCCGCCAGTGCTGCCAGCGGTGGAAGGCGGCAAGATTGTCGGCCCCCATCAGCCAGACGAAATGCACCGCCGGAAAGCGCCGCACCAGCGCCGCCACCGTGTCGAAGCTGAAGCGGGTGCCGAGCCCGGCCTCCAGCCCCGTCGGCACCAGCGCCGGATGGTCGGCCACCGCCCGCGCCTGTTCCAGCCTCTTGCCGAGCGGCGGCAGCGCGCGATTGTCCTTCAAGGGGTTGCCGGGCGTCACCAACCACCACACGCGGTCGAGCCGCAGCCGCTTCAGCGCCAGCAGGCTGGCAGCGCGGTGCGCCTCATGCGCGGGGTTGAAGCTGCCGCCATAGAGGCCGACGCGCATGCCCGGCGCCAGCGGGGGAATGCGGGCGAAGGGCGCCGGCGAGGTCCCGTAACCTCTCCCCGCGGGGGAGAGGTCGGCGCTCTCGCTCACGGCCGGATCTGGCCGGTGCCGCGCACGCGGTATTTGAACGAGGTGAGCTGCTCGGCGCCCACCGGCCCGCGCGCGTGCATCCGCCCCGTCGCGATGCCGATCTCGCCGCCGAAGCCGAACTCGCCGCCATCGGCGAACTGGGTGGAGGCGTTGTGCACCACGATGGCGGAATCGACCTCGTTCAGGAACCGCTCGGCGGTGGCCGTATCCTCGGTGAGGATCGCGTCGGTGTGGTGCGAGCCGTGGGTCTCGATATGGTCGATGGCCGCATCCACCCCGTCCACCAGCTTCACCGAGATCACCGCGTCGAGATATTCGGTGCGCCAGTCCTCATCGCTGGCCTCGGTCACGCGCGGGTCCACCGCGCGGGCGGCTTCGTCGCCGCGCACCGCGCAGCCCTCGTCGAGCAGCATGGTGACGAGAGGGGCGAGCAGGCGGGAGGCGTCGGCGCGGTCCACCAGCAGCGTCTCGGCCGCCCCGCACACGCTGGTGCGGCGCAGCTTGGCGTTCTTCACGATGGCGAGCGATTTTTCGAGATCGGCGCCCTTGTCGACATAAACATGCACCAGCCCTTCGAGATGCGCGAACACCGGCACGCGCGCCTCCGCCTGCACGCGGGCGACCAGGCTCTTGCCGCCGCGCGGCACGATCACGTCGAGGTTGCCGCCGAGCCCGGCCAGCATCTCGCCCACCGCCGCGCGGTCGCGGGTCGGCACCAGCTGGATGGCGTCCGCCGGCAGGCCGGCGCCGCTGAGCCCCTCCACCAGCGCGGCATGGATGGCGCGGGAGGAATGGAAGCTGTCGGAGCCGCCGCGCAAGATCACCGCATTGCCGGCCTTCAGGCACAGGCTGCCGGCATCCGCCGTCACATTGGGCCGGCTCTCATAGATCACGCCGATGACGCCGAGCGGGGTGCGCACGCGCTCCAGCTGCAGGCCGTTCGGCCGTTCCCAGCTCTCCGTCACCTGCCCCACCGGGTCGGGTAGCGCGGCGATGTCCTCCACCGCGCGGGCGATGGCCTCGAGCCGCGCCGCGTTCAGCACCAGCCGGTCCTGCAGCGCCGTGCTCATCCCCGCCTTACGGGCGGCGGCGAGGTCCTGTTCGTTGGCGGCGAGAATGACGGGCGCCCGGTCGCGGATCGCCTGCGCGGCGGCGCGCAGCCCCGCCTCCTTCACCGCCGCCGGGGCCAGCGC
>JAEYTJ010000119.1 GCA_023434095.1 Pseudomonadota bacterium | reverse complement strand
GGCCGACGTTCACCGCCGGGCGGATGCCCTGGAAGAACAGGTCGGACTCGAGGAAGATCTGGCCGTCGGTGATCGAGATCACGTTGGTCGGGATGTAGGCCGACACGTCGTTGGCCTGGGTCTCGATGACCGGAAGGGCGGTCAGCGAGCCGGCGCCGTTCTCGTCATTGAGCTTGGCGGCGCGCTCGAGCAGGCGCGAGTGGAGATAGAACACGTCGCCCGGATAGGCCTCGCGGCCCGGCGGGCGGCGCAGCAGCAGCGACATCTGGCGGTACGCCACGGCCTGCTTGGACAGGTCATCATGGATGATGAGGGCGTGCATGCTGTTGTCGCGGAAGAACTCGCCCATGGCGGTGCCGGCGAACGGCGCCAGGAACTGCATCGGCGCGGCGTCGGAGGCGGTGGCGGCGACGACGATGGAATATTCCAGCGCGCCCTGCTCTTCCAGCACCTTCACGAACTGGGCGACGGTGGAGCGCTTCTGGCCGACCGCGACATAGACGCAGTACAGCTTCTGGCTCTCCGGCGCGTCGCCGGCGTTCAGCGGCTTCTGGTTCAGGATCGCGTCGAGCGCCACGGCGGTCTTGCCGGTCTGGCGGTCGCCGATGATCAGCTCGCGCTGGCCGCGGCCGATCGGGATCAGCGCGTCGATGGCCTTCAGCCCGGTCTGCATCGGCTCGTGCACGGACTTGCGCGGGATGATGCCCGGGGCCTTCACGTCGACGCGGCGGCGCTCGGTGTACTCGATCGGGCCCTTGCCGTCGATCGGGTTGCCGAGGGCGTCGACGACGCGGCCGAGCAGGCCCTTGCCGACCGGCACGTCGACGATGGCGCCGGTGCGCTTGACCGTCTGGCCTTCCATGATCTCGCGGTCGGAACCGAAGATGACGACGCCGACATTGTCGATTTCGAGGTTCAGCGCCATGCCGCGCGTGCCGTTCTCGAACTCGACCATCTCGCCCGCCTGGACGTTGTCGAGACCGTAGATACGGGCGATGCCGTCACCGACGGACAAAACCTGACCCACCTCGGAGACTTCGGCTTCCTGGCCGAAATTCTTGATCTGCTCCTTGAGGATCGCGGAAATTTCAGCGGCGCGGATATCCATCAGCGAACCTCTTTCATCGCAGTGCGGATCGAATTGAGCTTGGTCTTGAGGGAAGCGTCGACGAGCTTCGAGCCGACCTTGACCTTCAGGCCGCCCAGGAGCGAGGGATCCACCTCGATGGCGAGCTTGACGTCCTTGCCGGTCAGCGTGTCGAGCGACTGCTTCAGCGTAGCGGCGTGGGCCTCCGACAGCGGCTGCGCCACGGTAACTTCCGCCGTCACCTCGCCCTTGTAGGCGGCGACGAGCAGGCCGAAGTCGCGGATGATGGTCTCGACCGTGAACAGGCGGCGATTGGCCGCCACGGTCTTGAAGAAATTGGCGGCGAGGCCGCTGATGCCGGCCTTGGCGAGGAGGGCGGCGACCGCCTTCTCCTGCTCTTCGGAGGCGAAGACCGGGCTGCGCACCAGGCGCTTAAGGTCGGCGCTCTCGGCGATCATCGCGCTGAACCGGTCCAGGTCCGCCTTCACCGCATCGACGGCATTGGCGTCGCGGGCCAGCTCGAAGAGCGCCGTCGCGTAGCGTCCTGCCACTCCGGATACGTAGGTCTCGGCCACGTTGCCTCTCTCGGGGCTCGTCCGGAGCGCGCGCCACCCGGGAGGGGACGCTTCTTCCGGACTGGAAGGATGTGAACTCAAGGCGGCGTAGGGGTTTCCCTTACCCGACAGCGAAGTCGGCGGTTCCCTAACACGGCTCTCCGCACGCTGCAACACGAGCACGTGAGGGAAAAACCGGGGCAAATGACGTAGCGGCCGGATAATCCCGGCTCAGGCACCATCTCATGATGCCGCAAGGCTTTGCGGGCCCTGCGGCGCATTGTTGCACCGCGCCGTCTCGCGGCTGCCGCGCCGGGTTTTCCACCCCTGCGCGAGGATGTCGCGGCCTCTGGCATACCAGAGCGGAGCGCGCACCCGTCGGCGAGGGCGCGGCGTCAGTCGCGCGCCACGCGCAGCGCCGCCGCCGCCGCCACCGGCCCGAGCACCAGTGCCGCCAGCGACAGGCCGAGCAGTATGCGGAACGGCGTGCCGAAGGGCACGGTGCCGCCTAGCGCCGTGGCGGTCGCGGCGACGGCGAAGATCAGCACCGGGATGGTCAGCGGCATCACCAGCACCGCCACCAGCAGCCCGCCGCGGCGGAACACGGCGGCGAAGGCGGCGCCGATGAGACCGAGAAAGGTGATCGCCGGCGTGCCCACCAGCAGGGTCAGCGTCAGCGCCCCGATCGAGGCGGGGGCGAGGTTGAGCAGCAGTGCCAGCACCGGCGCGGCCACCACCAGCGGCAGGCCGGTGGCGATCCAGTGGGCCAGCCCCTTGGCCGCCGCCACCAGTTCCAGCGGCAGCGGCGCCATGGCGAGCACGTCGAGGGCGCCGTCCTCGGCATCCGCCGCGAACAGCCGGTCGAGCCCGATCAGCGAGGCCAGCAGCGCGCCGATCCACAGGATGGCCGGGCCGATGCGGGCGAGCAGAGCGAGGTCCGGCCCGATGGCGAAGGGCGTCACCACGACAACGGCGAGGAAGAAGACGACGCCGAGCCCCGCCCCGCCCCCCGCCCGGAAGGCGAGGCGCAGGTCGCGGGCGAGCAGCGCGAGGAACGCCCGGCTCATGCCCCCGTCTCCGCGAGGACGGCCCGCGCCGGCCGCCAGGCGCCGAGGTCGAGCGCGTCGGACGGGCCGAAATCGAGCGGGGCGTGGGTGGCGGCGACGATCAGCCCGCCCGCCGACACATGTGCCCGCGCCAGTTCGCCGAAGCGCGCCTGTGCGGCCACATCCAGCGCCGTGGTCGGCTCGTCGAGCAGCCAGAGCGGGCGCCGCGCCACCAGCAGCCGCGCCAGCGCGAGGCGCCGCATCTGCCCGGCCGAGAGCACCGCCACCGGCAGCCGCTCCAGCCCGCCGAGCCCGACCGCCTCCATCGCCTCGCCGACGGACAGCGCCGGGCGGCCCAGCATGGCGCGCCAGAAAGCGAGGTTCTCCTGCGCGCTCAGCGACGCCTTATGCGCGTCGAGATGGCCGAGATAATGCGTCTCCTCGGTGAAATCCTCCGGTTCGGGCGCCCCTTCGAGGCGCAGCGTGCCCGCCTCCGGCCGCGCCAGCCCGGCGAGAAGGCGCAGCAGCGAGGATTTGCCGGTGCCGTTCGGACCGGTGACGATGAGCGCCCGGCCGGCCTCCAGCGTGAAGCCGAGCCCTTGAAACAGCAGGCGCACGCCGCGCCGGCAGGCCAGATCCGCCACCACCAGCCGCATCACAGACCCCGCACCCCGGGGCTGCCGACGCGCCGCACAAATTTCCAATGCATCGCGTCATGCCCTCTAGGATCGAAGTTTGAAATGGCTCTATATAGAAAACTGAACGATGCGCCCGGCGCCCTGCCAAAGCCCGCGCGAGCTGAGCTATAGCCCGCGAGCCCACTTCCCTCCAAGGCCCGGCGCATCCTGTCACTTTGTTAGCGGGGACCTGCCAGCCGTGACGTCGCTCGACAGCTTCAAATGCCGGAAAACTCTCACCGTCGGGTCCAAGACCTACGTCTATTACAGCCTGCCGGAGGCAGAGAAGAACGGCCTCGAGGGCGTCTCGGCCCTGCCCTTCTCGATGAAGGTGCTGCTGGAGAACCTGCTGCGCTTCGAGGACGGCCGCTCGGTGTCGAAGAAGGACATCGTCTTCATCAAGGACTGGCTGGTCAATCGCGGCAAGGTCGAGAACGAGATCGCCTATCGCCCCGCCCGCGTGCTGATGCAGGACTTCACCGGCGTTCCCGCCGTCGTTGACCTCGCCGCCATGCGCGACGCCATGGTGCATCTCGGCGGTGACCCGAAGCGGATCAACCCGCTGGTGCCGGTCGACCTCGTCATCGACCATTCGGTGATCGTCAACTTCTTCGGCAACAATGCCGCCTTCGGCAAGAACGTCGAGGAAGAGTACAAGCAGAATCAGGAGCGCTACCGCTTCCTGAAATGGGGCCAGTCGGCCTTCGACAATTTCCGCGTCGTGCCGCCCGGCACCGGCATCTGCCACCAGGTGAACCTCGAATATCTCGCCCAGACCGTCTGGACGAAGGACGAGGACGGCGCGACGGTGGCCTATCCCGACACCTGCGTCGGCACCGACAGCCACACCACCATGGTCAACGGCCTCGGCGTGCTGGGCTGGGGCGTCGGCGGCATCGAGGCGGAGGCGGCCATGCTCGGCCAGCCGGTCTCCATGCTCATTCCCGAGGTGATCGGCTTCAAGCTCACCGGCGAGATGAAGGAGGGCATCACCGCCACCGATCTCGTGCTGACCGTCACCCAGATGCTGCGCAAGAAGGGCGTGGTCGGCAAGTTCGTCGAGTTCTTCGGCGAAGGCCTCGACCATCTCTCCCTCGCCGACCGCGCGACCATCGGCAACATGGCCCCCGAATACGGCGCGACCTGCGGCTTCTTCCCCGTCGATCAGGAAACCATCGCCTATCTCGACGAGACCGGCCGCGCGGATGACCGCATCACCCTTGTCGAGGCCTATTCCAAGGCGCAGGGCATGTGGCGCACCGCCGGCACCGCGGATCCGGTGTTCACCGATGTGCTGGAACTCGACATCTCCACCGTGCTGCCCTCGCTCGCCGGCCCCAAGCGCCCGCAGGACCGGGTGCTGCTCTCCGGCACCAAGCAGGGCTTCCTCGCCGCGCTGGAAGGCGAGTTCAAGAAGGCGGGCGAAACGGGCAAGCGCGTGCCGGTGGCCGGTACCGATTATGATCTCGGCCATGGCGACGTGACCATCGCCGCCATCACCTCCTGCACCAACACCTCGAACCCCAGCGTGCTGATCGCCGCCGGCCTGCTCGCCCGCAACGCGGTGGCGAAGGGCCTGAAGTCGAAGCCCTGGGTGAAGACCTCGCTCGCCCCCGGCTCGCAGGTGGTGCAAGGCTATCTCGCCTCCGCCGGCCTGCAGGACGATCTCGACGCGCTGGGCTTCAATCTGGTCGGCTTCGGCTGCACCACCTGCATCGGCAATTCCGGCCCGCTGCCGGAGGCGATTTCCGAGGCGATCAACAAGAGCGACCTGATCGCCGGTGCCGTCATCTCCGGCAACCGCAATTTCGAAGGTCGCGTGAACCCGGACGTGAAGGCGAACTACCTCGCCTCCCCGCCGCTCGTCGTCGCCTACGCCATTGCCGGCTCGCTGCAGATCGACCTCGCCACCGAGCCGCTGGGCACGGGCACGGACGGCCAGCCCGTCTACCTCAAGGACGTCTGGCCCTCGAACCAGGAAATCGCGACCTTCATCCGCGAGAACGTCACCAAGAAGATGTTCCAGGAGAAGTACTCGGACGTCTTCAAGGGCGACGAGAACTGGCAGAAGATCGCCATTCCGCTGGGCGAGACCTATGCCTGGGACGACCGCTCCACCTATGTGCAGAACCCGCCCTATTTCGAGGGCATGCGCATGGAGCCGGAGCCGGTCACCGACATCATCAAGGCGCGGGTGATCGGGCTGTTCCTCGATTCCATCACCACCGACCACATTTCCCCGGCCGGCTCGATCAAGGAAGCCAGCCCTGCCGGCGCCTATCTGCGCGACCATCAGGTCCGCCCGGCCGATTTCAACCAGTACGGCACGCGGCGCGGCAATCACCAGGTGATGATGCGCGGCACCTTCGCCAATATCCGCATCAAGAACCAGATGCTGGCCGGCAAGGAAGGCGGCTTCACCCGCCACTGGCCGGACGGCACCGAGATGCCGATCTACGACGCCGCCATGCTCTACAAGCAGGAAGGCGTGCCCACCGTCGTCTTCGCCGGCAAGGAATATGGCACCCGCTCCTCGCGTGACTGGGCGGCCAAGGGCACGGCGCTGCTCGGCGTCCGCGCCGTCATCGCCCAGAGCTTCGAGCGCATCCACCGCTCGAACCTCGTCGGCATGGGCGTGGTGCCGCTGGTGTTCCAGAACGACGAGTCCTGGCAGTCGCTCGGCATTCAGGGGGACGAGATCGTCACGCTGAAGGGCATTGAGGGTGACCTCAAGCCGCGCCAGACGCTGATCGCCGAGATTCTCTTCGCCGACGGCACCGTCAAGAACGTTCCGCTCACCTGCCGCATCGATACGCTGGACGAGCTGGACTACTTCCGCAATGGCGGCATCCTGCCCTTCGTGCTGCGCAATCTCGCGGCCTGAGCGGGCGGCGCCCCCCTGAACACAGGCCGGCGCGGGAACCTCCCGCGCCGGCCTTCGCTTGTCGGGAACCCGCCCGTCAGGCATGCCGTTTCTGCGCCACGCCCCGTCACGCCGGCGTGCGCGGCGACACCCGAATGTGACTGGTCGTCCCCGGCGCGCCGTCCTATTGGCTTGAAGGCGGACCCGGCCGTCAGACCGGCCACGGTCGGCCCCGAACCCGGCGGGCGCGGTCCCCTCGCAGACCCGCCCGCTCCGTGCCCCGAGTCCCAGCGCCCAAGGACAACCGCCCGACATGTCCCTGACCGCCGCCTCCGCTTCCGGCCCGTCCGACCGCGTTCCCCTTGCCCCTCGTGCGGCGCTTTCGGGCCTCGCTTTGGCCCTGCTGAGTCTGGCGCTGGTGCCGGCGTCCAGTGCCCGCGCCGAGGACATGGCGGTGAAGGTCGAGCCGGTGAAGCCGATCACGGCGCCGAAGGCGATGATCGAGCTGTTCACCAGCCAGGGCTGCTCCTCCTGCCCGCCTGCCGACAAGCTGATGGGCGAGCTCGCCGCGCGCCCGGACGTGCTCGCGCTCACTTTGGCGGTGGACTATTGGGACTATCTCGGCTGGAAGGACACGCTGGCCAAGCACGGCCATTCGCAGCGTCAGAAGGCCTATGCCCATATGCGCGGGGACAGCAAGATGTTCACCCCGCAGGCGGTGGTGAACGGCCGCGCCATGGCCATCGGCTCGGACCGGGCAGCACTGGAGCGCGCGCTGGCCGCCAGCCCCGCGCCGGCCGTTCCGGTGTCGGTCGAAGCGCGGAACGGCACGGTCACGGTGGAGATCGGCGCCCTGCCCGGTGCGGCCAAGGCCGAGGTGTGGCTCTGCCCGGTGGCGAGCCGTATGGACGTGGAGATCGGCCGCGGCGAGAACGAAGGGGCGCGGGTGGTCTACCACAATGTGGTGCGCGGCTGGGTGAAGCTCGGCACCTGGGAAGGCATGCCCGCCCGCTTCGAGACGCCGGTGCACCGTGTGTCCGGCGAGGGCATCGACGCCGTGGCGGTGTTCGTGCAGTCCGGCTCTTCCACCGAACCCGGCCCTGTGCTCGGGGCGGCGCTGCAGCCGCTCGATTGACATTGCCGGAAACCCGAATCACGGCCTCGTTAACCGAAAACACAGGGTTGCCCGAATTCGGCCGTGGCGATGCCCCTTCGACCCTCCATTTTCCTCTTCATAGCGTTGGGCCGGTTCGCGAGCGCATCGGTTTCCCAGCCCCCCAGCCCCCCGCGGCGTTTGTGGGCCGGCCTGACGTTATCTAGGTTCAATCCCCGAATTGCCCTTCAGGGCCGGCCATGTCGCCGGCCCTTTTTTCGTTCGGGCACGCCTCGCAGGGCGAGCCGCACCGGCGAGGGGGTTGAAGCGGCGCGCCGGGCGGTGGATCATGACGCCGACATGACACGGTTCAGCCCACAGGCCCGCCGGCGGGCCGCACAGGCCGGAGGCGCCGCGTGGCGGACATCGACCCCATAGCCCTGCCGGTCGGCACCCGCACCGACCGCGTCACCTTCGACCGGCGCGAACTCGACCGCATCCTCGATCTCTATGGCCGCATGGTCGCGCAGGGCGAATGGCGGGACTACGCCATCGACTTCACCCGCGACAAGGCGATCTTCTCCATCTTCCGCCGCGCCACCGAGGTGCCGATCTACCGCATCGAGAAGGACCCGCGCCTGGCGCGGCGGCAGGGCGCCTACACGGTGGTGTCGCAGACCGGGCTCATCCTCAAGCGCGGGCATGAGCTTGCGCGCGTCATCGCGGTGCTGGAAAAGCCGCTGCGCGCCGTCAACTGACCCGCCTTCACAGTCCGATCCGGAGATTCACATGCGCAGCCTGACTGTCGCCGCCACCCAGATGCGCTGCGACTGGGACATCGAGGGCAATATCGCCCGCGCCGAAGCCCTCGTGCGCGAGGCCGCCGGGCGGGGCGCCAAACTCATCCTGCTGCAGGAGCTGTTCGAGACCCCGTATTTCTGCCAGGACCAGCTGCACGAATTCCTCGACCTCGCCAAATCCTTCGAGGGCAACCGGCTGATCACGCATTTCGCCGCGCTGGCGAAAGAACTGGGCGTGGTGCTGCCGGTCTCCTTCTTCGAGCGCGCCGGGCAGGCGGCCTTCAACAGCCTGGCTGTGGTCGATGCCGACGGCGAGGTGCTGGGCCTCTACCGCAAGAGCCACATTCCCGATGGGCCCGGCTACACCGAGAAGTTCTACTTCTCCCCCGGCGACACCGGCTTCCGGATCTGGGACACGGCGGTCGGGCGCATCGGGGTCGGCATCTGCTGGGACCAGTGGTTCCCGGAATGCGCGCGCACCATGGCGCTGCTCGGTGCCGAGGTTCTGCTCTACCCCACCGCCATCGGTTCCGAGCCGCAGGACCCGACGCTCGATTCGGCAGGCCACTGGCAGCGTGTGATGCAGGGCCATGCCGGCGCCAACCTGATGCCGCTCATCGCCTCGAACCGCATCGGCCGCGAAGAGGGCCGCAACGGCACGGCGCTGAATTTCTACGGCTCCTCCTTCATCGCCGGCCCCAC
>JAEYTJ010000091.1 GCA_023434095.1 Pseudomonadota bacterium | reverse complement strand
GGCGCGCGCCGCGCTCGACGCCGAATTGCCCGCCGGTGTGCGGGTGGTGAGCGTCACCGAGGGGCGGATCGACCCGGCGATCCTCATGGGCCTCGGCGTCGGCACCGAGAACGACATCGAGAACCGCCGGACGCATCACGACGACGAACTCGACCACGACCATGACGATTTCGACAGTTTCGTCGTCGAGGTTCCGGAGATCGCCGACCCGGCCGAGTTCGCGGCGCGGGTGGCGCGCGCGGCGGAGGAGGCGGACGTACTGCGGGTGAAGGGTTTCCTGCCCGTCGCCGGCAAGAAGATGCGGCTGCTGGTGCAGGCGGTGGGCCCGCGCGTGGCGCATCATTTCGACCGCCCCTGGGGCGACGCCGAGCGCACCGGGCGCCTCGTCGCCATCGGGCTGAAGGGGCTCGACCGCGCCAAGGTGGAGGCGATCCTCGCCGGGGAGAAGGTGGCGGCGTGAGCGTGTGGCTGGCATCCGGCGCAACGTCATCCTGAGGTGCCCGGACATCGTCAGGGCCTCGAAGGATGCTGGTTCGGGCGCGCGGCGTTACCATCCTTCGAGGCTCGCTTCGCCCGCACCTCAGGATGACGGCGCACGAAAGGTGGAGTTCTGACGTCCCATGCACATTCTCGCCACCAGCTCGTCCAGCCTCGACGATCTCGTCGAGCCGGTCGATCTCGGCCAGACGCCGGGCGAACTGGTGGTGGTGTCCTTCGCCGACAGCGACCTCGGTGCGCTCGCCGCGGCAATGGGCCGGGCGCAGGAGCGGGGGGAGGATCTGCCGAGCCTGCGCCTCGCCAATCTGCGCGATCTTCGGCACCCGATGTCGGTCGATCTCTGGGTCGACAAGGTGGCGGTGCATGCCCGCATCGTGGTGGTGCGGCTGCTCGGCGGGCTCGACTGGTGGCGCTACGGCGTCGACCGGCTGGCTGCCGAGGCGCGGGCGCGGGGCTTTGCGCTCGCGGTGCTGCCGGGCGAGGACCGCGACGACCCGCGCCTCGCCGACGCCTCCACCCTGAACGCGGCAGAGCTGGGCACGCTGCTCGGCTATTTCCGCGCCGGCGGGCCGGGCAATATGGCCGCGCTGCTGCGGGTGATCGCCAATTATGCGGGGCGAGCGATAGCTCCGCCGCCAGCGCCGCAGAACCTGCCGTTGGCGGGGTTTTATGCGTGGGGCGGGGCGTGGCCACATCTTGCCGACATTCCGCCGCGCGTTCCCCGCTCTCGCCCCCTCATGGCCGGGCTTGACCCGGCCACCCAGGGGCCGCGCCTCGCGACCTCGGAAACGCTGGGTCCCCGGGTCAAGACCGGGGATGAGGGCGTTCTTGCGGAGAAGGTTCTCCGTCCCGCCATTCCGATCATCTTCTACCGCTCCATGGCGCTGGCGGGCGACACCGCGCCGGTCGACGCGCTGTGCGCGGCACTCAGCGCACGGGGGCTCGATCCGCGCCCGCTCTTCGTCGCCAGCCTCAAGGAACCGTCCTCCATCGCCTTTCTGACGGAGGCGCTGGCGCAGATGGCGCCGGCCGCGATCCTCACCCTGACCGCCTTCGCCGCCGCCGATCCGGGGGAAGCGACGGTGCTGGACGCGCCGGGCGTGCCGGTGCTGCAGGCGGTCGTCGCCACCACCAAGCAGGCGGCGTGGGCGGAGGGCGTGCGCGGGCTCACCAGCGCGGATCTGGCCATGCATGTGGTGCTGCCGGAACTCGACGGGCGGGTGCTGGCCGGGGCGCTCTCCTTCAAGGCGCCGCAGGAGATGCCGTCCGTGCCGGGCTTCGCCGCGCTGGTGAACGCACCGGTGCCCGATCGTGTGGCGCAGGTGGCCGATCGCGTCGCGGCGCTGGTGCGGCTGCGGGCGACCCCGCGCGGCGAGCGCCGCATCGGCGTGCTGATGCCGGACTATGCCGGCGCCCCTGGCCGCACCGGCTGGGCAGTGGGGCTGGACGTGCCGGCAAGCGTGCGGGCGCTGCTGGAGGATTTGCGCACCGCCGGCTACGCGGTGGCGGACGTGCCGGCGGACGAGAAGGCGCTGGTGGATCGCCTGCGGCCGGAGCTCCGTCATCCTGAGGTGCCGCCGCAGGCGGCCTCGAAGGATGGTCGGCAGGGACACTCCTCCGGCATCCTTCGAGGCTCGCTTACGCTCGTACCTCAGGATGACGGTGCACTCAGCCTCCCCGCCTACCGTGCCCACCTCGCCACGCTGCCGCCGGAGGCGGTGGCGGCGGTCGAGGCAGCGTGGGGAGCGCCGGAGGACGATCCGGACCTCCTCGATGGCGCCTTCCGCTTCCGTGCCGCGCGCTTTGGCCATGTCACCGTGGCGCTGGCGCCGGAGCGCGGCGATCCGGCCGAGCGGCGGGCGCAGTATCACGACCCGGCGCTGCCGCCGCGCCATGGGCTCGTCGCCTTCGGCCTGTGGCTGCAAGGTTCCGCCGATGCGCTGGTGCATATGGGCGCGCATGGCACGCTGGAATGGCTGCCGGGCAAGCATGTGGCGCTGACCGGCGCCTGTTTTCCCGAAATCGTGCTCGGCGCGCTCCCCGTCGTCTACCC
>JAEYTJ010000131.1 GCA_023434095.1 Pseudomonadota bacterium | reverse complement strand
GCCCTGATTGTCGCCATAGCCGCGACGCCCGCCCTCGCCCGGCCCGGCGGACGAGGCGAACAGGCGGCGGAAACGCTCCATGAGTTCGGCACGGTAATGCTTGCGCACCGTCTCGTCGCCGATGACCTTCACGATCTCGCCGATCCGCGCCTCCAGCGCCGCCCGGCGCTCGGGGGTGTCGACGCTCGCGCTTTCGATCTCGCGGGCCCACAGCACATCGGCCAACGGGCGAGCCTGCGCCAGCACAGCGTCCACCGCCTCGCGTCCGCCGGCGCGGACCAGATCGTCCGGGTCCTGCCCCTCGGGAAGCAGGCCGAAGGAAAGGCTCATGCCGGGCTTGAGATGCGGCAGAGCGAGATCCATCGCCCGCCACGCGGCGCGCCTTCCGGCCTTGTCGCCGTCGAACAGCAGCACCGGCTCGGGCGCCATCTTCCACAACAGCGCCAGTTGTTCCTCGGTGAGTGCGGTGCCGAGCGGCGCCACCGCGCCGGCAAAGCCCGCCTCGACCAGCGCGATGACGTCGACATAGCCCTCGGCGGCGATGACAGCGGCGCCGTTATGCGCCGCCGTACGGGCGTTGAAGGCGTTGTAGAGCAGCGCGCCCTTGTGGAAGAGCGGCGTTTCCGGCGAGTTGAGATATTTCGCCGGGACGTCCTTCTCCAGCGCCCGCCCGCCAAAGGCCACCACGCGCCCGCGCAGATCGGTGATCGGAAAGATCAAACGGTCGCGAAAACGGTCATAGGGGATGGCGATGTCCTCGGCCGAAATCAGCAACCCGGCCTCGACCATGTCCTCGACCGGAACGCCGCGCCCGCCCAGTGCCTCCTTCAGCGCGAACCGGTCCGGCGGGGCGTAGCCGAGGCGGAAGCGCTTCTGCACCGAAGGCCCGAGGCCGCGATCGGCGAGATAGCCGCGCCCCTTGGCGCCGGCACGTCCCTGCAGGGTCGCCTCGAAGTATTGTGCCGCGAGTTCCATCACCTCATGCAGCGTCTTGCGCCGGCTCTCGCGCTTCTCCTCCTCGCGCGACTGCACCGGCATCGCCACGCCGGCCATGGAGGCGAGGCGCTCCACCGCCTCCGGGAAGGGCAGACCCTCGACATCCATCAGGAAGTCGAACTGGTCGCCGTGCTTGCCGGAGGAGAAGCAGTGGTAGAAGCCCTTCTGGTCGTTGACATAGAAGGACGGCGTCTTCTCCGGGTTGAACGGCGACAGGCCACGCCATTCGCGCCCCTGCTTCTTCAGCTGCACGCGCTTGCCCACCACCTCCGATACCGGGAGGCGGGCGCGTATCTCGTCGAGGAACGAGGGCGGAAAGCGCATGGAGGCGAGGTCTCAACGGTTAGGGCGGCCGAACCTAACAGGAGCCGGCGGCCGCAAGAAGCGTGCCGAAGTGTCGATGGTGGCCTCAGCTCGCTCCCATATAGGCGCGCCACAGCGCGGCGGCGAGGATGCCGAGGGCGATGGCCGGCAGCGCCTTGCGCAGAAGCAGCCGGGCGAGGATGGCGACGCCGACCGCGACATAGCCTTCCGGCCCGCCGCGCACCGTCGCCGGCACCACCAGCGCCACCAGCACCGCGCCGGCGAGATAGCGCAGGAAATTCTCGGTGCGGGCGGACATCGGCACGAAGCCGACGAGAAAAATGCCGCCCGCCCGCGTCGCATAGGTCACGAGCGCCATGGCGAAGACGACGAGCAGCGCCTGCGAGGTGCTCATGACCGCTTCAACTCGTCGCGAATGAGGCCGGCCAGTCCCCCGGCGAGCCCGCCTACCATCACATGCCAGTTCGGCGGCAGGAACCAGACCGCGCCCATGGCGGCAACGCCGGCCACCAGCCAGGGCAGATCGTCGACGCGCCCGCGCCGCAGCCCGACCAGCGTGGTGGCGAAGAAGGCCACCAGCACCAGATCGAGTGCATAGGTCTTCACGTCGTCCAGGGTGAGCCCGCCGGCGACCGCGCCGATCGCCGTGGCCGACACCCAGGTCGCCCACATGAGAAGGCCGCCGCCGACGAGGTAGCCGAGATCGCGCTCGCCCTTGCGCTCGGAGGCGATCAGCGCCGCCCAGTTGAGATCGCTGAGCAGCGTCATCGCGCCATAGACCTTCCAAGCGGAAAGTCCCCGGCACAGCGCCCTGAGCGAGGCGCCGAGCAGGATGTGCCGGGCATTGATGGCGAAGGTGGCCACGAGGAGCGGCAGCCACGGCACCGGGCTGGCCCACAGGTCCAGCACCGCGAACTGCGCCGCGCCGGCAAAGACGGCCATGCTCATGAGCGCCGCCAGCCAGCCTTCCAGCCCGGCGCCGCGCGCGGCGATACCAAAGGCGATGCCGAACACGAAGACGGGCGGGAGCACGGCGACGATGGCCCGTGCCCCCCGCCAGCAGCCCGCAAGGGTCAGCGTGGCCGGCGGCGTGTGGGGGGCTGGGGGCATGGCAACAACGCGCGCGAGGGGAAGCCGGTGGCGAGACCGGCTCAGGCGGTGAGCAGGGCCTTGACGGTGCCGCTGGCCTTGCCGAAATCCATCACGCCGGTGTGGCGCTCCTTCAGCGCCGCCATGGTGCGGCCCATGTCCTTGAGACCATGGGCCCCGATCTCGGCGATAACGGCGGCGATGGTGGCCTGCGCCTCGGCCTCGGTCATCTGCACCGGCAGGAAGGACTGGATGATCACGATCTCCTCGCGCTCCTGCGTGGCGAGATCCACGCGCCCGGCCTCCTCATAGACCTTCGCCGATTCCTCGCGCTGCTTGATCATCTTGGTCAGCAGCCCGAGCACTTCGTCGTCGGAAAGCGGGTCCTTGCCGTGGCCGCGCGCTTCGATGTCGCGGTCCTTGATCGCGGCATTGACGAGGCGCAGCGTGCCGAGGCGCCGCTTGTCCTGGGCCTTCATGGCCTCTTTCAGCGAGGTGTTGATGTCGTCGCGCAGCACGTCGGCAGCCTTCCTGAAATCCGCGAGGCGGCGCCGGCTCCCGATTCGGGGCCGCACGCCGCTCGCGCCAATGGATCTTCACCTCCAGGGCTTTCGGCCCTCTCCGGCGGTCGCCGCCCGGTCGCGAAAGGCGCAGCGCGCCGTGTCGGGGCGCAGCCATCCGCAATTCGTGGGCCAGATACGCAGCCTGGAGGCTGGCATCCGGCGCGGCAACGGACTAATTAGGGCACACGATGACAGGGAACAAGATCAATGAACGGTAGCGCTGAACAGCACTCCGGCGATGACGTGTGGGCCGAGCCGCTCGCGACCGCCGTCCTCGTCCTGGCCGATGGCACGGTCCTCGAAGGCTTCGGCCTCGGCGCCACCGGCCACGCGGTGGGCGAAGTTTGCTTCAACACCGCCATGACCGGCTATCAGGAAGTGCTGACCGATCCGTCCTATGCCGGGCAGATCATCACCTTCACCTTCCCCCATATCGGCAATGTCGGCACCAATGAGGAAGACGTCGAAACCGTCTCCATGGCCGGCGCCTCCGGCGTGCGCGGCGTGGTGCTGCATTCCGCCATCACCGACCCCTCCAATTACCGCGCCACACGGCATTTCGACGCCTGGCTGAAGGCGCGCGGCATCATCGCCATTTCCGGCATCGACACGCGGGCGCTGACCGCGCTGATCCGCGACGGCGGCATGCCCAACGCGGTGATCGCCCACGCGCCGAACGGCCAGTTCGACCTGCCGGCGCTGAAGGCGGAAGCGGCGGCGTGGCCGGGGCTGGAGGGCATGGACCTGGTGCCGATGGTCACCTCCGCCCAGCGCTTCACCTGGGACGAGACCACCTGGACCTGGCCGCAGGGCTATGGCCAGCAGACCGCCCCGGCGCATCATGTCGTCGCCGTCGATTACGGGATCAAGCGCAACATCCTGCGCCTGCTCGCCCGCGCCGGCTGCAAGGTGACGGTGGTGCCCGCCACCGCCACGGCCGACGAGATCATGGCGCTGCAGCCGGACGGCGTGTTCCTCTCCAACGGCCCCGGCGATCCGGCGGCCACGGGGGAATATGCGGTGCCGGTGATCCGCGATATCATCGCCCGCGGCGTGCCGACCTTCGGCATCTGCCTCGGCCACCAGATGATCGGCCTCGCCGTCGGCGGGCGCACGGTGAAGATGCATCAGGGCCACCATGGCGCGAACCATCCTGTCAAGGACATGACCACCGGCAAGGTCGAGATCACCTCGATGAATCACGGCTTCGCGGGCGACCGCGACAGCCTGCCGGCCAGCGCCACCGAGACCCACGTCTCGCTGTTCGACGGCTCCAATGCCGGCATCGCGCTGACCGACAGGCCGGTATTCTCGGTGCAGTACCACCCGGAAGCCAGCCCCGGCCCGCAGGACAGCCACTATCTGTTCGACCGCTTCGTCGAGCTGATCGCGAGCAACAAGAAGGCGGCCTGAGCGCCGCCTCGCCTCTTCCGCGACATTCCCCGCCCCGGCGCGCGACCGGGGCGGTATCGGCGGCGGGTTGATCCGCACGTAACGGGAACATAAAGTGAACGCGGGAGGATTTCCGCGTGGACGACACTCTGAGAACCAAGCTCGGCATCCTCGCCGACGCCGCCAAATACGACGCCTCCTGCGCCTCCTCCGGCGCGCGCGGGCGCAAGGCGGAGAAGGACGGCATCGGCTCGACCACGGGAATGGGCATCTGCCATTCCTACACGCCGGACGGGCGCTGCGTGTCGCTGCTGAAGATCCTGCTGACCAATTACTGCCTGTTCGACTGCGCCTATTGCATCAACCGGCGCTCCTCCAACGTCCGTCGGGCGCGTTTTTCGGTCGACGAGGTCGTGGCCATCACCCTCGGCTTCTACAAGCGCAACTATATCGAGGGCCTGTTCCTTTCCTCCGGCATCATCCGCTCGCCCGACTACACGATGGAGCAGATGATGCTCGTGGCGCAGCGGCTGCGGCAGGACCATGGATTCGCCGGCTATATCCACCTCAAGGCCATTCCCGAGGCCAGTCCCTGGCTGGTGGAGCAGGCCGGGCTGTGGGCGGACCGGCTCTCGGTCAATGTCGAACTCGCCTCCGAGGTCAGCCTGAAGGCGCTGGCGCCGGAGAAGGACGCGCCCGGCATCAAGGCGGCGATGGGCCAGATGCACGAGCGCATCACCGAAGCGCGCGAGGAGAAGCGCCGCTTCGCCCCCGCCGGCCAGAGCACCCAGATGATCGTCGGCGCCGACGCCACCACCGACGCGGCGGTGCTGGAGACCAGCGCCGGCCTCTATGGCGGCTACGGCCTGAAGCGCGTCTACTACTCCGCCTTCAGCCCGATCCCCGAAGCGAGCCGCGTGCTGCCGGTGAAGCCCGCGCCGCTGCGCCGCGAGCACCGGCTCTATCAGGCGGACTGGCTGCTGCGTTTCTACGGCTTCTCCGTCGGCGAGATCGCCGCCGGCGGGACGGGCGGCATGCTCGACCTCGACATCGACCCCAAGCTGGCCTGGGCGCTCAAGCACCGCGAGCAGTTTCCCGTCGACGTGAACGCCGCCGACCGGGAGGCGCTGTTGCGCGTGCCCGGCCTCGGCGCCCGCGCCGTCGACCGCATCCTGTGCGCCCGGCGCCAGACGAGGCTGACGCTGGACGACATCGCCCGGGTAAGTACCGGGGTGAAGCGGGCGCGCGCCTTCCTCATCACCGCCGACCATCACCCGCTCAAGCTCACCGACCGGGCCGATTTGCGCGAGCGCCTCGCGCCGCCGGCCCGGCAACTGGAGCTGTTCGCGTGAGCGCCCCGGCACGGCGCGGCGACGCGGGCGAGAGCCGCGAGGTGGCGCTGCGCTTCGGTGCCGACCGCGCGGGCTTCCGCGCTGCCGTCCGCGCACTGGCGTGGGCGCAGGTGCCGCCGGAGCGCCTGGTGTGGCGGATGGCGGCAGCGGGGGAGCCTGCCGGCTCAGCCGCCAGCGCCGATCTGTTCGGCGCCGCCGCGCCGACGCCCGCGCCGGCCGACGCCCCGCCCCTCACCCTGCCGCGCGCCGTGGCCACGCTAGCCGACCTCGTGCTCTGCCATCGCGATCCCACGCGCTTCTCCCTGCTTTACACGCTGATCTGGCGGGTTCTCCATGGCGAGCGGCAGCTCGCGGACAACCCCGCCGATCCGCTGGTCCACCGTCTCGGGCGCATGGCGAAGGCGGTGCGGCGCGACATCCACAAGATGCACGCCTTCGTGCGGTTCAAGGCGCTGGGCCACGAGAACGGGCGCGAGCGCTTTGTCGCCTGGTTCGAGCCGGAGCACTTCATCCTGGAGGCGGCGGCGCCCTTCTTCCGCACCCGCTTTCCCGCCATGGACTGGGCGATCCTCACCCCCCACGGCACGGTGGGCTGGAACGGCGAGAGCCTCGCCTTCGGTCCGCCCGCAAGCCGGCCTCCCTTGCCGGAGGGCGACGGCTTCGAGGAGGGCTGGCTCGCCTATTACGCCAGCGCCTTCAACCCGGCGCGGATCAACCCGGCGATGATGAAGACCGAGATGCCGAAGAAATACTGGCCAAATCTCCCTGAAGCCCGCCTCATTCCCGCGCTGCTCGAAGGCGCCCCCGCCCGCGTCGCCGAGATGCTGGCCCGCGAGGCCGCCGCCCCGCGCAAGCGCGATCCGGAAAAGGCGGTGGCGGCAATGGCGCAGCAGGCGCCGGACAGCCTCGAGGAGCTGAATGCCCTCATCGCGGCGGCGCCCCCGTTCGTTTGCGGCGGCACCCGTGCCGTGCTCGGCGAAGGCCCCCTCCATCCCGCGCTGGCCCTGGTGGGCGAGCAGCCCGGCGACCAGGAGGACGAGGACGGCCGTCCCTTCGTCGGCCCGGCCGGCCAGTTGCTGATGAAGGCGATGGCCGAGGCCGGACTGGTGCGCGACGCCGTCTATCTCACCAATGCGGTGAAGCACTTCAAATTCGTGCCGCGCGGCAAGCGCCGCCTGCACCAGAAGCCGACGGGCGGCGAGGTGAAGCACTATCGCTGGTGGCTGGAGAAGGAGCTGGACTTCGTGCGCCCCCGCCTCGTCGTCGCGCTGGGCGGCACGGCGGCGCTGGCGCTGACCGGCGAGGCGCTGGCGGTGACGCGCGAGCGCGGCCCGCGCCGGCTGGGAACGCGGGAGGGCTATGTCACCTTCCACCCCTCCTATCTGCTGCGCCTGCCCGACGAGGCCGCCCGGCGCGACGCCTATACGAGCCTCGTCGCCGATCTGGCGGCCGCACGCGTGCTGGCAGAAGCGGCCTGAGCGACAGGGAACTGGCGCCGAGGCGAACGGTTTGCCCCGTGGCCACTGCGCTGCCGGAGAGAGCCCATGCCCATTCCCGAAGCCCGCCTGTTCCCGACCTCGGACGGCGTGCCCAACAATCCGACGCTCCCGGTCCTCATCTACCGTGCCGCCGTTCCCGCCGATGCGGACCTGATCGAGACGCGGCTCGCTGCCAATGGCTGGGAGTGCCGCTGGCGCGACGGTGTGTTCGACTTCCATCACTTCCACTCCACCGCCCACGAGGCGCTGACGATCGCCCGCGGCACGGTCCGCCTGCTGATCGGCGGCGAAGGCGGCGCAGAGCTGGGGCTCATGGCCGGCGACGTCCTGGTGCTTCCCGCCGGCACCGGCCATAAGCGGATCGAGGCCAGCCCGGACCTCGTCGTCATCGGCGCCTATCCGCCGGGGCAGGACTACGCGATCGAAAGGCCCGACGCGGCGGGACTCCGCCGCGCGCTCGACGCCATCGCCCGGGTGCCCGTTCCGCCCGGCGATCCGGTCGACGGGCCGCAGGGCGCGCTCACCCGTCTGTGGAAGGGATGATGGCTGCGCGCGGCGCGCAGGGCTACCTCCCGACTCAACCCTTTCCCCGCGAGGGAATCTGGTTTATGGGAAGCCCCCAATTGCGGGGCGTGACCTCGCCCAGAAAGTTCAATCCGGGTCCATCCAAGGACGCGTCGCACAACGCGTCCTTTTTCGTGCGCCCGGACCAATGCGCGAGCCGCACGGGATCCGATGCCGAAACGCACAGATATCTCCACCATCCTCATCGTCGGCGCCGGCCCCATCGTCATCGGGCAGGCCTGCGAGTTCGATTACTCCGGCACCCAGGCGTGCAAAACGCTGAAGGCCGAGGGCTATCGCGTCGTTCTGGTCAATTCCAATCCGGCGACGATCATGACCGACCCGGATCTGGCCGACGCGACCTATATCGAGCCGATCACGCCGGAGATCGTCGCCAAGATCATCGCCAAGGAACGCCACGCCATACCCGGTGGCTTCGCGCTACTGCCGACCATGGGCGGGCAGACTGCGCTGAACTGCGCGCTGTCGCTGCGCAAGATGGGCGTGCTCGACGAATATGACGTCGAGATGATCGGCGCCACGGCGGAGGCCATCGACAAGGCCGAGGACCGCGAGCTGTTCCGCGACGCGATTACCAAGATCGGTCTCGACACGCCGCGCTCGCGCCAGATCAAGACCCTGCCGCAGGCGCTGGAAGCGCTGGAAGAGGTCGGCCTGCCGGCCATCATCCGCCCCTCCTTCACCATGGGCGGGCTCGGCGGCGGCATCGCCTACAACAAGTCGGAATATATCGAGATCATCGAGCGCGGCATCGACGCCTCCCCCACCAATGAGGTGCTGGTGGAAGAGAGCGTGCTGGGCTGGAAGGAGTACGAGATGGAGGTCGTCCGCGACAAGGCGGACAACTGCATCATCGTCTGCTCCATCGAGAACATCGACCCGATGGGCGTCCATACCGGCGATTCCATCACCGTCGCCCCGGCCCTGACGCTGACCGACAAGGAATATCAGCGCATGCGCGACGCCTCGCTCGCCGTGCTGCGCGAGATCGGCGTCGAGACCGGCGGCTCGAACGTGCAGTTCGCGATCGACCCGGAAACCGGCCGGATGATCGTCATCGAGATGAATCCGCGCGTCTCGCGGTCCTCGGCACTGGCCTCGAAGGCGACGGGCTTCCCCATCGCCAAGGTCGCCGCGCGTCTCGCGGTCGGCTACACGCTGGACGAGATCGCCAACGACATCACCGGCGGGGCGACCCCGGCCTCGTTCGAGCCGACCATCGACTACGTCGTCACCAAGATCCCGCGCTTCGCCTTCGAGAAGTTCCCCGGCGCAGAACCGATCCTCACCACCTCGATGAAGTCGGTGGGCGAGGCGATGGCGATCGGCCGCACCTTCCAGGAATCGCTGCAGAAGGCGCTGCGCTCGCTGGAGACCGGCCTTACCGGCCTCGACGAGATCGAAATCGAAGGTCTCGGCCTCGGCGACGACAAGAACGCCGTGCGCGCCGCCCTCGGCAGCCCGACCCCGGACCGGCTGCTGAAGGTCGCGCAGGCCATGCGCCTCGGCCTCGACGATGCCGCCATTCACGCCGGCTGCAAGATCGACCCGTGGTTCCTCGAACAGATCCGCGAGATCGTCGACACCGAAGCCAAGGTGCGCGCGCATGGCCTGCCGAAGACGGCGGGCGCGTTCCGCCGGCTCAAGGCGATGGGCTTCTCGGATTCGCGCCTCGCCGGCCTTGCCCGCCTCACCGAGGCCGAGGTGTCGGCCCGCCGCCGGGCGCTGGACGTGCGCCCGGTCTACAAGCGCATCGACACCTGCGCGGCCGAGTTCGCCGCCCCCACCGCCTATATGTACTCGTCCTACGAGATGCCCTTCGCCGGTGTCCCCGCCGACGAGTCGCGTCCCTCGAACGCCAGGAAGGTCGCCATTCTCGGCGGCGGGCCGA
Organism: Pseudomonadota bacterium; assembly: GCA_023434095.1. Lineage (GTDB taxonomy): Bacteria > Pseudomonadota > Alphaproteobacteria > Rhizobiales > Xanthobacteraceae > Ancylobacter. Next base: position 246 of record JAEYTJ010000131.1, on the reverse strand, counting down.
ACCGCATCGGCCAGGGCATCGAGTTCGACTATTGCTGCTGCCACGCCGCCTTCGCGCTGAAGGATGCGGGCTATGAGACCATCATGGTCAACTGCAACCCGGAGACCGTGTCGACTGATTACGACACCTCCGACCGGCTGTATTTCGAGCCGCTGACCGCCGAGGACGTGATCGAGATCCTGGAGCGCGAGCGCTCCGCCGGCACGCTGCACGGCGTCATCGTGCAGTTCGGCGGCCAGACCCCGC
>JAEYTJ010000016.1 GCA_023434095.1 Pseudomonadota bacterium | reverse complement strand
GTGCGACGGCCGGCCCGCTGGCCGCCAGCCGGCGCCGGGTCGCCGGAGCGACGAGCGCCAGGATGCGCTCGGACTTTCCGGCCCATGTCCCGGCGATGGCATCGAGGGTGGCGTTGTCCTTCAGGCGCGCACTGGCGAGCGCCAGCCCATAGGCCGACACCTCATCCTGCGGAGCCCATTGCACGGCGGTGCGGAACCACGAGGCCGCGGTGCGGATCTGCCCGGTATTGTAGGCGTACCAACCGAGAGCCTGGGCGCCCGTCGCGGATTTGGCGTCGGATACGATGGGTGCGAAGCGGGCGACGACCGACTGGTCGAGGCGCGGCGGCGGTGAGGCGGCAAGCAGGCCGGCCATGAGGTCGATATAGGCGGTGCGGTTGTCGGCGCCGGCATCGCGCCATTGATAGGCGATCGGTTCCGCCTCCAGCGCGCGCCCGGTCGCCGCCAGCGCCAGCACGTAGCCCTCGGCGGCCGAGGCGCCGCCCTGCCGATCCAGAGCGAGCTTGAACCAGTCGACCGCCCGCGCGGCGTCGCCGCGGCGGAACGCATACCAGCCGAGCACCAGCGCATCGTCCGCGGCCGACCCGTTGCGGGCCAGTTGCTCCAGCGCGGCGATATCTTCCGGCGATGCCGTGAGCGCCGCATCCTGCGCGGCACGGCCGACGCGCGTGCGCAGCAGATCTTCGCGCAGGCCGGCGAACTCGGAGGAGCCGTCCGGATTGGCGTGCTGCAGGGCAAGCACCGCATCGAGTTCGGGACCCTCAAGAAGCCCGATCGCCTTCTGGGCGGTGGCGAGGCGCTCCTTCGGGTCCGGGCAGGTCGTGAGAATGTAGGTGTAGAGGTCCTTGGCCCGTTGCGGCGCGCCGGTCCTGACGAAGGCCTCCGCCACGCGCCAGAGCACGTCCATATTGGCGCACACCATCATGCCCGGCGTATCGGTGGCGATGCGCAGAACGGAGGCCCACTGTTTGGCCTCGGCGGCGTTGACAAGCCGGCGGGCCGCCTCGCCCTCGTCGAGCCGGGCCAGAAGGTCGGCGGGCGGCTGCCAGTCGACCTCCGCTGCCTGCCGCTGGGCAATGGCCGCCCTGATGTCGGAGAACTTGCCCTCCGCAAACAGCTCCCAAAGACGCGCCGTATCGGGGTCCTGGTCGGGGGTCGGGCTGAAAAGGTCCTTAGGCGGTTGCCAATTGGGGTAAAGCGCCCGCAGGCGCGCCATCTCGGCCTCGAGCCGCTGGCTGTCGCCCTGAGACGCGAAGAAGCGCAGGGCCGATTCGTCGACCTTGGGAGCCGGGGCCGTGCCGGCGGGGGCATTCTCGGAAGGCGAAGGCGCGGAGAGCTGCTGGCCGATGGCTGGGACGGCGATCGCCCCGATCAGGATCAGCAAGATTACCCTCAGCGAAGACATTTCGGATATTTCTCACCCACCAACGACAGGCTCAGGAGATAAAGGGTCGACGGATAGTATTGGCTTGGCTGCAGGCGCCTGAGGTCCGCCGGAATGGCCGTGCCGTCCATCGCACAGGCCAGCGTCGCCGCCAGCATCCGGTAGCCGGGCTCCGACAGCCGGGCCAGGGCCTTGCCGGTCGGGATATTCACGATCGCGGGCATCCCGCCATTCTGCACCATCCAATTGTCGAGAATGGTTTTTTGAACGTCGGTATCGGTGATGTCCGCACGCAGAAGGTAAAGAACTATCCTTAATGAATTGTAACCAAAGACCGGCTCGAACCCTTCCGCGGGTGCCAGCGGGCGGTCCGCCGGCGCGGAAATCCAGTCCGGCGGCAGCTTTGCCGGGCCGAGCCGGGCGAGGGAAAGCAGTTCCCGCCCCGACGCGGCGAGACCCTCCCAGTCGACCTCGGGCGCCAGCCGGGCGAGAACCGGGAAGGCTTCGAAGATCCAGTAGGACAGGTTGAGCACCGGACCGTCCGGCCGCTCGCCGGCTGAGAAACCGCTGACGCCCGGCAGCAGCACGAGCCGGCCGCCCTCGCGCTTCACCACCTGCTCGCCGAGCGCCCGCGCGATCCGGGTTGCGCTCCGTTCGTAGTCCGGCACGCCCCACGCCTCGCCTGCGAGCGCGAGGGCATAGGCGATGAGGAGGTCACCGTCGCTGGCGACGTTGATGTCAGTGACGTGCGGATCCGCCTTCGGGTCCCAGCGCCAGGCGGCCAGCCCGTCGTCGCGGATCAGCAATTCGGTACGGGTAAAGGTCCAGATCCGCTCGAAGCCCGCCTTGTCGCTCGCGAGATAGGCGAGCAGCATCCCGTAGCCCTGCCCTTCGGAATGGCTGATACGGCCATTGGCATCGTCGATGACCCGTCCGCTGGGGTCGACGAAACGGGCCGAGTAGGCCGCCCAGTCGTCGCGAGAGATCATCCCCGCCGGCGTCTTTGCCGAGGCGTACGGCGCGAAGGCGAAGGCCGCCAGCAGCAGGAACGCCGGGATAAAGCTGCACGCGGCCCCATATCGCATTACGCCCGACGCCCGGCGCGGCGAAGCAGCAGGCTGGTGACGACGGCGAAGGCAATGCAGCATAGGACGAGAACCACGGCGTAGGTGACAATGTTGAGCGACAGCCAGTTGGCCGCGATAAGCCGCAGATTGGACGGCCCGAGCGGCTGCGTGACGATGAAACGCACGCTCGTCGGCACGCGGATCTCCATCCGCCGGGTCACCGCGTCGAACGCGACGGCCTGACCATACGCTTTCGCCCAGAACTCCGGCAGGGTGAATTCGTCAACGGCCGTTACAAGGCTGTCCGCCGTGTGGCCGGCGATGACCGTCCAGACTGCGTCGCTGTTGGGCGCGAAGCCCTGGGCCACGACGATCGACGTGTTTGGCGGCGGGTTGAAGAGCTCCGTGTCGCCGCCGTCGGACATATCCAGCGAAATCCCGAAGTTGGTGGTGATCCACTTCTTGAGCTGATGAAGCTCGGCATTGACGCCGCCCTCGCTGACTTGGTCGCGCCAGCGATCGTAAATGGCGTCGTTGCCTGAGCCGGAGCGCACATGCACGCCGCTGTCCAGCATCGGCATCGGCTCTGACGGGCCGGTGTTGCCCCCCTTCGACGCAGAAGCCGTCCCCCGCCCCGTGTCGTCCGTATCCTGATCCGCGCGCCAACGAATCTTGCCCGCATCAACAAGTCCGACCTGGCGCACGATGTCGGGCGCGATCTGGTTGGCGTCGCCAATGAACAGGGCGGGCTGGCTCGCCAGCGTTGCCGGCGATGGTGCGGTATCGACCCGCGCGACGTCCCGATGACCGAAGGCAAGCCGGGCCATGACCGTCGCGGCCGCCGAGACCGTCGCGGCGTCCTGGCGCATCACCACAGCGACGGGCGCGGTGGAGCGAAAATAAGGAAACCCGCCACCGAAGAATGCCGCCAGATTTGGGCTCGTGCCGATCCGTGCGAAATGGTCCATGACGAACTCACTCGAATCGAACACCACGAAGCGCTTGTCGTGCGCCAACGTGGCCCCGGGCCCGCAGACCTGGTCGGCGTCGACGTCCAGCGTCACCTCGATCCAGATCCGGTTGATGCCTGCACGGAAATGCGTCAACGGAACCTTGATGACCTTCCGCTCCATCAGCCCGCCATGCCTCTCCGTGAGCATGTAGGAGGAGGCGAGCGAACCGTTCACATAGACGGACAGCTGGCTTCCCGGGCGCACGCTGGGAGCGTAGGCCGCATCCAGCAGAATGCGCGCATGACCGTTGGCAGACCCGTAGAAGTCGGGAGGCAGGCCGATGGGGAAACGGAGTTGCAGCCGGCGGCCGGAGAACTCCTGCGTCATCACGCCCATCTCCGAAAAACGAACGCTGCCCGCGCCCGTGAAATAATGGGCGTCGGGCGCGAAGCGGCTGGAGATCCTGAGTTTGTTGGCATCGGCCTGCGCGCCGCCTGAAACCAGGCGCTCGATGGCCGCATCGACGGCATGCGCCGTCTCACCGCCGAGCACGAGGACGGTGCCGCCGGCCTGGCCGTCATTGAGGAAACGCACGACGGGCTGGCCGCCTGCAAGCGGAGGGGGGAAAGCCAACGCGTTCCGCAGATCCTCGGGCAGGCCCACGACCACGTTCAGCGTGCCGGGGCCGGCGGGACCCGGGTCCGGACCGACGATCGACACCACCGGGTGAGAAAACTGCCCTCGCTGGGTCAGCGCCTGCGCCGCCAGCAGGATCTGGCTGCTGTGGTGGGGTTCGATGGGCCCGTTCTGAATAAACCGGATATGGGTCCGGCCATGAACATCGACCCCGACGGCGGGCAGATCGTCGACCACGGAGGGCGGCGGGACCGGCCCGCCTTCGAACACCACGCCCGTCAGCGCGTTGTCGAGTTCCGTCCAGAGATCGTATGTGGAGGCGACGGAGCAATCGGTGCGGTGTACCGCATGCACATCGAAACGGATGAGGTTGCCGCCGGCGCGCAGCACCCCGGCGGGGATAGCCACCGCCACCTGTGTCGCACCCTGGGGCGAGGCGATCGGAATTTCGGCAACGATCTGGCCATTGATCGTCACACGCAGCCGCGACCTCTCCGGCATGACGTAAATGGCGTTGAGATAGCCGACCAGCAGAGTGACCGGCCGCTCCACCTCCTGCTGGGTGAAATAGGTCACCCAGCCGCGCGTCCCCGACTCCCCTTCAAGCCGCAGACGCGGCAGGGGGACGATGAACCGGTCGGGCGTCCTCGGCCCGGCCTCCTCCGTCTGCACAGACGCATCGGTGGCCGGTTGTCCCGGCACCATCTGGAACGGCATCGCGGCGCGCGGCTGTGGTGTCGCGCTGGATTGCCCGGCACGATTTGGTGCCGTCATGCCGAACGGGGCCTGCGCCTGTCCCACGGTGGTGGGAATGGTCAGGGCCTCGCCATCCTCATCACCCCATCCATCGCCCATATCGAAAGCGGGCGATACCGTCGCCCCGACGGGCGCGTGCCCGTTCAGCACCATATCGGATGGCGGCTTGGCCGCCGCCCCGAAACCCGCCAACAAGAGGGAAACAAGCAGAGCGCTGCCCGAAAGGCGTTGCAGAAGCGTCGTCATCGCCCATGCGCCCCCGCAAAGAGGCCAGGCGCGAGGCGGCGCGTGAACCTTTCGAGCAAGGTCACATAGGCAAGACCGCGCAGTGTCTGGTAGCCCGCGATCATCACGAATCTCACCGTGCCTTTCAGCACGCCGGGATTTCGCCGCCGGCCTTCCTGGAATTTCCGCCATTCATCGGCATTGGCGAAGATCAAGTCGGCGATGAGCTGATAGTGGGCGGCGGTCTTCGCGTTGAACTGGGCTCCCAGCACCACCACGCCGTCATCGAGGGCGATGTTGCGAATAAGCACCGGCAGCGTGTCGCTGATGCACGCGTCGGGCGGCGTCAACCGGACCACAGCATGCATGCCGATACCGGTCTTCGCCTCGGGCGGTAGTTCCGTCCGAATCCGCACGCCACCCATCGAGACATCGTCGATCACGGCGGGCACCTCGATGCCATCGATCAGCAGGCGGCAGCGACGCGTGATCGCCATGCGCTGGCTATGGCGCTTAGCGGCCCTTTCCGACACGACACCGAGAGCGCAGCCCGAAATGATCAGGTTGAGCAGGTTCCACGTGCCCACGACGATGGTGATGTCGGCGGAGTACGGCTCAGTCGCTATCCGCCAGAATGTCACGAACACGGCCACGATCTGAATCACGAAGATGATGAAGAACGGAATGCCGATCTCCGAAATCCTGTTCTCGTCGATCGTCTCGCCCTTCGACGTCACCCGGAAGGTCGGCTTCCTGGGATCGATCATCACTGAGAGAAGCGCCGGAAGGAGATAGACCGTCTGAATGTACTCATAAAGCTCGGAGAACCACGGCCAGCGATACTTCCCAAACAGATAACTTTGGATAAAGAGATTTGTGAGCAGGTAAACTGCCGTATAGGCGACGAATTCGGCGCCGGATCCGTTGAAGATCTCCAGCGAGAAGAACAGATAGCAGAAGGGCGAGATCAAAAAGATCGCACGCGAGATAGGGAAGAACCAGAACAGGATGCTGGACATGTAGCAGATGCGCTGCGCGACGGTGAGACCCGAGCGGAACAGCGGGAAGTGGAAGCGCAGGATCTGGTACATGCCCTGCGCCCAGCGCGAACGCTGGCCGATGAAGCTGGCAAAGGTCTCAGGCTGCAGCCCCGCGATGAGCGGAGTGTCGACATAGACGCTGCGCCAACCGCGCGCGTGCAGCGTCAGGGCCGTCTCGCAATCCTCGGTGATGGAGGAATGGGCGAAGCCGTCGGTCTCCCGCAGCGCCTCGCGCCGCAGAACCGCCGCGGAACCGCAGAAGAACGCGCCGCCCCATCGATCCAGCCCGCGCTGAATGACGCCGTAGAACATCTCGTTCTCCGACGGCATATGGCGCCAGGTATCGAGGCTGCGTTCCACGGGATCGGGATTGATGAAGAAGTGAGGCGTCTGGACGAGGAACAGACGAGGATCCTCGTTGAAATAACCGATGGTCTCCCGCAGGAACGAGCGCGCCGGCGCGTGGTCGGCGTCGAAAACGACGATCAGTTCACCACTCGAATGGGCGAGGCCGTGGTTGAGATTGCCGGCCTTGGCGTATTCGTTGCGCGGCCGGGTAAGGTACTTCACGCCAAGGTCGCGACAAAGCTGGGAAAGCTCCTCACGCCGCTCCCGCGCTTGCCGCGCGGCGGCGAGGTCGTGCTGCTCGCATTTTTCGTCAGTCCCGCCGTCGTCGAGCAACCACACCGTGAAGCGGTCGCGGGGATAGTCCATCGACCGGGCGGCCGCCAAGGTCGTGGCGAGAAGCCGCGCATCCTCGTTATAGCTCGGCACAAAGACGTCGACCGTCGGCTCGCTGCCGGGCGCGATCACCGGCGCGGTTCGCGGGGGCTTGGGCGCAGACACGACGAACAGGCTCAGCGCCATCAGGGCGACGCTGTACATCTCCGCGCCATACAACAGGATGGCGGGAATGAAATTGGTCAGATCCTCTAGGGGAGGTAGCGTTGACGTCGTACGCCAATACACGTACCTTGATACCATTGCGACGCCGAGGGCCAGTGCAACCATGCGCGGAACACCTTCCGGCGCAAACATTCTCAAAAAGATAATTAGCAGAATCACAATACAGCCGGTAACCAGCTGCGCTTGCAAGTTAACCGGCAAGGTAACAATGAATGCTACTAGAGCGATTAATATTATCCAGATACCTGTGAGCCACTTTCTACTCATAATCTTTGGCCGGTCTCCGCAGTCGCCCTTACGGCGGCTCTTACGTGGTGCGTGCGCTGTTCGCAAGTCGCCATGGCATGCAAGTTTCACGTCAGTGATCACATCGGCGAACATCTTGTTCGATCTTTGACCGTTTCTGCCGCGGCGCTGGGACGCTAGATTGACGGGATGCGTGATTCGTTTTGCGAAAATGACCGCCCTACCACGGCCCGCCCACCCCTTGGATCGGGCGGCGACACTGCGCGCCGCGCATGCCAGACAAGCCTGCGAAGCTGGTGCCGGGGCGTCTTCGCGATGGGCGGGCTGTTGCTGGCGGCGGGCTGCACCACCGGCCGGCCGCCCGTCGTCGCCACTCTGGCCACCGAGGTGCCCGCGGTTGAAGCACTGGTGCTTCCCGAACCCGGCGGACCACGCATCATCGGCGTCATCGAGACGCGCTATGCCAACGCCCTGCAGCAGGAGATCCTGCTGGCCACCGAGGCGGCGACGCCGGGTCAGAATGCCTTCAGCGTCGTCTTCTTCGGACCGGTGGAGGGGCGTACCGGACCTGAGAATATCAAGAGCGACACGTTTCTCACCGACTATGCCCTGGCGGAGGAGATGGAACAGGCGCTGCCCGGGCTCGACCTGCGGCCCTCGACCTATTTCGTCCAGAACCGCTACGGGCCGTTCGGCTACGCGCTGGCGCGCGGACAAGGTCGCGACCTCTGCATCTACGCGTGGCAGCGCATCCAGGGGCAGGAGCGCGTCAACGTCCTGACCGGCGATCGCGGCGTGCTGTCGGTGCGTCTGCGCTTCTGCCAGAGTGGCGCGACCGAAGCCTCGCTGCTGCGGATCATGTACCGCTACACCATCAACGGCTATTTCCTCCCGCGCAGCTGGCAGCCCTATGGCCGTCCCCTGCCGGTCTCGCCGGAGCTTGGACGTGTCGGCGGCCCGATCGTCTATCCCGCAGGTGCTTTGCCGCCCGACACCGTGACGGCCCCGCCGCCGGCGCCCACGCGAATGGCGCCCCCCGCGCCGCGCAACCTGCCGGCACCGGCAGACACCGCGCCGCCCCTGCCGAGCGAGCCGCTGGAAGGATACCCCACCGTCCCGGCCCCGCAGCCTTAGAAGCGTCTGTGGTCGCCGCCTAACCGCGTGGACGGTCGCCGGGAGGAAGCGGTATGCCGAGGCTCGCGGCGGGCGGCAGTTCCGGCAAGCGGAAGGTTGCGGGCGTTGTTGCTGCGGACGGCACTTCGGGCGCGCGCGCCACAGTCCCCGTCGCCTCCGGCTCCAGCGGCTCGGCGGTGATAGCCCCGAGCCGCCAATGCCCCTCCACCGGCAGGAAGGCGACATCGAATCCGATCCTCAGCGGGGCGGTCGGGAAATAGCCCCGCAGGCGCAGCGCGCCGTCCGGCCCAAGGGCAGGCGCGGCCGAGAGCTTGGCGTCGAGCAGTGCCACGGCGGCGAAGTCGAGCCGGCCGTCGCGCCACAGACGGAAGCGATCGGCGAGGGCCGCGCTTGAGTTGGCGTCGCGGAATGACGGGGCGGCAAGGTCGCGCAGCACCGAATAATTGCCGGTCAGATTGGCCTGGTTGAGCGCGATCAGCGTGCCGCGCAGCAGCGCCAGCAGCACCGCCGGCGGCGGCATCGTGTCGGCCGGCTTCTGCTGCGCGCGGGCCGACACGGGCGCCACCAGCACCATCAGGAGCACGAGGATGGAAAGGCCGGTGCCGCGCCGCATCGGCCTCACCAGGCGAACAGCACGCCGGCCTTGCCGCCGACCGTGCCTTCGTTGAGGCCGATGCCGATGCTGCCGGTGAGGAAGAAGGAATCGTCGGCAATCCGCGCGATGCTGGAAAGAGCGAGCGCGTTCTGCCCGCCGAAGGTCCCCCATTGGGCGCTCACCGCCATGTTCTTGCCGGTGGGCAGAGTGGGCGTGTCCATCGCCATCGCCATCGCGACGCCTTCGCTGACCCGGTCGATCTCGGCCATGACGGGACGCAGGTCGAAAAGCTCGGCCGTGCTGGCGCTGGCGAGATTGCCGGAGGCATCGGTGGTGACGATCTGCACAGCGCCGCTCTGGGCCGCGCGGCTGGCGCCGGAGGTCAGCCCAGCCATGGTGTACGTCGAACTGCCGGTGCCCAATGCCATCTGGTTCGCGCGGGTGGTGGTCGTCCCGGCTCCGATCGCCGTCGAGCCCTCGAAGGACGCGATGGCACCGTAACCGAGGGCGGCGGACTGGGCGGCGGAGGCGTTGGCGTTCTGGCCAAGGGCCACGCTGCCCGCGCCGGCGGCTACCGCATTCTGGCCGTTGGCGGTGGCGCCGGCGCCGTTGGCGGTGGCGCCGTAACCGACCGCCGTGGCGTTGTCCGCATTGGCGACCGCACCCTGCCCGAGCGCGGTGGAGCCGGCGCCGTTTGCGGTGGCACCCGTGCCCAGCGCGGTAGCGTTCGCCGCATTGGCGACGGCCCCCTGCCCGACGGCCGTGCTCGCCGCGGCATTGGCGCGCGCGCCCTGGCCCACGGCGGTCGCGTTGGCGCCATTCGCCAGTGCGTCCTGGCCGAGAGCGGAGGACGCGGTCCCGTTGGCGCTGGCTCCGCTGCCGAAGGCCGACGAGAAATCGGCATTGGCGGCGGCACCCTGCCCGGTGGCAGTCGCCTGCTCGCCATTGGCCGCCGCGCTCCAGCCGACGGCGGTGGAGGAGACGCCATTGGCCACGGCGAGCTGGCCGAAGGCGCTGGCCTTGTCGGAAAAGGCCCGTGACCCTTGCCCCACGGCCGTGGTGCCGGCCTGGGTCGCCTGCGCGTCATCGCCGATGGCGGTCGAATCGCTCCCGCTTGCCACGCCTGCGCATTGCAACGCGGTGACAGTGAGCTCGCAGCTGACCTCCTCGGCGGCAGCCGTCAGTGGCGCGAAAGCTACCAGCGGCGTGACACCTGCCATCAGGGCCCACGCGGCCGATCCACCTATCGTCGAAAGGCGCCGTCGCATCAAACGTTCTCGGATTCCCGGGCGGCGCACAACAAGTGCCCTCACGGCAAGATCGGGGAAACGTGGTTAACGCCGCGTTAACCAGTGCCGGTCTTCCACCGAAAGCGGTCCATCGACGCGGTGCGGCGGGAGCCCGGCCATGTCAGGCAACAAAACGGCACGCTTCTCAACCTCGCCGGAAACAGCCCGGCAATTCGCCCGGGCTAGGTCAGGCCGGCGGCGGCTCGAAGCGAAGGAAAAAGAGTGAAGGGCAGACGTGTGGCGGCTCTCCTGGCCGCGGTCGTGTTCATCGGGCTCCCCGCCGCGTATGGCACGCGTGGCCAATGGGCCGCCGATCCCGCCTCCACCCTGGTCACGGCACGGGTGGCGCGCGGCGAGGTGGAGGAAACCGTGCTGGCCACCGGCACGCTGAAGCCCGCCGCGCTCGTGGCCGTCGGCGCCCAGGTGTCCGGCCGCATCACCCGCGTCGCGGTGTCGCTCGGCCAGGAGGTCACGGCGGGAACACTCCTCGCGGAAATCGACTCCGTGCTACAGGAAAACGCCCTGCGCACCGCGCGGGCGGCACTCGACAATGTGCGGGCCCAGCTCGTGGAGAAGGAGGCGCTGCTCCGCCGCGACGTACTGATCCTCGCGCGACGCGCCTCCATGGTGACGAGCAAGACCGTGTCGCAGGCCGATTTCGAGGCCGCCGAGGCGGATGTAAACGCCGACCGCGCGCAGGTGGATCAGCTGAAGGCGCAAATCATCGAAGCCGAGGTCGCAGTGGAGAATGCCCGCTCCAATCTCGGCTATACTCGCATCACCGCGCCCATCGACGGCACCGTGCTCGCCATCGTCAGCCAGGAAGGCCAGACGGTGAACGCCGCCCAATCCGCGCCCACCATCATCGTCCTCGGCCGTCTCGACACGATGACGGTGCGGGCGGAAATCTCCGAGGCGGATGTGGTGCGCACCGCGCCCGGCCAGCGCGCCTTCTTCACCATCGTCGGCGACGCGACCCGTCGCTTCGAGACCGAACTGTCCTTCATCGAGCCGGCGCCGGAATCGATCAAGAGCGACGACAGCTTCTCCTCCACCACATCCACCACCGCGACGACGTCGAGCAGCAGCAGTTCGGCGGTGTACTACAACGGCCTCCTCGACGTGCCGAACCCCGAGCGGCGGCTGCGGACCTATATGACGGCGGAAGTCCACATCGTCGTCGGCCGCGCCGCCGACGTGCTCATCCTCCCCGCCATGGCGCTCGGCGCGCGCGGCGCGGATGGGCGCTACGAGGTACGGGTGCTCGGCAGCGACGGCCGGGTGGAAACCCGCCAGGTGGAGATCGGGCTCAACGACAAGACGGTGGCCGAGATCCGCTCCGGCCTGTCGGAAGGCGAGCGCGTGGTGACCGGCGACACCGCTGCCGTCGCGCCATCAAGCTCCGGCCTGCCCGGACCGCCGCCGATGGGATTCTGACCATGAATGCCGAAGACGCCGGCCCGCCGCTCCTCATGCTGGAAGGAGTGACGCGCACCTATGCTTCCGGGGACGAGACGGTCACAGTGCTGCGCGGCGTCGATCTCTCCATCGCCAAAGGCGAGATGGTGGCCATCATCGGCGCGTCGGGCTCGGGCAAGTCGACGCTGATGAATATTCTGGGCTGCCTCGACCGGCCGACCGCGGGACGCTACCGCATCGCTGGCCGCGACGTCGCCCAGCTTTCGGCGGACGAGCGGGCCGGCCTCAGGCGGGCGCATTTCGGCTTCGTGTTCCAACGCTACAACCTGCTGGCCGAACTCAACGCCGTGGGCAATGTCGAGATGCCCGCCATCTATGGCGGCCGGGCGCCGGAGACGCGCCGGGCCCGCGCCGCGGCGCTGCTGGGCAGGCTCGGCATGGCGGCCCGGCTGGGGCATCGGCCCGGCCGACTTTCCGGCGGGCAGCAGCCGCGCGTCTCCATCGCGCGCGCCCTGATGATCGATGCCGAGGTGATCCTGGCCGACGAGCCCACCGGTGCGCTCGACCGGCAGAGCGGCGAGGAGGTGCTGAAAATCCTCGACGAGCTCAACGGCGAGGGCCGCACCGTGATCATCGTCACCCACGACGCGACCGTCGCGGCGCGCGCCCGGCGGATCATCGAGATCGACGATGGCCGGATCATCGACGACCGGCGCACCGGCCCGCTTCCCCTGCCCGCCCCGCCGGCCGCGGGCGCGGCAGGAGCCGCCCGGCAAGGCTGGCGCCGACGGCTCGACCCGTTTCGCGAGGCGGCCCGCATGGCGCTGATGTCGATGAACGCCCATCGCCTGCGCACCGGCCTCACCATGCTCGGCATCATCATCGGCGTAGCCTCGGTGGTGTGCGTGGTCGCGCTGGGCGAGGGCTCGCGGCAGAAGGTGCTGGCCAATATCAGCGCACTCGGCACCAATACGATCGAGATCTTTGCCGGCAAGGATTTCGGCGACACGCGCTCGGGCAGGATCACCACGCTGGTGGTGGCCGATGCCGAGCAACTCGCCCGCCAGCCCTATGTGGCCGCCGCCACCCCCACCATGTCGACCCAGAGCACCGTACGCCTCGGCGCCAAGGAAGCGAACGCGCTGGTGAACGGGGTGAGCGAGCACTACTTCGCCGCCAAGGGCACCACGCTGGCCCGCGGCCGCTTCTTCGACGCGGGCAGCGTCGCCGCCCGTGCGCTGGATCTGGTGATCGACGAGAACACCCGCAAAGCCCTTTTCGACGGCACGGGACTGGAGCCCATCGGGACGGTGGTGCTGGTCGGCAGCGTGCCCGCGCGCGTGGTCGGCGTCATCCAGCCCCAGCAAGGCGGGTTCGGATCGAGCCAGAACCTCTCGCTCTACCTTCCTTATACGGCCGTCCAGACGCGCGTCCTCGGTTCCGATGCGCTGCGTTCGATCACCGTCAAGATCAGGGATGACGTCGACAGCGCCTATGCCGCGCAGGCGTTGACGCAGTTCCTCACCCAGCGCCACGGCAGCAAGGACTTCTTCATTCTCAATACCGACGACATCCGCCGCTCCATCACCAGCACGACCCAGGCCATGACGCTGCTGATCGCCTCAATTGCCATCATCTCGCTGCTGGTGGGCGGCATCGGGGTGATGAACATCATGCTGGTGTCGGTGTCCGAGCGCGTCGGCGAGATCGGCGTCCGGATGGCGGTCGGCGCCCGGCCCTCCGACATCCTTCAGCAGTTCCTCACCGAGGCCGTGATGATCTGCCTGCTCGGCGGCGCGTCGGGCGTCGGGCTGGCGCTCGCCCTCGGCGCCGCCTTCGCGATAGCCGGCTCGGCCATCACGCTCGTCTATTCCACCGGCTCGATCCTGCTCGCCCTCGCCTGTTCCAGCTTCATCGGCATAGCGTTCGGGTACCTTCCGGCACGGCATGCCGCCCATCTTGATCCAGCCACAGCATTGACAAATTCTCGACAGTAATTTTCAGACACAATATCGTCTAGTCGAGAAATATATCGACCTTACTCGAGGCTAAATCCACCGCGAATGTACATTCAACAATTCGTCATCGCGGCGGAAGCCAACCATGCTGAAATTCGTCATTCGCCTTCTTTGCTGGTTGACGGAAAGCTACCAAACAAGTTGCCCCCACTGCGCCTCCGAAGATTTGTGCGAGGAATGTCTGAATTTCTGGGCAATCAAGTAATAAGAAGGTCGCCCAACACGGTTCGCAACGGCGGGACCAGTCCTTGCCGCGGCCTTGGCGCGTTGCGGCCTATTCGGCCGGCGTGTGGACGATGCCCGGGGCGATCTCGGCATGGGGCGTGTGGTGGACCCGCCCGATCAGTGAATAGACCACCGGCACCACGAACAGGGTGAGCAGCGTACCCAGCGTCATGCCACCGACGATGACCCAGCCGATCTGCGCCCGGCTCTCGGCACCGGCGCCGCTCGCCAGCGCCAGCGGCACGGCACCCAGCACCATGGCGCCCGTCGTCATCAGGATGGGACGCAGACGCAGAACCGCCGCCTCGATGACCGAAGCCCGGCGGTCGAGCCCGGCTTCCTGCTGCTGGTTGGCGAACTCCACGATCAGGATGCCGTGCTTGGTGATGAGGCCGACCAGCGTCACCAGGCCGATCTGCGAATAGACGTTCAGTGACCCGCCGGTGAAATACAGCGCCGCCAGCGCCCCGGTCATGGAGAGCGGCACGGTGAGCATGATGATGACGGGGTCGCGGAAACTCTCGAACTGCGCCGCGAGCACGAGATAGATGAACCCTAGCGCCAACAGGAAAATCACCACGAGGCTCTGGCCGGCGGCGCGGAACTCGCGGCTCTGGCCGGCGACATCCGTCTGCACGGTCTGCGGCAGCACCTCGCGGGCGGTCTGGTCGAGGAAAGCCAAGGCCTCGCCCTGCGAGAAGCCGGGTGCGAGGTTCGCGGAAATGGTGGCTGAGCGCAGCTGGTTGAAGCGCTTCAGTTCCTGCGGTGCCACGCTCTCGCGCACCGTCACGAGGTTGGAGAGCTGCACCATCTCCCCGCCCACCGAGCGCAGATAGATGGTGTCGAGCGTCGCCGGGGTGGAGCGGTCGCGAGCGTCGAGCTGGACATAGACGTCGTATTGCTCTCCACCCACCTCGAAGCGAGTCACCTGCCGCCCGCCCAGCAAGGTTTCGAGAGTACGGCCCAGCACCGCGATGTCGATGCCGAGATCCGCCGCCTTGGCGCGGTCGACGGCGACGGATATCTCCGGCTTGTTCAGCTTCAGATCGCTGTCGATGCTCACAAGGCCGGGATAGTCGCGGATGCGTTCCAGGAAGCGGTCCACATACTCGTCGAGCTGTTCATAGGTGCCGGAGGTCTGGATGACGAACTCGATGGGCCGCGAATTGTTCGACGCGCCGAGCGAGGGCGGGTTGTTCGCATAGGCGTTGATGCCGGCGATGCGGCGCAGTTCCGGCGTCAGCTTGGTCACCAGTTCTTGCTGGCGTACGTCGCGCTCGCCCCAATCCTTCAGCCGCCCGATCACCAGGAAACGGTGGACCTCGGGAAACCCGTTGATGATGAGGACGCTGTCGACCTCCGGCTCCTTGGAGACGATAGAGTCGATCTGGTTGGTGTAGCGTGACGTATAGGCGAGGGTCGAGCCTTCCGGCGCGCTGCCTGTAACGCGGACCACGCCGCGGTCCTCGATCGGCGAGAGCTCCGAAGGCAGCACGGTGAGGAAGAAGGCGCTGGCGCCCGCGACCCCGAGAGCCAGCAGCAAGACGAGTGGACGTACTCTCAAGGTGGCCCCGAGCAAGCGGCGGTAGCCGCTCTCCATCGCCCGCAGCCGCCCTTCGATGAAGGCCGAGACCCGGCCCGGCTTCTCCTCATGCTTGAGCAGGCGCGAGCACATCATGGGCGTCAGCGTGAGCGCGACGAAGCCCGAGATGATGACGGCGCCAGCGAGCGTCAGCGCGAATTCGAGGAAAAGCCGGCCGGTGCGGCCGGGCGCGAAGGCCACTGGCGCGTAGACCGCCGCCAGCGTCAGCGTCATGGCGATGACGGCGAAGCCGATTTCGCGCGCGCCCTTGATGGCGGCGGGGATCGGCTTCATCCCGTGCTCGATATGGCGGAAAATGTTCTCGAGAACGACGATGGCGTCGTCCACCACGAGGCCGATCGCGAGCACAAACGCCAGCAGCGTCAACGTGTTCACGCTGAAGCCCAGCGCGTACATGATGGCGAAGGTGGTGATCAGTGAGATCGGGATCGTGACTATCGGAATAATCGATGCCCGGAACGAGCGCAGGAACACCACGATCACCAGCACCACCAGGATGACCGCCTCGAAGATGGTGTGGAACACCGCCTCGATGGAGCGCTCGATGAACACCGCATTGTCGTTGCCGATGGTTGCGGTCATGCCTTCCGGCAAGCTCTCATTGACCGCCGGCAGGATGGCGCGGGCGCCGGAGGAGACATCCAGCGGGTTGGCGACGGCCTGCTTGATCACGCCGATGAAGATCGCCGCCCCGCCGTCGAAGCGGCTGGCACGGCGCTCGTCGGCGGCGCCGAGTTCCACCCGGGCGACGTCGCGCATATGAACCTGCGCACCACCCGTGCGCTTGACGACGATCTCGTCGAACTGGTCGACCGAGGTCAGGCCGGTCCGCGACAGGACGGTGAATTCGCGGTCCACGCTCTCGATGCGGCCGGACGGGATTTCGACGTTCTGCGCCCGCAGCGCATCCTCGACATCCTGCACGGTGAGATCGTAGGCGGCGAGCCGCTCGCGGTCGACCCAGATGCGCATGGCGTAGCGCCGCTCGCCGAAGATCTGCACATCGGCGACGCCGTTGATGTTCTTGAACCGGTCGACCACGTAGCGGTCGATGTAGTCGGACAGTTCCAACCCCGACATGCGATCGGAACGGAAGACCACAAACAGCACCGGCTGGGCGTCGGCCTCGACCTTGGAGATAACTGGCTCGTCGATCTCATCCGGCAGGCGCTGGCGCACGCGGCTGACGCGGTCGCGCACATCGCTGGCGGCGACGTCCGGGTCCACTTCCAACCGGAAGCGGACGGTGATGCGGCTCGATTCCGAGCGGCTGGTCGATTCCAGCACGTCGATGCCGGCGATGCCGGCGATCGAGCCTTCCAGCACCTGCGTCACCTGGCTTTCGACGATGCTGGCCGACGCGCCGGGATAGGTCGTCACCACCGACACGACGGGTTCGTCGATGTTGGGGTATTCACGCACCGCTAGCCGGCTGTAGGAGACGATGCCGACAAGGATCAGCAGCAGGCTCAGCACCGTCGCGAAGACGGGGCGGCGAACGCAGAACTCGGAAATACCCACGGCAGTGCCTCAGCCCTGCGGCGCGGGAGGCGGCGTCACCACCTCCACCACGGCACCGTTTTGCAACCGCCCCTGCCCCGCCACGACAATAGAAGCCCCGGGCGGCACGCCCTTGACCTCGACCTCGCCCTTGGCACGCTGGCCCAGCTCGACTTTCAGCTGCTGCGCCTTGCCGTCGACGATCTGCCAGACGAGGCGCTCCTGGCCGCGCGGGACGATCGCGCTTTCCGGCACGAAGACGGCGTCGCGCGCCTCCCGGCCCTTCACCACCACGCGGGCGAACAGACCCGGGCGCAGTTCCAGATCCTTATTGTCGAGCCGCGCACGGACACTGAGCGAACGGCCATTAATGTCGACCATCGGGTCGATCGCGTAGATCGTGCCGGTGAAGGAGCGCCCCGGCAGCGCGTCGAGCGTGATCGCCACGGTCTGGTTTTCGGCGATGCTGGAGAGCTGCGTCTCCGGAACTTTGAAATCCAGCTTCAGCGTGTCGATCTTCTCGAGATTCACCAGTTCTGTGCCGACGGCGATATAGGCGCCGTTGGAGACGGTGCGCAGGCCGACCACGCCGTCAAAGGGCGCGGTGATGGTGTGCTTGGCGATCTGGACCCGTTGGGAATTCAGCAAGGCGCGGGACGTGTTGAGCTCCGCCTGAGCCTCGTCCAGCGCGCGCGCCGTTCCGGAACCGGATTTCTGCAGCCGCTGGGCACGGTCGAAATTGGCCATGGCAAGATCGAGCCGCGCCTCGGTCTCGTCGAGCGAGGCCTTCACCAAGGCGGCGTCCAGCTGCACCAGAACGTCGCCGGCCTTCACGTGCTGCCCCTCGCGAAAGCCGATCTCCTGAATACGGCCGGCCACCTCGGAAGCCACCTGCACGGATTCGTCGGACTGCAGCGAGCCGATCGAAGAGATGTCGGTGGTGACGGACGCGGCCCGCGCCGGGGCTACCTCGACCGGAACCGCCCGAGACGCCGCCGGCTGCGCGGCAGCCTTCGCCTGGCTGCGGGCGCCAAACAGGCTGCCCACATCGACCCATCCCCTGTCGTGCGCAAGCCATCCGGCTCCAGCCAGAACGGCGATGGTCAGCAACACACCGGATCGACGTCGCATCAGGCCCCCATGAAGCTGCGGCGGAGCGTGGAAATCCATGCTGCGACACAACAGAAATGAGGAAAAGTTCCAACTTAATTATGTGTCATATTCCAGCCGCGCGATCACATTCGCGCGGCTGACGGACCATCATACTCCCCAGGGCAGTCAAACGAAACCGGCAGGCGCCCAGGCGAACCGGCAACCGGTCAGGCGTTCTTCACCATGACGTGGCGCACCACCGTGTAGTCTTCGAGCGCATAGGCGCTGAGATCCTTGCCATAGCCCGACTGCTTGAGGCCGCCATGCGGCATTTCGCTGACCAGCATGAAATGGCAGTTCACCCAGGTGCAGCCATATTGCAGGCGCGAAGCGGTGGCCATGCCGCGACCGACATCACGGGTCCATACCGACGAGGCGAGGCCGTAATCGCTGTCATTGGCCCAGCCCACCGCTTCGTCGACATCGGTGAAGCGCGTCACCGACACGACCGGGCCGAACACCTCGCGACGGACGATCTCGTCCGACTGCAGCGCCCCGGCGACGACGGTCGGCGCGTAGAAGAAGCCCTTGCCGGAGCCCTCCCCGCCCGCGAGCTTGCCGCCGGTGGCGATTTCGATGTGGTTGAGTTCCGACGCCCGCTCGACGAAGGAAGCGACGCGGGCGCGCTGGCGGGCGGAGATCAGCGGGCCGATATCGTTCTCGCTGTCGTCTGTCCGACCGAATTTGAGGCCGGAAACGGCCGAGGAAAGGTCGGCGACCAGCTTTTCATAGACCTTGGCGCCGGCATAGATGCGGCAGGCGGCGGTGCAGTCCTGCCCGGCATTGTAATAGCCGAAGACCTTGACTCCCTCGACCACCGCGTCGATGTCGGCATCGTCGAACACGATGACCGGCGCCTTGCCGCCGAGTTCCAGATGGGTGCGCTTCACCGTCTTGGCAGCGGCGGTCAGCACCTTCTTGCCGGTCGCGATATCGCCGGTGAGCGAGACCATCGCCACCTTGGGATGGTGGATGAGCGCGTTGCCGACGCTTTCGCCGCGCCCGACGACCACATTCACCACACCTTCCGGAAACTGGTCGGCAATGATCTTCGCCAGCTTCAGCAGCGTCAGCGGTGTCTGCTCGGAGGGCTTGATGACCACCGTGTTGCCGCCCGCCAGCGCCGGGGCGAGCTTCCACGCCGCCATCATCAGCGGGTAGTTCCACGGCGCGATCGACGCGACGACGCCGATCGGGTCGCGGCGGATCATCGAGGTGTGGCCGGCCAGATACTCGCCCGCCACCATGCCGTGCTGGGTGCGCGCCGCGCCGGCAAAGAAGCGGAAGCAATCGACCACGCCGGGAAGCTCGTCGTTGAGCACCGCGTGGCGCGGCTTGCCGCAGTTGAGCGCCTCCAGCGTGGCGAAGGATTCCGCCTCCGCCTCGATGCGATCGGCGAGCTTGAGCAGCAGGGTGGCCCGCTCGGCCGGGGTGGTGCGCGACCAGGTGCGGAAGGCCTTGTCGGCGGCGTTCACCGCCGCGTCGATCTGGTCCGGCGAAGCCTCCGGCAGGTCGAGCAGCGTTTCCTCGGTCTTCGGGTTCAGCACCGTTTCCGGCGTTTCCGTGCCGGCCACGAAGGCGGAGCCGATGAGCATCTGCGTATCGGAAAGGGCAGTCATGGGCGTCTCCTATTTTCCCGAGCCGGCCACCGCCTCGCCATGGCGGGTGAGATAGTAGGCGGCGAGGATGGGCAGGAAAGTCACGAGGATCACGAGCACGGCCACCACGTTGGTGACGGGCCGCTGCCGTGGGCGGATCAGTTCGGACAGCATCCATATCGGCAAAGTCGATTGCTGGCCGGCGGTGAAGGTGGTGACGATGACCTCGTCGAAGCTCAGCGCGAAGGCGAGCATGCCGCCCGCCAGCAGCGCCGTGCCGATATTGGGCAGGATGACGAGTCGGAAGGTCTGGAACGCATCGGCGCCGAGATCCATCGACGCCTCGATGAGCGAGGGCGAGAGCCGCCGCAGCCGCGCCACCGCATTGTTGTAGACCACGACGATGCAGAAGGTGGCGTGGCCGAGCACGATGGTCCAGAGGGAGAAGGGTATCTCCATCAGTCCGAAGGCCTGGCGCAGGGCGATGCCGGTGACGATGCCCGGCAGTGCGATGGGCAGCACGAACAGCAGCGAGATCGGCTCGCGGCCGAAGAACCGCGCCCGCGCCAGAGCGCCGGCCGCCAGCGTACCGAGCACCAGCGCCAGCAGCGTGGCGATGCTCGCCACCTTGAGCGACAGGCCGACCGCCGCCCAGATATCGGCCCGCCCCCACACCACGCCGAACCATTTCAGCGTGAAGCCGGGCGGGGGGAAGGCGTAGCTCTTTTCTTCCGTGGTGAAGCAGTAGAGCAGGATGAACAGCAGCGGGATGTGCAGGAAGGCCAGCCCGCCAAGGGCCGCGACCTTGAGCGGCAGCGGGGCGCGGGTCATGGCGTGGCACTCCCGTCGGACAGAAACGTCAAGGCGCCAAGAGCTTTTCCTGGGTCCCGGATCGGCGCTCCACCTGCGGTGTCGCTTGTCCGGGACACGACCCACGTTCCGTTTCCCGGACAAGCCGCGCGGCGCGCGGCGCTGATCCGGGACCCAGCGAAGACCCTTCTGCCGATACGCCCGACCTCACAGCGCATCGAACGCTCCCGTGCGCTTGGCGAGGGTGAGGAACAGCGCCATGACGAGGATCGGCACCAGCGAGAAGGCCGCCGCCAGCGGGATGTTCCCGGCCGTGCCCTGCAGCGTGTACACCGCCTGCCCCAGCACCAGTGCCGAGGTGCCGATGATCTGCGGCACGATGTAGTCGCCCAGCGTCAGCGAGAAGGTGAAGATCGCCCCCGCCACCACGCCGGGCATGGCGAGCGGCAGGATGATGGTGCGGAAGACCAGCGCCGGCGCCGCGCCGAGATCGCCGGCCGCTTCAATGAGATGCGGCGGCACACGCTCCAGCGCCGCCTGCACGGGCAGGATCATGAAGGGTAGCCAGAGATAGGTGAAGGTCAGCACCATGCCGGTATAGCTGACCGAGAGCGACGGCCCGCCGACCAGCGGCAGCGCCAGCCACGCCTCCAGAGCGCCGGCGAGGCCGAGCTTGCCGGCGAACCAGCCGATGGCGCCCTCCTTGGCCAGCAGCAGCTTCCAGCCATAGACCTTGACCAGATAGCTCGACCATAGCGGCATCATCACCGCGAGGTAGAACGCCGCCTTCACCTTCGGCCCGGCATAGCGGGCGGCGTAATAGGCGATGGGAAAGGCGATGACCGCGCAGAGCAGCGTGACGGCGGTCGCGACCCCGACCGTGCGTAGCACGATGTCGTAATTGGCGGGGCGGAACAGTTCGAGGAGGGTTGCGGTGGTCGGCTCGCGGACGATGGTGCCGGAGAACTCGTCTATCGAGAAAACCGATTGCCCGAGGAAGACGAACAGGCTGCCGAGATAGACGAGCCCGAGCCAGAGCAGCGGGGGCAGCAGAAGCAGCAGCGTCAGCAGCCGGGCCCGGCGCACCAGCAGGTCCGACAGCCGGCGCAGCACGCCCTCGCGCGGGGCGGGCAGTTCGAGGCTGAGGCTCATTCCTCGCCCTCCATCGCGCGCACCGCGCCCGCCGGCACGGCGAACCGAACCGTGGCGCCCGCCATCACCCCCGCCGCCGTAGCCGGAACGGCGGCGGTCAGGGCAATCCCGTCCGCCGTGCGGGCACTGACCCGGCGCACCGGGCCCTGATAGGAAATATCGGTGACGCTCGCCTCGACGACCGCCGCGCCTTCCGGCGCCGCCGCACCGGGCGGCAGCAGCAAAATCTTCTCCGGCCGCAGGCTGCAGGGGCGCGCCGGCCCGCCCAGTGCCTGCGCTTCCGTGGGCTCCAGCACATTGGCCGAGCCGACGAAACGGGCGACGAAGCGCGTCGCCGGCTGCTCGTACACCTCCTCCGGCGGCCCGACCTGCACGATCCGCCCCTCATTGAACACGGCGACGCGGTCGGCCATGGACAGCGCCTCGCCCTGGTCATGGGTGACGAAGACGAAAGTGAGGCCGAGCGCGCGCTGCAAGCCCTTCAGCTCGCTCTGCATTTCCTCGCGCAGCTTGAGGTCGAGGGCGCCGAGCGGCTCGTCGAGCAGCAGCACCTTGGGCCGCACCACCAGCGCGCGGGCGAGCGCGACGCGCTGGCGCTGGCCGCCGGAGAGCTGGGCCGGCCGGCGCGTTTCCATGCCGGCGAGTTTGACCATGGCGAGCGCCTCGTGCGCCAGCCGGTCGCGCTCCGCCCGACCGACGCCGCGCACCCGCAGGCCGTAAGCGACGTTCTCGCCCACCGAGAGATGCGGAAAGAGCGCATAGTCCTGAAACACGGTGTTCACCGCACGCCGATAGGGCGGCAGGCCCTCCACCGTCTCGCCGAAGATGTCGATATGGCCGGCATCGGGCTGCTCGAAGCCGGCGATCAGCCGCAGGCACGTGGTCTTGCCGGAGCCGGAGGGGCCGAGCATGGCGAAGAACTCCCCCGGCGCGATGGAGAGGTCGACGCCGTCCACCGCCCGCACCGCGCCGAAATGCCTGACCACGCCGGCAAAACGGACGGCGGGCAAGGTGAGCGGGGCAGCGTGGGCGTGCATGAAGGGCATCCGGGAAGGCGGGAGACAGAGGGCTGGAAACAGGGCACGGCAGGCGTTCCGCCGTGGTCACGTGCTCCCGCGCCCTCATGGCCGGGCTTGACCCGGCCACCCAGGCGTTGAGAGCCAGGCGGCGGCGGGGCTGGATCCCCGGGACAAGCCCGGGGATGAGGGCATACGCCCCGTTGCGACGCGAGTCTCGCACGATGCGCGCGGGCGCTTGCCGACGATCCATCAACGCCCGGGATTTCGCCCGGGCGCTTCAGGACGACGTGCGTAGCGAGGCGTTACCGCCCGCCGAGCACGGCGATATAGTCCGACACCCAGCGGTAATAGGGCACGCAGCCTTCGGCCTGGGTGGCGCATTTGGCCACCGGGGTGCGCCAGAAATGGATGCGCTCGAACTCTTCCATGCCGTTGGTCTTGCAGCCTTCCGCGCCGAGCAACTCGTTGCCCTTGCAGGCGGCAGGAACGGCAGGCACCGAACCGAACCACGAGGCGAGATCGCCCTGCACCTTGGGCGAGAGCGAGTGCTCCATCCACATATAGGCGCAGTTGGGGTGGGCGGCGTCCGCGTGCATCATAGTGGTGTCGGCCCAGCCGGTGGCGCCTTCGCTGGGAATGGTCGAGGCGATCGGCTTCTTCTGGCTTTGCAGCAGGTTGACCTGGAAAGGCCAGGAGGAGGAGGCGACGACGCCTTCATTGGTGAAGTCGTCGATCTGGATCATCGCGTCGTGCCAGTAGCGCTGCACGATCTTGCGCTGCTCGCGCAGCAGGTCAAGCGCCGCCTTGTACTGCGCCTCGGTCAGCTCGTAGGGGTCCTTGATGCCGAGCTCTGGCTTGTGCGCCATCAGGTAGAGAGCGGCGTCGGCAATGTAGATCGGCCCGTCGAACGCCTGGATGCGGCCCTTGTTCGACTTCCCGTCCGGCAGTGTCTGTTCCTCGAACACCACGTTCCAGCTCTTGGGCGCCTCGCCCTTGAAGGCTTCCGTGTTGTACATCAACACGTTGGAGCCCCACTGGTAGGGCGTGCCGTAATGCACGCCATTGACGGTGTGCCAAGGCGCATCCTGCAGCCGCTCATCCACCGTGCCCCAGCTCGGGATCAGCTTGGTGTTGATGGGCGCGACCTTCTTGCCGGCGATCAGGCGCAGGGAGGCGTCGCCGGAGGCAGTGACGAGGTCGAAGCCGCCTTCGTTCATCAGCGCCACCATCTCGTCCGAGGTGCCGGCGGTCTTCACATTGACCTTGCAGCCGGTCTTCTTCTCGAAATCGGTGACCCAGTCATAGGCCTTGTCGGTGTCGCCGCGCTCGATATAGCCGGCCCAGGCGACGATATCGACCTGCCCTTCACCCTTGCCGATGGCGGTCATTTCCGCAGCAAAAACAGGGTTCAAGGCGAGAGAGGCGCTGGCGGCGAGCGCCGGCAGACGCAGATAACGGGAGATGGTCGGCATGTCTGTTTCCCTCTGTTCTGCGGGCGCTTGCGGCCCTTTGGCGAAGAGTGTGACGCTGCGGCGAGCCCCGCGCCACACCAAAGATCAGAACGATAATATCGGAAAAAACGATGACTAAGAGGTGGGCACGGTTCTGCCGCGAGGGCGGGCAATTTGCGTAAGCAGCAGAGCGGGTTATCCGCGCGGCGTGTCCGGGAGAACGGGGTCCCGCCCGTGTTTCCCGGCCCAGCGGAGCGCAGCCGAAGCGCCGCGCCGGGACCAAGGAGAAACACGTCGGCACTCTCTGTGGCGCGGCGCCCTCGTCATCCTCCCGCGCTCATGGCGGGCTTGATCCGGCCACCCAGGCTTGACGCCGGGCGCGGGCAGCGGGGCTGGGTCCCCGGGTCGAGCCCGGGGATGAGGAGCGTTGTACGGGGCACCAGCCCGGTCCCCTGGGCCCCGGATCGGCGCCGCGCAAGCGCGGCTGGTCCGGGGAACGCCCCGCTCGTCACATGCGGGCGTGCGGGGTGGAGCGTGTTCGCGTGGCGGCGATGGCGACGAAGCCGGCGGCGGCGGGAGAGAGCGGGGAGCCGCGCCGCCAGGCGGTGGCCACCTCGACTGCCGGCACGGCGTCGACCAGCGTCCGCGCCTCGATCTTGTCGCCTTCCAGCGACCAGGGGCGGTAGGTGAGGTCCGGCAGAACCGCCACGCCGGCGCCAGTCGCCACCAGGGAGCGCACCGCCTCCACCGAACGGGTGCGGAACGCCACCGGCGGGCGGATGCCGAGCCGGCGCCAGACGATTTCCGAAGCCTCGGCGATTTCGTCGATGGTGAGAAGCACATGCGCTTCGTTGCTGAGCGCGCGCAGGCTCACCCGCTCCTCCACCAGAGCGGGATGGCCGAGCGGCATCCATACGCGATAGGGCGAGACTTCCACCGTCTCGGTCTGCAGCGCCGCCGACTGCCGGCCGGGCGGGAGGACCATCACGGCGACATCGAGTTCGCCGCCCACCAGAAGATGTTCGAGATAGTCGCCGGCATCCTCCACCGCGTCCACGGCGACGCCGGGAAAGGCGCGGCGGAAGCGGGCGACGAGGTCGGAATAGATGTAGCCGGCAACCAGCGGGGTAACCCCCACCGCCAGCCGCCCGGTGAGCGCCGCCGTCTCCGGCCCCGCCAGCGCCCGCCGCGCATCGGCGACATCGCCGAGGATCTTGCGGGCATGGCGCAGGAAATGATGGCCCTTGAGGGTGAGATCGACGCCGCGCGCGTGGCGCTCCAGCAGCTTGAAGCCGAGATCGAGCTCCAGCTCACGCAGCGATTCCGTCACCGTCGACTGCGAGATCGACAGGGTGTGGGCGGCGGAGGAGACGGACCCGTTCTCCGCCACCGCGACGAAATATTGAAGCTGGCGCAGCGAAAAGGCCATCGGAAGTTCCGGGGGGTGGGGCTTGCGGCGAGCGTAAACGCCGGCCTTGCCCCCGCCAAGTACCGTTTTGCCGGTGGCCGGTGAGACCGAAGAGATGGACGATGCGGCCGATGGGAACGATGAGGCCGGGGAAACCGACCGGCGTCCTACTTCGCCAGCAGGCTCTTCAGCTCGAAGCCCTCGTCGCCCGCCTGTTCGGCGGTGAGGTTTGGTGTCCCTGCCAGCAGGCGGCGGCCCAGCATGTGGTCGGCGGGGCGATTGACGCTCTCGATGGCGGTGAGCACGCCGTCGCGGAAGCGGAACACCGAGAAGCGGCGCGAGGCGGGGTCGCCGCGCAACACCGCCGTGTCGGTTGCGCCCGCGAGGCCGACGATCTGCAGCTTGAGGTCGGCCTGGTCGCTCCAGAACCACGGCACCGCGTCGAAGGGGGACACCTTGCCGGTCAGCCGGTGGGCGAGGCTGCGCGCCTGATCGGCGGCGTTCTGCACCGATTCGAGCCTGACGTTTCCGCCGGCGAAGCGGCTGGGAAAGGCCACCGCGTCGCCCAGCGCGGAAATGGCGGGATCGGCGGTGGCGAGATGGGCGTCGACCACGATGCCGTTCGCCACTTCAAGCCCCGCCTGCGCGGCGAGTTCGACATTCGGCACCACGCCGATGCCGACCAGCACGAAATCGGCCGGGTGGACCGTGCCGTCGCCGGTCTCCACGCCGGTGACATGGCCCGCCTCGCCCTTCAGCCCGACGACACCGGCGCCGAGCACGAGATCGGTGCCCATGGCGGCATGGGCCTGCGCGAAAAAAGCCGACATCTCGGGCGAGACCGCGCGGGCGAGCACGCGGCCGGCGCCTTCCAGCACCGTCACCTCATGGCCCAGCGCGCGGGCGACGGCGGCGAACTCCAGCCCGATGAAGCCGGCGCCGATCACCACCACGCGGCGGGCGACGTCGAGCTTCCCTTTCAGCGCGTCGGCATCCGCGCGGGTGCGCAGGTAGAACACCCCGGCGAGATCGTGCCCCGGGACGGGGAGCGGCCGGTTGCGGGCACCGGTGGCGAGGATGAGATGGGCGTAGGGCAGCGCCTGCCCGCCTTCCAGCCGCACACGCCGGCCTTCGCGGTCGAGGGCGGTGGCGCGGGCGTTCACCAGCTCGATGCGGTGATCGGCGTAGAAGGCGCCAGCGCGCAGCTCGATCTGCTCGATGCCGGCGTCGCCCTTCATATAGGCCTTGGACAGCGGCGGGCGCTGATAGGGAAGGCCCGGCTCGTCGCCGACCAGCACCAGCCGGCCCTCATAGCCGCTTTCGCGCAGCGACGCGGCGGCCTGGAAGCCGCCCTGCCCGGCGCCGAGGATGACGATGCCCGCCTCGCTTGTGCCCGCCTCGCTCATGGAATTCCCCGCTCCTGCGCGACCAGCCGGTCGCGTTCCTCATAGATCGCCTCGGTGAGCCGGGCCATGAACTCCCGGTCCGGCAGGCCGGAGGGGATGGGCGGCAGATAGGAGACGGTGATGGTGCCCGGTCGGATGGCAAAGCTGCGCGCCGGCCAGAACAGGCCGGCATTGTTGACGACCGGCACGACAGGCAGATCCAGCGCCTTGTAGAGCAGCAGCACGCCGCGATGGAACTCGGCCCTCTCGTCGACGGCGCGACGGGTGCCTTCGGGAAAGATGAGCAAATTGCGCCCCGCTTCGCTGGCCTCGCGCCCTTCGCGGAACATCTTCTTCACCGAGGAGGCGCCGCCGGCGCGGTCGATGGCGATCATCGGCGAGCGCCTGAGGAACCAGCCGAAGACCGGGATGCGGTAGAGCTCTTCCTTCAGCACGATGGCGACATCGGGGATGAGCACGGCGGCGGCGATGGTCTCGAAGGCGGACTGGTGGTTGCCGACATAGAGCGCCGGCTCCGCCGGCCGGTTTTCCTCGCCGATGGTACGGTAGGACAGCCCGACGAGCCGCAGGATCGCCATCACCCCGCCGGCCCAGAAACGGGTGAAGCGCCGGGTGACGCGCGGCGTGTTGCGCAGCGCGTAATAGGGAATCGTCGCGGCAAGCAGCACGGTCCACAGGACCAGCAGCACGAGGAAGACGGACGAACGCAGGCGGGCCATCGGCGGGTGATCTCGAAGCGGGGCGGCAGGTCTAGCAGATCGGGCGGGCGGACGGGAGGGGGCGGGCGCACGCCGGCCCGGTAGGCGCGCGCAGGAATGGAACAGCACAGGCCGCTCCCCGAACAAGCCGCGCTCAAACCTCCCTCATCCCCGGGCTCGGCCCGGGGACCCAGCCCTGACACCCGCGCCTCGTGTGAAGGTCGGGTGGCCGGGTCACGCCCGGTCATGAGGGCGCGAAGGTATGAGGGCCCTCCGCGCTCTCACCCGTTGCCGGCGGGGGACGGGGCGGGTTCCAGCAGGGCGAAGGCGTTGACGTCGAACAGGCCGACATCGGTGATCTTCAGATGCGGGATCACCGGCAGCGGCAGGAACGCCACCTGCAGGAACGGCTCGGCCAGCACCACGCCCAGCGCCTTCGCCGCCGCGCGCAGCGGGATCAGCGCGTCGTGCACCTCCTCGAAGGACGTGTCTGCCATCAGCCCGGCGACGGGCAGCGCCAGTTCGGCCGTCACCTCGCCGCCCTGCGCGACCGCAAAGCCGCCGCGCAGTTCGATTAACCGGTTCACCGCCATTGCCATGTCGGCCTCACTGACGCCGACCACGGTGATGTTGTGGCTGTCATGGCCGACCGAGGAGGCGATGGCGCCGCGCTGCATGCCGAAGCCGTGGACGAAGCCGCGCCCGATATTGCCGTTGCGCCCGTGCCGCTCGACCACGCAGACCTTCACCGCGTCCTGCGCGAGATCCACCTGCTTCTCGCCATCGACGACGGCCAAGTCGAGCCGCACGTCCTCGGTGATGATGCGGCCGGGCACGACGCCGATGACGCGGGTGGCGATTTCCGTGGCGGGGATGCGGAAGTCTTCCGCCGTCACGGGCCGCGCCTTCACCGAATGGAGCCCCACCGGGGCGACGCTGCCGCGCGCGGCGAACAGGTCCGCCGTCACCAGCCGGCCAGAGGAAATGACCTGGCGGACCGCGCAGGCTTCGAGATCGTCCACCAGCACGATGTCCGCCCGCCTTCCCGGCGCGATGAGACCGCGATCGGTGAGCCCGAAGGCATTGGCCGCCGACCAGCTCGCCACGCGGTAGACATGGTGCAGCGGCGCGCCGTGGCGGATGGCCTCGCGGATCATGTAGTCGAGATGGCCTTCCTCGGCGATGTCGAGCGGGTTGCGGTCATCGGTGCAGAAGGCGAGGAATGCGGAGGTGTCGGCCGAGATAAGCGGGATCAGTGCGTGCAGGTCCTTGGAGACCGAGCCTTCGCGGATGAGGACGGACATGCCCTTCATCAGCTTCTCGCGCGCTTCCTCCAGCCCCGTCGCCTCATGCTCGGTGCGGATGCCGGCGGCGATATAGCCGTTGAGGTCCTGGCCCCGCAGCAGCGGAGCGTGGCCGTCAATATGGCCGTCGGAGAACAGCGACAGCTTGGCGAGGCACCCCTCATCGGCGAACAGCACGCCGGGGAAGTTCATGAATTCGGCGAGGCCGATGCCCGAGGCGTGACCGCGCAGCAGCGCGAGATCGGGCGCCGCCAGCATGGCGCCGGCGGTCTCGAAGGAGGTGGCCGGCACGCAGGAGGAGAGCTGGACCCGCAGGTCCATGATCATCTCCTCGGCGCAGCGCTGGAAATAGGCGATGCCTTCCGCGCCGAGCACATTGGCGATCTCGTGCGGGTCGCAGATCGCCGTGGTGACCCCATGCGGCAGCACGCAGCGGTCGAATTCCAGCGGCGTGACCAGCGAGGATTCGACATGCAGATGGGTGTCGATGAAGCCGGGAACCGCGAACAGCCCCGCCCCGTCGATCTCCTGCGCGCCGCCATACTCGCCATAGGTGCCGACGATGCGGTCGCCCGCCATGGCGATGTCGGTGCGGGTGATCGCGCCGGTGATGACGTCCAGCAGCTGGACGCCCTTGATGACCAAATCGGCCGGGGCGGTGCCGCGTCCGGCTTCGATGAGGCGCGCGATCTCGGCCGGGCTGCGGGCGGTCATGGGCTAGTCCTTCCAGGCGCTGGCCTTGTCGAGCCGGGCCATGTCGGCGCCGGTGAGCGCAAGATCGACGCTGGCGATGAGATCGGCAAGCTGCTCCACCCGCGAGGCGCTGGCGATGGGCGCGGTGATGGTGGGGCGGGCCATGATCCAGGCGAGCGCCACCTGTGTCGGCGTCGCGCCATGGGCGGCGGCCACCTCGTCCAGCGCGGCGAGGATCGCCTCGCCCTTCGGGTTGAGATATTTCGCCACCAGCTCGCCCCCGCGCACGCTTTTGCCGGCATCGGCGGCGCTGCGGTACTTACCGGTGAGAAAGCCGGCGGCGAGCGAGAAATAGGGGATGACGCCGAGGCCGTTGGCGGCGCAGACCGCCTCGATATCGGCCTCATAGCCGGCGCGTTCGCACAGGTTGTATTCGGGCTGCAGCGTCTCGTAGCGCGGCAGCTTCTCGCGGGTGGAGACGGCGAGCGCCTCGAACAGCCGGGGCGCGGTGAGGTTGGAGGCGCCGACGATGCGCACCTTGCCGGCGCGGATCAGCTCGTCATAGGCGCCGAGCACCTCCTCGAACGGGGTGTCCGGGTCGTCCCAATGCGACTGGTAGAGGTCGATATAGTCCGTCTGCAGGCGGCCCAGCGAGGCGTCGACGGCGGTGCGGATATAGTCCGGCCGCAGGCAGACCTTGCCCTGCCCCATGTCGCTGCCGACCTTGGTGGCTATGACGAGGCGGTCGCGGTTGCCGCGCGCCTTCATCCACTTGCCGATTATGGTCTCGGATTCCCCGCCCGCATGGCCCTCGGCCCAGCGGGAATAGACATCGGCGGTGTCGATGAAGCACAGGCCCGCGTCGAACAGCGCGTCGAGCAGGCGGAAGGAGGTGGCCTCGTCGGCGGTCCAGCCGAAGACATTGCCGCCGATGCAGAGCGGCGGCACCAGAATATCCGAGCGTCCGAGCCGGCGCAGTTCCATTCGTCTCTCCTCCGTCGGTCGAGGGGGCGGGCGCGGCCTCCGCGTCGCGGGGTTGACGCACCCCGCCGCGGCCCGCCCGATGTTGCGATGCGGGATCCCTAGAACCCGTCCTCGTCAAGCGAACCGACCTCGATCAGTTCCACCTGTTCGCGCTGGCACACATGGCGCAGCTCGGGCGAGGATACGGTGTCGGTGACGAAGGTGTCGACCTCCGACATCGAGCCGATCCGCACCGGGGCGGTACGCTCCAGCTTGGAACGGTCGGCCACCAGGATGATCTGGCGGGCATTGTCGATGATGGCGCGGGCGACCTGCACCTCGCGATAGTCGAAATCCAGCAGCGTGCCGTCTTCCTCGATGGCGGACGCGCCGATCACGGCGTAGTCGACGCGGAACTGGCGCACGAAATCCACCGCCGCCGAGCCGATCACCGCCCCGTCGGCTTGCCGCACCGGGCCGCCAGCCATGATCAGCTCGATGCGGGGATGGCGGTAGAGCAGCGTCGCCACGTTGAGATTGTTGGTGATGACCAGCAAATCCTCATGGTCGGCCAGCGCGCGGGCGACCTCTTCCGTCGTGGTGCCGATATTGATGAACAGCGAGGCGCGGTTGGGCACCATGCTGGCGGCGGCCTCGGCGATGGCGCGCTTGGCGCCCTGCGCCATGGCGCGGCGGGCCTCATAGGCGAGATTTTCCACCCCGGAGGCGACGACGGCGCCGCCATGCACGCGCGACATCAGCCGGCGCACACAGAGATCGTTGAGGTCCTTGCGGATGGTCTGGGGCGAGACGTCGAAACGGCCGGCGAGGTCCTCAACGCTCACCCGCCCCTGGGCGCGCGCGAGGCCGAGAATATCCTGCTGGCGTGAGGAGATCGCGTTCATGCGGCCGACGGCCCTTCTCCCGAAATGAACGACCGTCTTCTGCGGACGATTCGAACCGCATCCTGCACAAGGACGCCGGGCGCCGCAAACGCCTGTTTAGAGGCGCTGCAACATGAGCAGGCTGGCGAGCCCGCCCGCCGCCCCAATGGCGGAAAGGCCGCGCGCGTGACGTGGCTCGCGGGCCAGCTCGTGGAACAGGCGCACGGCGAGGATCGCACCCGACGCGCCAATGGGATGGCCGCGCGCCAGTGCCCCGCCGCCGCGATTGACGGCGGCAGGATCGAAGCCGCCCTGCCGGGCGTTCCGCATCGCCTGCCCGGCGGAGGCCTCCATCAGCTCGACGACGTAAAGGCGCGCTCCTTCCGGCCTAGGCGCCCACGCCAGCGCGTGGTCGATCGCCCCCGGCGGGTCGTCCGGCGCGGCGGCAAAGGAGCGGGCATGGACCACCTCGCACAGCTCGCGGCCGGCGAGCCGGCATCGCTCCGCCCATTCGCGCGAGGCCACCAGCACGATGGCGGCGGCGTCCGCCTCCACCGCGACGCCGGCCGCGTCCAGTTCGGTCTCGCCGTCGCGGTGAAGCACCGGCGCGCGGGCGCACAGAGCCGGGGTCAGCGCGCGGGCGAAGCTGTCGAGGGAAAGGCCGGCCACCGGCACGATTTCCGCCGCCAGCCGCGCCCGCGCCGCCAGCGCCCTGGCATGGCTGTCGATGGCGAAAGCGGCTTGGTCGGCCCGGCTGAAGCTCTCCACCCCGCCGGCCAGCACGAGCTGCGCCGCGCCCGATTCAACCATTCGCGTCGCCAGCTGGATGGCGTCGAGCCCGGAACAGCATTGGGTGTCGATGGTCAGCGCCGGCACGTGCTCGGAAAGGCCGGCGGCCAGCGCGGCGAGGCGGGCGACATTGCCGCCGCCGGACAGAGCATTGCCGAGAATGACGTAATCGACCGGGTTCGCCGCGACGCCCGCATCATCGAGGCAGGCGCGCAGCACCGGGACGGCAAGGTCGTGCGCCTCCACCGCGCGGAAGGCGCCGCCGCGCGGAGCCACCGCCGTGCGGCGGGCGGCGACAATGAAAGCCGGGTTCATCGCGTCAGCCTTTCGCGCGCGATTGCTTCCAGCGCCCTGAGATCCGCCTTGCCGCCGGAGGTGCGCGGCCAGTGCTCCAGGCTAAGGAAGCGGCGCGGTATCTTCGCCGCCGGCAGCAGCGCCCGGCAGGCGGCGCGCAGGGCCGGCTCGTCAAAGGTGCCGCGCAGCACCGCCACCAGCTCGACGCCGCGCAAAGGGTCCGGCAGGCCGAAAACGGCGGCCTCCGCGATGCCGGGAAGGGTCGCCAGCACGCTCTCCACCTCCTCGGGATAGACGTTCAGCCCCGAGGTAACGAGCATGCGCTTCTCGCGCCCGTGCAGATAGAGGAAGCCGGCCTCGTCCAGCCGCCCATGGTCGCCGATGGTGAGGAAGCCGCCTTCGCGGCGGGTTTCCGGCGCATGACCGCAGGCGTAATCATCGAACAGCAGGGTGCTGCCGACCCAGATCGCCCCCGCCTCGTCGGCCGGGAGATCGCGCCCCGCCGCGTCGCGGATGCGAAGAGTGACGCCCCGGGCCGGCCGGCCGACCGAGCCGGCGGGCACGGCTTCATTTGGGTGGGAGATGGTGATGAAGCTGGTTTCCGAGGCGCCGTAGAACTCGGCGATGCCGGCCGTGGGAAACAGCGCCAGCGTCGCCGCCCGCGTTTCCGCCCGCCATTTGGCGCCGGAGATCATGATGAGACGCAGGCTCGGAAAACGCTCGCCGGCCCCGGCCTCGACGAGCATCTGCAGCTGCGTCGGGGTGGCGTAGAGCGCGGTGACGCCGTGGCGGGCGATGAGGCGCAAGGCGCGGCGCGGGTGGAACTGGCGCATCATCACCGCCGTGGCGCCGATGTGCAGCGCGTGGACGACGCCATAGAGATGCAGCGAGGCCGCGAGCCCGCCCGGCGCCAGCACCACGTCGTCTTCGCTCAGGCCGAACTCCGCGTCGCTCACCGCGAAGCTGTCGATCCAGGAGCGGTGGGCGCGCCGGTAGCCCTTGGGCAGGCCGGTCGAGCCGGAGGTGAAGCCCACATAGAACGGCGCCTCCGGCGCGGGCGGCGGCGGGAACGGCGCGGGGGCGAGGTTGGGCAGGGCCTCCAGCGTGAGGGCCGGGGCGAGCACGGCATCGATGGCGGCGCGGTAGGGGGCCGGCCAGCCGGGATCATAGACCAGCGCCTGCCGGCCGCTGATGGCGCAGGCAAAGAAGGCTTCCACCAGCTCCGGCGCGTTGCCCATGGCAAGGGCGATGCCCGCGCCGGGCGTGGTGGTCGCCGCCAGATGCACGGCGAGGCCCCCGATGCGGGCGGCGAGCGCGGCCCGCGTCACCACCTCGTCGTCGCAGATCAGCGCCGGCCGTGCGGGTTCGGCCGCCGCGAGGGCGGGCAGGCTGGCGCCGATCGTGAGGGCCATCGCCTCAGGCGTTGCGTGAGAGCAGAGCTTCCGGCAGGCCGCGCGCCACGGTCTGCGCGATCAGCGCCACCAGCACCGCCTTGATGGCGTCGCCGGGAATGAAAACGAGGCAGGCCTTGGTGGCATCCATCACCGACAGCCCGCCGACCAGCGCCATGCCGGCAATGCCAAAGGCATACATCACCACGATGCCGCCGATGACGGCGGCGATGAGCGCGGCGGGGAAGACGGGGGCCCGGCGCAGCGCCTGCATGAGCCAGCCGGAGACGAAGGCCACCGCGATCCAGCCGAATATGAAGCCGACGGACGGGGTGAAGAAGACGCCGAGCCCGCCGCGCCCGCCGGCCAGCAGCGGCGCGCCGAGCGCGACCACGAACAGCAGCAGCACCATGGCCAGCGCCCCGCGCCAGGCGCCGAGCATCACGCCGGCCAGCATCGCGCCCATGCTCTGGGCGGTGATCGGCACGCCGGCCGCGAAGGGAAGATCGAAGCGCGGCAGCAGGCCGAGCACCGCGAAAATGGCGGCATAGAGGGCGATCTGCACGAGGCTGCGGTCTTTCATCGGCGGTTCCTCATCTGCGGTCTTGCCGGGGGGCGCCGCCCCGCGAGGCCAGCGCCTCGGCGGTGTGATGCGACAATCGGAGTGTCTGGATACAGAAAGGCGCGAGCAGGCGCCAGCCGCCGCGCCGGCCGGTGCGGGCCCGCCACGAGTCGTTCAGCGCCTCCCACAGCGCGAAGAGCAGCGGCACAAAGCGGATCATCATCGCCACCGCGAGCGCCACGGCGCGCGGCGACACGCCGAACAGGGCGAGCGGGCGCAGCAGCGGCTCGACCGCGTCCATCATCGCGTCCATGCGCGTGGTCATGGTCACAGCGTTTGCGAGCAGCACCATGGCGAGGATGCGGGCGAGCACGAGGACGCCGGCGAGAATGTCGCCGTTCCACCAATGGAACACCAGCAGGATGAGGAAGAGCGGCCAGAGCGGGCGCAGCAGCGCGATCTGCGCCAGCGCGGCCTTGCCGAGCGAGGCATAGAGCGCCAGCACGGCGAGAAGCAGCCCGGCCATGGCGGGCAGGCTGTCGAGCGGCGCGGCGATGAGGCTGACCAGCGCCAGCGCGAGCAGCTTGCCTCCGGCGGGAATGGCGTGCAGCCACGTACGCTGCGCGAGATAGAGCGAGATCACGTCAACACCTCACGCGTCCCCGCCCGGCGGAGCCGAAGGCGAAGCGCCGCGCCGGGACCCAGCGCCCGACTCCGCCGCAGGCGGCTGATGCTCTTGCCGAAGCAAAACAACGGCCAGAAAGAGTCTCTCCTGGGTCCCGGATCGGCGCCACGCTGCGCGCGGCTTGTCCGGGACACGCAACGCGCCCTGCGCGCTCACGCCAGCGCCTCGGCGAAGGCGCGGTAGGCGGGGATGACCTCTTCGGGCGGGCCGTCGCCGCGCAGGCGGCCCCCATGCAGCCAGACCACGCGGTCATAGCCGGCGAAGGCGTCGAGTTCATGGGCGACGAGGATCACCTGTTGCTCCAGCCCGGCGATGAGCGTCTCCAGCCGCCGACGGGTGGGCAGGTCGAGGCTGGAGAACGGCTCGTCGAGAATGAGGAGCGCGGGCCGCATCACCAGCACGGCGATGATGCAGAGGAACTGCTTCTCCCCTTCCGAAAGCGCGTGCACCGGCCGCTCCGCCCAATGGGCGCGCTCGAAACGGGCGAGCGCGGGAACCGCCTCTTTCGCCGCCTCCCGGCGCGGCATTCCCGCCTGTTCGAGGCTGAAGGCGATTTCCTCGGCCACGGTGGGGAAGATGATCTGGTGGTCGGGGTTCTGGAAGATGAAGCCGACCTTGCGCGGCAGTTCGCCCGCCTGCGTCGCCGCATCGAGCCCGTGGACGCTGACGCGCCCCTTGTCGGCGGCGAGCAGTCCGTTGAGTAGGCGCACCAGCGAGCTTTTCCCCGAGCCATTGGTGCCGATCAGCCCGACGCGGCGCTCGGCGATGTCGAGCGAGAGGTTGTCGAGCACCGTCCGCCCGCCGCGCGCGAGGGTGACGTTTTCGAGACGGATCGGCGGGGACTGCGGCACGGGAAAATCCGGCGATGGAGGGTGGACGGCTTAGGGGGCGGCGGCCCGGCTGTCGAGAGGGTCCGCCGGACCGGCGCCGCGCCGCAGCGTCGCGAGAGCGAATTTGCGGAAGCGGGCGAAGGCCGCCGGCCCGTCGCCGGCACGGGCACGGATCACCGCCCCCTCATAGAGGTCGATGAGATGCGCCGCCGTCTCGGCCGGGTCGAGCCCGCCCTCGACCTCGCCGGCCCGCTGGGCCTCGGCGATGAGGGTGGCGAGGTCCTGTTCCCAGGCCGCGAGCACCTCCGCCAGCTGGCCGCGCAGCTCCTCGCCGAGGCTGGGGGCGGCGTGGGCGAGGGCCCCGTAAAGGCAGCCGGGCACCGAGGCCTCGGCCGAATCGAGTTCCACCTGCACGAAATGGCGCTGGATGCGCTCCAGCGGGCTAAGGCCCGCATCGGCGAAAAGCGCCTGCCGCTGCTGGCGGTACTGGCCGGCATAGGCCTTGAGCACCGCGGCGGCAAAATCCTCCTTGCTGGCGAAGAAATGGTAGAAGGAGCCCTTGGGCACCGCCACCGACGCCAGAAGCGGGCCGATGCCGGTGCCTTCATAGCCCTGTTCCAACATGGCCCTTCGACCTGCGACGACGATCCTGTCGCGCGTGGATGGCTTTTCCATCATACTAGACGACCGGTCTACTGTTGCGTATCCTGGGGCGGATCGGAACACACAGAGGCGCCCATGTCCATCGTGCCGAAGCCTAGCGTGCACGCACCCGTTGCAACAGCGCCCGCCCCGCATGAGCCGGACTCGCCCGGCATCTTCGTGTCCCGGCGCGCCATCGGCCTCGGCGTGGTGCTGTTCTCGACCCTGCTGTGGAGCCTCGTCGGCCTGTTCGTGCGCATGGCGGATCTCGATGCGTGGACCATCATCCTCTGGCGCTCGGTGTTCGCCGCGCTGGCGCTGGCGCCGTTCTGGCTGCTGGCGACGCGCGACAAGGCGCAGGCGCTGCGGAACATCGTCGCCCCCGCCGGCCTCGTCGCCCTCGGCCTCGCGGTCGGCGGCAATGTCGGCTACATCGCCGCGCTGCAGCTCACCTCGGTGGCGGCGGTCATGACCGTCTATGCCACCCTGCCCTTCGTCACCGGGCTGCTCGGCCTGTGGCTGCTGCGCGAGAAGCTGAGCCGGCGCTTCGGCGCGGCGGCGCTGGTGGCAGCGGCCGGCATCGCCATTACCGCCGGCGCCGCCATGTCGGCGGGCGATGCCGCCGGCATGCTGGTGGCGGGGTTGATGACGCTGAGCTGGGGCGGGCTGCTGGTGCAGGCCAAGAAGCACCCCGGTCTCGACCTGATGCTGATCAGCCTCGTCTCCGCCGTGGGGGCGGCGGTGATCGCCCTGCCGCTGGCCTCGACCGGCCTGCCGCCGGCCGCCTCGCTCTGGGCCTGCGCGCTGCTCGGCGTTCTCACCTCCGGCCTCGCCAATGTGCTCACCCTGATGGGCGGGCGGCACATACGCTCCGGCGAGACCGGCCTGCTGCTGCTGCTCGACGTGGCGCTGTCCCCGCTCTGGGTGTGGCTGGCCTATGACGAGCGGGTGGGGGCGCCGGCGCTGTTCGGCGGCGCGCTCGTGGTGGTGGCCGTCGCCGTCTACCTGTTCGCCGATGCACGGCGCCGGACGGTGGCCTGCCCGGCGCCGTGAACGGGAGCGGACCCGCTCGTCCTCCCGTGCCGGCCCGCGATCAGGAAGGTGGCGGAAAGCGCAGCCCGCCGGCAATGCGGTTCCAGGCATTGATGGTGGCGATGGCGAGGGTGAGATGCACCACCTCGTCAGGCGCGAAAGCCGCGCCGAGCCGCGCCAGCGCATCGTCCGGCACCGGACCAACCGGCATGGCGGCGAGCTGCTCCGCCCAGGCCAGCGCCGCCCGCTCGCGCGGCGTGAACAGGCCGGCGTCGCGCCACACCGCCACCAGATCGATCTTCGCCGCCTCGACGCCGAGGCGGCGGGCCAGCGCGAGGTGAAACGCCGTGCAGAAGGCGCAGCCATTGATCTGCGACACCCGGATCTTGACCAGTTCGACCAGCCCCTTGTCGAGGCCGGCATCCACCGACTGGCTGAGGGCGCGCAGCGCGCTCGTGGCGGCCGGGGCGATGTCCTGCAAACCGGCATAGGAGAACGGCGCCGCCGGGGCGCTCTCGGGAATTGTCATGGTGGAGTGAACCAGCGGGATGGATTATTATCAGAGAACGAACATAATATCAGGGCTCTGATAATGCGCAACTCCGTCGACGACCTCCTGCCGACCCCGGGCGAGGGCAAGCGCGGCACCGACGGCCATCTCGGCTATCTGCTGCGCCAGGCGGCGCATGTGCACCGCCAGCGCGTGGAGGCGGTGCTGGGCGATCTCGACCTTACCTCGGCGCAGTTCGCGGCTCTGGTGATGCTGGAAGCCTATCCTGCCCAGTCGGGGGCGGAGCTTGCCCGCCTCGCCTTGCTGACACCGCAGACGATGAGCACCATCATCGCCAATCTGCTCAGGGCCGGGCTCGTGGCCCGTCGTCCCCATGCGGTGCACGGGCGCATCCAGCAGATCGCCCTGACCCCGGAAGGCGAGGCCCGGCTCACCGCGGCCAAGGCGCGGGTTTACGGCCTCGAACCCGCTCTCCTCGCCGGTCTTTTGTCCGACGAGGAGAGTATCGTTCGCCGTTGGCTGGCCGGCGTCGCGGCCGGCGGTTGAAGGGCTTTTACAGCATCTCCAGCGACCGCCGGCGGCTCGGCGGCGGAAAGGCGGCATCCAGCGCGGCGAGGTCTTCCGCATCGAGCCGGATGTCGCGGGCGCCGGCATTCTCGCGCATATGGGCGGCGCGCGAGGCCTTGGGGATGACGATGTTGCCGGGCATGCGCAGCGCCCAGGCCAGCGCGATCTGATAGGGCCGGGCATTGTGCTTGGCGGCGAGGTCGGCCAGCACGCCGGTGCTCTTCAGCCGCCCGCGCTCGATCGGGCTATAGGCCATGAGCGGAACTTCATGTTCCTGCAGCCACGGCAGCAGGTCCCATTCCGGCCCGCGACGGGTGAGGTTGTAGAGCACCTGATTGGCGGCGCAGGCTTCGCCGCCGGGGGTTTCGTACAATTCGTTCATGTCGTCGGTGTCGAAATTCGACACGCCCCAGTCGCGGATCTTGCCCTGGCTCTTGAGGTGCTCGAAGCCGATGATGGTTTCGGCCAGCGGCACGCTGCCGCGCCAGTGCAGCAGATAGAGGTCGATATGGTCGGTCTTCAGCCGGCGCAGGCTGCGCTCGCAGGCGGAGACCACGCCGTTGCGGCTCGCATTGTGCGGGTAGACCTTGGTGACGAGGAAAACCTTGTCGCGCAGACCGGCCAGCGCCTCGCCGAGAAAGCGCTCGCAGGCGCCCTCGCCATACATTTCCGCCGTGTCGACCAAGGTGAGGCCGAGTTCGACGCCGAGACGCACCGATTCGGTCTCCTCGGCCCGCGCCTCGGGGCGCTCGCCCATCAT
The DNA here is from genome assembly GCA_023434095.1 of Pseudomonadota bacterium. GTDB lineage: Bacteria > Pseudomonadota > Alphaproteobacteria > Rhizobiales > Xanthobacteraceae > Ancylobacter. The sequence goes on along the minus strand of JAEYTJ010000016.1, from coordinate 973 downwards.
CCAGGTGCCGATGCCGAGCGCCGGAACCTTGTGACCGCCGGGTAGAACCACCTTGCCGCTCATCTGCGCCTCCGTTTCATCCTCCGCCGGAGTGCCATTCCCCGGCCGTCCACGCAAGCAGGGCCGCCGCCGGCGTGCTATTGTGCACGGCACGCGCCCCGAACGACCTCACCGCCCGGAAGACGATGCCGACCTCGCCGACCCAAGACCCTCGCGCGGCCGCCCCCGCTTCGCTCGCGCCGGAGCCGGCGCTCGCCATCGGCCTGTCGGCGGTGATCGTGGCGGTGACCGGGGACGATCCGAAGGTGCTGACCCTGCGCCATGAGGACGGGCGCGATTCGCTGCCCTCCGGCCCGCTGGAGCGTGGCCATCGCACGCTGGAAATGGGCCTGCGCAGCTGGGTGGAGCGGCAGACGCTGCAGGAACTCGGCTATGTCGAGCAGCTCTACACCTTCGGCGACCGCGACCGCGGCGAGGACGGCACGCGCGCGCTTTCGCTGGCCTATCTCGCCCTCGTGCGCGAGGCCCGCCCGGCCGGCGACACCGATGCGGCCTGGCAGAGCTGGTACCGCTATTTTCCGTGGGAGGACTGGCGCGGCGGGCGCCCGGCCGTGCTCGACACGTTGGAACACGGGCTGCGCGCCTGGGCGGCTGGCGCCGCGCAGGGGCGGCTGAGCGAGCGGCGTGCCGAGCGCATCGCCCTGTGCTTCGGCGGTGCCAGCGGCGGCGCGGAGGCCGGCTGGAACGAGGAGCGGGTGCTGGAGCGCTACGAGCTGCTCTATGAGGCCGGGCTGGTGGGCGAGGCGCTGCGCGAGCGCGGCTCCGAGCGCGTGGCCGCCGCGCCCTCGGGAAGCGAGATGCGCGAGGACCATCGCCGCATGCTGGCGCTCGCCATCGCCCGGCTGCGCGGCAAGATCAAATACCGGCCCGTCGTGTTCGAGCTGATGCCGCCCGCCTTCTCGCTCGGCCAGCT
>JAEYTJ010000361.1 GCA_023434095.1 Pseudomonadota bacterium | reverse complement strand
ATCGGCGAGCCGGTGCTGGGCACCGGGGGCATCGTGCCGCCGCCGGCCGGCTACTGGCCGAAGATCCAGGCGGTGCTGAAGAAATACGACATCCTGCTGATCGCCGACGAGGTGGTCACCGGTTTCGGCCGGCTCGGCAGCATGTTCGGCTCCGACCATTACGGCATCGAACCGGACCTCATCACCATCGCCAAGGGCCTCACCTCCGCCTATGCGCCGCTCTCCGGTGTCATCGTCTCGGAGAAGGTCTGGCGCGTGCTGGAGCAGGGCTCGGACGAATACGGCCCCATCGGCCATGGCTGGACCTATTCCTCGCACCCGCTCTGCACGGCGGCCGGCGTCGCCAATCTTGAGCTGGTGGACGAGCTCGACCTCGTCGCCAATGCCCGCGAGACCGGCGCCTATTTCAACGCCGCGCTGAAGGACGCGCTCGCCGGCCACCGCTTCGTCGGCGACGTGCGCGGCGAGGGCCTGCTGGCGGCGGTGGAACTGGTGCGGGACAAGGATGAGCGCGCCTTCTTCGAGACGACGGAGAAGGTCGGCCCGCGCGTCGCCGCCGCCATGCTGGAGCGCGGCGTGATCGCCCGCGCCATGCCGCAGGGCGACATCATCGGCTTCGCCCCGCCGCTGTGCCTGACGCGGGAGGAAGCGGACATCGTGGTCGAGGCCACGCGCGTCGCCGTCGAGGCGGTCGCCGCCACGATCGGCTGAGCCGGGCTGCGAGGGGCCCGGTTCGGGCCTCTCGTGTTGCCGTCAGTTCCGCCGGGACTTGATGTCCCGCATCACCTCGCGGGCGGCGTTGAAGCCGGGAATGCCGGACACGCCGCCGCCGGGATGCATGGAGGAGCCGCAGATATAAAGCCCCTTCACCGGCGTGCGGTAATCCGCATAGCCCGAGACCGGCCGCTGGAAGAACAGCTGGTCGGTCGACAGCTCGCCATGGAAGATGTGGCCCTGCGGCAGGTTGACGATGTTCTCGATGTCGGGCGCGACGAGCAGCTGCGCCTCGATCACATCGTCGCGGAAGCCGGGGGCGTACTCCTCGATGGTGTCGAACACCGTCTTGCGGAAGTTCTCCTTCTCATTGGCCCAGTCGCCGTCCTTCAGCGTGTAGGGGGCGTGGCCGCCGAACAGATTGACCACATGCTTGCCGGGCGGGGCCAGCGTGGTGTCCACCATGGTCGGCACCACGGGGGTGATGAAGGGGCGCGACGAGTACCAGCCATGCTTGGCGTCGTCATAGGCGCGCTCGAGATAATCGATGTCGGGCGCGATGTGCATATAGGTGGGGTAGTCGAAATTCCCCAGCGTCCCCTCGCGCCGCACCCGGTCGAGGATGCGGTATTGCGGCGGGCGCTCGCAGGCGATGTTCATCTTGAAGGCGGTGGAGAAGGTGCGATAGCCCTTGATCTCCCGCACCACCTCCTCCGGCAGATGCGTCTCGCCGACGAGGTCGAGATAGAGCGTCTTGGCGCTGGCATTGGAGATGATGGTCTTGGCCGCATAGGTCTCGCCTGTCGTGGTCGAGACCGCCGTGGCGCGGCCATTCTGCACGCGCACTTCCCGGATCGGCGCGCCGGTGACGATGTCGACACCCTTCTCGCGCGCCGAGGAGGCCAGCGCCTGGGTGATGGCGCCCATGCCGCCCTTGATGAAGCCCCAGCCACCGGCGCCCTCATGCTCGCCCATGATGTGGTGCATGATGACATAGGCCGAGCCGGGGGATTTCGGTCCGGCGAAGGTGCCGATCGAGGCGTAATAGGCCAGCACCGCCATGACGCGCTCATCCTCGAACCATTCGCGCAGGAAGTCATAGGCGCTCATCGTCAGCATATCGACGATGCGGTACATCTTGCGCCCGATCTTGCGGTGCCGCCACAGCAGCGACGCCCCGTCCTTGAAGGTGCGCCAGTCGCGCTTGGTCGGATCGACCGGCGTCTCCCACAACAGCTTGCGCACGACATTTGCCGCTTCGTTGAGGTAGCGGTCGAATTCAGGGTAGATGTCCGCGTCGTGCTTGGAGAAGCGGGCGAAGCTCGCCTGCGACTTGGCGATATTGTCGGAGAACAGGATGTAGTCCTCCCCGTCCAGCGGGGAGACCATGTCCGAGCAGGGCAGCACTTCCAGCCCGTGCTTCTTCAGCTCCAATTCGCGAATGATGCGCGGGTGCAGCAGGCTCATGAGGTAGGAGAAGATCGACGCCCGGAAGCCGGGCGCGATCTCCTCCGTCACCGCCGCCCCGCCGACGACATCGCGGCGTTCCAGTACCAGCACCTTCTGTCCCGCCTTGGCGAGATAATTGGCGCAGACCAGCCCATTATGCCCGGCGCCGATAATGATGGCGTCGTAAACCTTGCCCACGGTAACGTCGGCATTCATCGCTTCAACCCCATGCTGACGGATCGCATTCCGAAGGACGGCACGAATTATTCCGCAGCGACGCCGCGCAGCGGGGCCTTGGGCTCAAGTCCTTCGCGGCACATGTCCTGGAAGGCTTTGACCGAATACTCATTTTTCGGCGACAGCGGCCCGCGCGTGTAGATTCCCGCCGCGAGATTGCGCTGCACGCCGGTGATGATGTCGAGATCCTCGGTCACGATCTGCGCCGACCACTCGGCCGAGCGGCGGTTCTCTTCCGCCTTCTCCGGCGAGACATCGGTGAAGAAGTACCAGTTGATGTGGCGGATGCGTCCCGGCCCCAGCGGCTCGATGGTGGCGATGGACGAGCCCCAGTCATAGAGGTTCAGCATGAGGAAGGGGAACCGATAGAAGTACAGCCCCCGCGTCAGCCCGCCATCGCGCTTGGGCGCGTGCAGGTGGAAGAACTTGTCCTTCGGGTAGGTGTCGATGCGGTAATTGTCGATATCCAGCGACTGGCACAGGCCCGGATGCATGGTCCGGCAGTGGTAGCATTCGAGATAGTTCTCGCCATAGACCTTCCAGTCGACGGCGCAATCGCGGTCCTTCGACATGAAATAATGCTGCTGCTCCAGCGGATAATCCGCCGCCATGGCGTGGATCGGGCCGAGCCAGTCGATGAGGCTCTCGCCGCCGCGGGCGATGCGCAGGAAGACGAGGCCGCGCCATTCCTCGGCGTCGATGGCGTAGAGCCCCCACGCCTTCGGGTCGAACGTAATGCCCTCGCCGAAATCCACCGCCTTGTTCAGCGCGCCGTCACGGGTGAAGCTCCAGCTGTGATAGGGGCAGACCACCAGCTTGCCGCAATGGCCCTCCTCTTTCTCCAACAGCTGCGCGCCGCGGTGGCGGCAGACATTGTGGAAGGCACGCACCACCCCTTCATCGTCGCGGATGACAAAGACGGGATACCCCGCCAGCGTGCCGGTCACATAGTCGCCGGGCTTCTGCAGCCGCTCCGACCAGGTGAACAGCATCCAGTTGCGGGCGAAAATCTCCTTGCGCTCGCGCTCGTAAAGCGCGGGATCGCAATAATCGCTGGCCGGCAGGGTCCAGTCGAAGCTGCCGGCGGCGGCACTCGTCTCGGTGGTCATGTGCGTGCTCCCAGGCGTTCGGATCTTGCTGATCCCTTGAATGTTCAGGTGCGGTAGGACGGATCGAGCGCGTCGAGCAGGCGCAGATGCGCGTCCCATTCGAGTTGAAGGTCGCCGTCGTCGAAATTCATCTGGTCGTATTGCGCGCCGACCTTCTCGCAGACATCCGGCGGCGGCAGCACGATCTCGCGGCCCATGGAAAGGGTCGCCACCTGCACCTCGCAGGCGCGCTCCAGATAGAACATCAGGTTGAACGCCTCGGCGACGCTGCGCCCGACCGTGAGCAGGCCGTGATTGCGCAGCAGCAGGCCGCAATGCGTGCCGAGATCGGCGATGATGCGTTCGCGCTCGTCGAGATCGAGCGCGATGCCCTCATAGTCGTGCAGGCCGAGCCGGCCATAGAATTGCAGCGCGATCTGGTTGAGCGGCAGCAGCCCTTCCTTCAGCGAGGCCACCGCCATGCCGGCGCGGGTATGAGTGTGGATGACACAGGCCGCGTCGTGCCGGCTCATATGCACGGCGGAATGGATGGTGAAGCCGGCCGGATTCACCCGGTGCGGGCTGTCGCCGACCTTGTTGCCGTCCACGTCGATCTTCACCAGCGAGGCAGCGGTGATCTCCTCCCAGCGGTGCCCATAGGGGTTGATGAGGAACCGCCCCGGCTCGCCCGGCACCCGCACCGTGCAATGGGTGTAGATGAGGTCGGTCATCCGG
>JAEYTJ010000356.1 GCA_023434095.1 Pseudomonadota bacterium | reverse complement strand
GGTCCTGCGGGTCCCGCCGGGACCGCCGGGACCGCCGGCACGGCGGGGGCACCCGGCGCGTCGTCGCTCACCGTGCGCAGCGTGCCTTGCCCGGCGGCGGGCTGCACCAGCAGCTGCGAGAGCGGCGAGGTGATCGTCTCGGGCTATTGCGTCAATACCGAGCGCGGGTTCCAGCACATCGCCTCCTTCGCCGACGACGGCGGCAAGACGGTCGTCGCCTGCGAGCATCCGGTGAAGGACGTGGTCGCGGTCTGCCTCAAGCAGCCGTGATCCCCGCCGTGTGACTTTCCGAAGCGGGGCGGTGATGGTCACGTCATCGCCCCGCCCTATCTTGCGGCGGGCGGTTCGTCGCGGCTCCCTTGCTGCGCGCCCTCGCCGCGCGTCCTGTCGAATGAGGAACCGTGCATGTCCTTGAAGGGTAAGAACGCCGTCGTCACCGGCTCGACCAGCGGCATCGGCCTCGCCATCGCCCGCGCTTTCGCCGCCGAGGGGGTGAACGTCACGCTGAACGGCTTCGGCGATGCGGCCGAGATCGAGGCGCTGCGCGCCGGCATCGAGAGCGACTTCGGCGTCAAGGCGCTCTATTCCGACGCCGACCTCACCAGGGCCGCCGCCTGCGCGGGGCTGATCGCCTTTGCCGAAGAACAGCTCGGTTCGGTCGACATCCTCGTCAACAATGCCGGCATGCAGCATGTCGCGCCGGTGGAGGAGTTCCCGGACGACAAGTGGGACCTGATCCTCGCGCTCAACCTTTCCGCCGCCTTCCACACCATCAAGGCCGCCGTGCCGGGCATGAAGGCGCGCCACTGGGGCCGCATCATCAACACCGGCTCCGCCCATGCGCTGGTCGCCTCGCCGTTCAAGTCGGCCTATGTCGCGGCCAAGCACGGCATTGCCGGCCTGACCAAGACGGTGGCGCTGGAAACGGCGCCCTTCGGCATCACCGTCAACGCCATCTGCCCCGGCTATGTCTGGACGCCGCTGGTGGAGAAGCAGATTCCCGACACCATGAAGGCGCGCGGCATGACCGAGCAGCAGGTGAAGGACATGCTGCTGGCGGAGCAGCCGACCAAGCAGTTCGTGACCGTCGAGGAGGTGGCGGCGCTGGCGGTGTTCCTCGCCGGCGACGCGGCGCGCTCCATCACCGGCGCGCTGCAGCAGATGGATGGCGGCTGGGTGGCGAAGTAGCGCCTCTCGACGCGCGGGCATCCTTCGAGGCTCGCTTCGCTCCCGCCTCAGGATGACGTGGCTCGTCAACAGCAGCGTCGTCCTGAGACCGGACCGGCCCCGCCCCCTCGACGCCTGCGCCGCTTCGTGCTCTGAGAGCGCATGGACTCCGCTCTCGCCGCCGCCCCCTTCGACATCGCCGCCCGCGTGCTCTACCGGGACGGCATGATGCTGGTCATCGACAAGCCGGCGGGCCTTGCGGTGCACAAGGGGCCGAAGGGCGGCGAGACGCTGGCGGACCATCTCGACGCGCTGCGCTTCGGCCTGCCCAACGCGCCCGAACTCGCGCACCGGCTCGACAAGGACACCTCCGGCTGCCTCGTGCTCGGCCGGCACCGCAAGGCGCTGGCCGACCTCGGCAAGGCCTTCGCCGACGGCACGGTGGGCAAGACCTACATGGCCGTGGTGCGCGGCGTCCCCGCGCAGGACCGCGGGCGGATCGAGCTGAAGCTCGCCAAGCGCTCGCCCACCCGCGGCTGGTGGATGGCGGTGGACCCCAAGGGGCAGGAAGCGATCACCGAGTGGGAGACGATCGCGGCAGGCGAGGGGCTGGCCGTATTGGCGCTGTCCCCGCTCACCGGCCGCACGCACCAGCTGCGGGTGCATCTCGACGCCATCGGCCACCCGATACTGGGCGACAGCATTTACGGCGGCGCCTCGCGCCTGCCGGGCGGGCCGATCCTGCACCTGCATTCCCGCCGCGCGGTGATCCCGCAGAAGAAGGGGCGCGAGGCGGTGGATGTGCGGGCGCCGCTGCCCCCGCATATGCGCGCCACGCTGGAGCGCGCGGGCTTCGACCCCGCCGCGCTGGAGGCGCAGGCGGACGCTGCCCTCTTCACACCACGCGCAGACCGGGTTTGAGCGTACGCGCCACGCGGCCGCCGAACTGGCCGCAGCCGATCAGCCCCGGCGTCGGATGGGTGATGACATGCACCGGCATCTCGGCCAGGCGCGCCTCGAAGGGCGGATGTTCCTGGAACGCGGCGCGGAACGCCGAATCCGCGAACAGCGGGGCGAGGCCGACCGAGACCCCGCCGGCAAGAAACACGCCGCCGCGCGCATTGGTGATGAGCGCGAGATCGCCGGCGATGCGCCCGAACAGCCGCAGGAAGACGTGGCAGCTGTGCTTTGCCGCGTCGTCGTCGCGCTTTGCCGCCGCGATCACCTCTTCGGGCGGCAGGCTGGCGCCGGAGAGGATGTGGTGAATGCGGGCGAGGCCGGAGCCGGAGAGCGCATGCTCCACCACCACCGGGCCAAGCTCGCGCACCATGTGACCGAGCAGCAGCGCCTCTTCCGAATCGGCGGCGCCGAGCCGCACCCGCCCGCCCTCGCCGGTGAGCACCATGCGGTTGCGGCCGGTCTTCACCAGCATGGCGGTGCCGAAGCCGGTACCGGGACCGCAGACCAGAATGGGCGCATCGCGTTCCGCATGGCCGCCGCCGACCGCGACGAGATCCTCCGCCGTCAGTGCCGGCACGCCGAGGGCCAGCGCCTCGAAATCGTTCAGCACGTTGAATTTCTGCCAGCCGAAATAGCGGCGTATCTCGCGCTTGGAGAACGACCAGTCACGGTTGGTCAGGCGGATCACCTCCTCGTCCGCCGGTCCCGCCACCGCCAGCACCGCGCCGCCGACCGACGCCCGTGCGCCGTCGCCACGCTGGGCGAGATCGGCCTCGATCATCCGCTCGAAGCCGGAAAAATCGTCGTTGCGGTGGATCTGGATGTCGCGCGGCACGCCGTCCGGGTCGACAAGGGCGAGGCGGGAGGAGGTTCCGCCGATATCGGCGATGAGGATCTTGCTGGGCATGTTCCGTTCGCTGCAGGACGGGCCGGGGGAGACGGCATAAGGGGATTAGGGCCCATTCGAACCCTATTCGACAACCCCCGTGCCGCCATTTGGATGCACCGCTGGCGGGAAGTTGCGGATAAGGTTGCCTTCCCGTGCGGCTCGGCCTAGTCCCATCGCGATGAAAGACATCCGCTCCTCCTCCCGCCGCCCGCCTTCCGGCGCTTCCGCCGGCTCCGTGCCCGCCCCCGAGGCCCCCGGCCTCGCCGCCCGCCGCGCCGCCGCCGATGCGGTGCTCGCGGTGCTGGAGACCGGCCATCCGCTCGAGGAAACGCTGGAGCGGCTGACCCGGGGGCTGGAGGACCGCGACCGGGCGCTGGCGCGGATGATCGCGGCGACGACGTTGCGACGGTTCGGCAGCCTGCGGGCGCTGCTGAAGACGCTGCTGGAACGCGGCATTCCCGACAAGGCGCGGCGAGTGGAGGTGCTGATCCTCACTGGCGCGGCGCAGATCCTGTTCATGGACGTGCCCGACCATGCGGCGGTCGGCACCACGGTGACGCTGGTGGGTGAGCAGGCGGCGACGGCCGGCTTCAAGGGCCTCGCC
>JAEYTJ010000322.1 GCA_023434095.1 Pseudomonadota bacterium | reverse complement strand
CCCCAGCTGGGCCTGCTCGGCCGGGACGGGGTGCCATCAGCAGTGATCGAGGAAGTCTGAACCCATGTCCGAGCCCAACGGTCCGGCCGGTATCATTGTCGCCCAAGCCTCGCCCGGCACGCTGCCGGCGGCGAGCGGTGTGGAGATTGCCGTGCCCGCAGCAGAAGCACACGGTAGCAACTTCCCTCCCTTCGACGTTCACACCTTTCCCTCGCAGCTCCTCTGGCTAGTGATCGCGTTCGCCGCGCTCTACCTGCTGATGAGCCGCGTGGCCCTGCCGCGCATCGCCACCATCCTCGAAGAGCGGCATGACCGCATCGCCGACGATATCGAGGAAGCGGGCAAGCTGAAGGCGGAGAGCGAAGCGGCGGCCGCTGCCTATGAGAAGGCGCTCGCCAGCGCCCGCAACAAGGCACACGGCATCGCCACCGAGACGCGCGACACGCTCGCGGCGGACGCCGAAGCGCGCCGCAAGGCGCTGGAAGCCGAGCTGAACGTCAAGCTGGCGGCAGCCGAACTGCAGATCGCCGCCACCAAGACCTCGGCCATGGCCAATGTCCGCGGCATCGCGGTCGACGCCGCCGGCGCCATCGTCAACACGCTGATCGGCACCACGCCCGCCCCTGGCGCGGTCGAGGAGGCGGTCGACACCGCCATCAAGGGCTGAGGAGCGCACCATGGGTAGCGATACTTTCTGGGTCGCCGTCGCCTTCGTCATCTTCTTCCTCCTGCTCGCCCGGGCGGGAGCCTTCTCCGGCATGACTGCCAAGCTCGATGCACGCGGCGATCGTATCCGCCACGAGCTGGAAGAGGCGCGCCGGCTGAAGGAAGAGGCGCAGAAGCTCGTCGCCGAGTACAAGCGCCGCCAGCGCGAGGCCGAGGAAGAAGCCGAGGCGATCGTGACCACCGCCAAGGCCGAGGCCGAGCGCCTTGCCTCCGAAGCCAAGCAGAAGCTGGAGGATCTCATCCAGCGCCGCACCAAGATGGCCGAGCAGAAGATCGCTCAGGCCGAGGCGCAGGCTCTGGCCGAGGTGAAGGCCGCCGCCGCCGACGCGGCGGTGAAGGCCTCGGAAGTTCTGCTAGCCGCGCAACTGGCCGGTAGCGCCGCCGACCGCGTGCTGGACGCGGCCGTTGCCGAGGTGAAGTCGAAGCTCAACTGAGCCGCGACCGGCCGCATCGGCCATCGTCCAGAGATCAGGAGCCCGGTCGCGAGACCGGGCTTTTCTCGTTGGTGCAGGGCCCTGGCCGGCGCTGCCCCTCATCCTCACCGCGACGGCGCCGGTTGCCTTCTCAATAGGCGCGCCGCGAGCTGGGCCCGACTCGTTTCACCGGGCGATCCATCGCGTGGACCACCTCACACCGGATTGCCGGTTCGGTTGAAAGGGCGTCGCGTTTTGCTGCGTCGGCATCATCCGCCATGTGTGGGACGTTCCTGCACGGGCCGCTTCTGCCGGGAGTCGTCGCGACGGTCGGTCGATACGAGATGAGCCGACTTTGTTGATTCGGTCGGGTCACCCCTGCCGTCGCGGAGATGGCGGCAGCGAAGCGGCCTTCAGGCCGACATCGCCGCGCGCGTTCCGGGAGTCAGCTGGTCCATCGGCGAGGGCGGTAGAAGGTGTGCTCGCCGATTCGGTCGAGCTTGCGCATCTCGCGGATCCAGTTCGGGCGCACCGAGCGCGCGTGATAATGGGTGGCGCGGCCGACTTTCTCGTCCCAGACCCGGCCTTCCAGCATGTCGCCGGCAATCTCCTTGGCCTGATCCCAGAGGGCAAGCTCCGTCACGACGTCACGCACATTGTCGCAGGCGAAAGTGAACTGGCAGGCAAAACGGCGATGAGCGTTCTGGTAGACTGCACGGCAGATGTCGGCGGGGTAGTAGCCCGAAAAGACGCGGTTCATGACTACCTGCGCGACCGCCACCTGTCCCCGCCTCGGCTCGCCCCGGCTCTCGAAATAGACCGCTTCGGCGAGGCACTTTTCCGCCCGTTCGCGGCGCTTGCCGGCGAGGCCGAGCCGCTCGGCCGGGGTCGGGCCGAGGGTGCCGTGCGAGAGATCTTCCGCGGCCTTCTGTGCCTCGGTGGTGCCGGCGTCGCCCCCGGGCAGGGCGCTCATGTGCAGGAAGGGCTGTGGCGGCAGCGCGCTGTCGGTGAGGCCGAAGATGAAGGCGCTCTGCCGATAAAGCGGGAGAGCCGGGTCCGCCTCATAGGAGGCGGAGGGCGTCGTCTCGGCGCCGTCCAGAGCCGTGGCGAGCATGCTGTCGGGCTGCAGCGGAACCGCGCCTTCTTCGCCGGCGCCGAGCAGCGCGGCATCCCGTTCCAACTGGGCGGGATCGCCGGTCGGGTCGCCGGCCGGAACGGCGTCGAACTCTTCGCCACCGCCGGCGGCAAGCTCGGTCGTGTCATCGGCATCAAGCGGATCGGTACCGCTTCCTGCGAATCCCGCGGCTTCCGTGCCGATGCTGGTGCCGGTCGTCGCGAAGCCGCTGCCGTCGGAGAGGGTGCCGGTACCGGCCCCGGCGAGGCTTGCCGGTGTGCCGACGCCGGAAACGGCAAGTGGGTCGACATCGAGCGGGGCGACGGGCGTGAGCGCCAGTCGGTCGGTCTTGCCGGCGCGGTTGATATCGGTGGCCAGCGCGAGCTGGGGCGGCGAGGCGATTTCAGCGGGGGCCAGCAGCGCGGAGCGGCTCGGCCAGGCGAAGGTGGACGCCTTCAGGAGGCGCACAGGTTCGCCGAGGATGGAAATGCGCGCCCGCTCGGCGACGCCGGGCTGGTGAGTGAGCCGGCTCAGGATGTCCTGGTGGCCGATGGCCGTGGAGCCGGCGGCGAAGAGTCCCAGCGCGACCGCGCCGATAACGCCCATTCTGTGAACGCGCGTTGAGAATCGCATGTTCGCCCGCCGCCCTAACGCCACTCGACCTGCCGGAAGCCGTCGCGTGCCCGCTTCGCCACAGGCAAGCGCGGGAGCGTCCGGCCCCCCAGTTGTCGCGCATTAACCTTGCCCGAGCGTTAATGACCCAAGGGTAGTGGCCGTCGAGCGACGGATCAGCCGGCGCGGGGGGCCGCGGCGCGGCGCAGGCGGTCGGCGATCGCTTCGCCGAGGCCGTGGCCGGGCAGCGGCACCACAGCTACGCCGCGGACACCCGTTCGGTCGAGCTGGCGCAGGAACGCGAAGAGGTTGGCGGCGGCCTCCACGAGATCGCCGGCCGGGCTGAGGTCGCGCATGAGGGCCGCACCCTCGCTGCCGGGCGGGCGGATGCCGGCGAAGGTAAGCAGCGCCTCGCCGGGCAGCACTTCCCGCGCGTCGAGCCGCACCGCTACCGAGGGGGCATAGTGCGAGGCGAGCATGCCGGGGGCGAGCGGAGTGTCCCCGTCTTCCGGCGCGTGGGCGGGGCGGCCAGCGAGCGGTGCGCCCAGCGCCGCTTCGATCGCCTCGCGCGGAAGGCCGCCCGGCCGCAGGAGCAGCGCTCCGGCGCCGGTGCAGTCGAGGATGGTGGATTCCACGCCGACGGCGCAGGGGCCGGCATCGAGGATCAGGTCGATGCGGCCGTCGAGATCTGCGAGCACATGCGCCGCCGTGGTCGGCGAGACATGGCCGGAGCGGTTGGCGCTCGGGGCGGCGATGGGCCGTCCGGCGGCCGTCAGCACGGCGTGTGCGACAGGGTGGGCCGGCACGCGGAGCGCGACGCTGGCGAGGCCGGCGCGGGCGAGGGCACATGTCGCGTCCTCATGTGCCGGCACGACCAGCGTCAGCGGTCCCGGCCAGAAGCGGGCGGCGAGCGTTTCCGCCGCGGGCGTAAGGCGGCCGATTTGCCGCGCCGCCGGGAGGTCCGGCACATGGGCAATCAGCGGGTTGAAGCTCGGCCGTCCCTTGGCGGCATAGAGGCTCGCGACGGCGCGAGGATCGGTGGCGTCGCAGGCGAGGCCGTAGACCGTCTCCGTCGGCAGCGCCACCAGGCCACCGGCACGCAGCAGGCGCGCGGCTTCGGCGATGCCGGCGGCGTCCGCCGGCATGACGCGTGTCGCGCGCGCCGGCACATCCGGCCCGTCGCTGGTTTTATCCGCCACCGCTTGCATCTCCCGCTCAGGCGCGCTCCGATAGGACGTCCCGTCAGAGCGGTCAACGGCAGGTTGGCGTGGGCCGACATGCCGGACGCCGCCGAAATCGACAGGCGAGGCTGGCCCCGCGCAGCGGCGTGGCATATCGTCCACCAGCCGCCGGGCCAAAACAATGACGGCCGACACGACGAAGGACGCCAAGGGAACGCCATGACCACGCTGCTGATCGCGCACGATGCCTGTCTCGAACACCTCACGCCGTCCGGGCATCCCGAACGGCCGGATCGGGTGCGGGTGCTCAATCGGGTGTTCGAGGGCGAGCAGTTCGCGACGCTGGCGCGCGAGCAGGCGCCGGTGGCGGCGCGCG
>JAEYTJ010000305.1 GCA_023434095.1 Pseudomonadota bacterium | reverse complement strand
CCGGATGCCGACAGGCTCGTGCGGATGGTGCTGAGAGCGCAGGCGGAGGACCTCGACGCCTGCCTGCCCGTTGTCGACGATGGAACCTTCCACCCGCCCCGGAGCAGCGGGCTGATCGGGGGAGCGCTGTTCAGACGCGAGAAGCTCGGCGCGTTCCTTGCGGCGAACAGCCTTCGGGACGAACACGAATTCTGGACCCTCTTTGCCGATACGGCGGCGATCGATGCCGTCGAGATCGCGCCGCCGGGCGCGCCGAACCCTGACGATGCCCGCTTCTACGCCGAACGCCTCGTTCCGGCGGACGAGGACCCGACGGCCGCGCCGGCCAAACGGCGAGGCTGGCGCCGGCTGTTCCGTCGCCGCCGCCGTGGCTCCCCGTCCGCATCGCCGCCAGGGCTGGAACGAATGGGCCCGGTGGCCCGCCTGCGCGATTGGCTGGGGCCTTATCTGCCGGCCGCCCTGAGGGGGCGGAGAGATCCCTTCGCCCTGCTGATCGACGAGGCCTGGTACTACCGGCATCGGGCGGACGTCTATGCGTCCGGGATGACGGCGGGCGAACACTACCGCAAGGTCGGCTGGCGCGAAGGGATGGATCCCAACCCCTATTTCTCGACCCGCTGGTATCTGGAAGCCAATGACGATGTGCGGCAGAGGGGCCTCTGTCCGCTCGATCACTATGTGGACGCCGGTGCGCAGCAAATGCTTGCGGACCGGGCCCAGATTCCGTTCTTCGATCCCATCTGGTACGCGCGCCGCTACGGCGTCAGCCCGCAGCCTGCCTACGCGCCGCTGGCCGACCTGATCGCCAACGGGGCGGCTCTCGACCGTGTTCCGCACCCGCTGTTCGAGCATGACGCCGTCCAGACGCACCTGACCCTCGTCGACCCATCGGGCCGGGGAGACGAGATCGCCGCCCTCTGGGAGACGCGGATGGCGCTTTCCCGCGAGCCGGTGGTGTTCTCATGGGAGAGATTCCGCCTTCTGTGCACGGCGCTGCTGTGGGAGCTGCCCCCGGGGACCGAACCGGTGCTGGTGCCGCGGGGACAGCAAGAGCCTCACCCCGAGGCCGGTGCGCTGCGTCTGCGATCCGACGGGGGCGGCCTGCGCCTCTCTTTCGGTAAGGGCGGGACGAGGGAGATCGTCTTTCCCGGAAAATCCCGGTTCGAGGACGTCGAGAGAGTGTTCGCGGCCATCGACGCGCGGTTCAACGCTTCCGACCTTACAGCTTCCGGCCTCGCCGAACGGGACTAGCGCCAGAACGAGAAGAGCCGGCGCCCCTTGAGCGATCGCGCGGTCTCGTACATCTCGATGATGGCAGGGTCGACGGCAGCCATGGAGAAGCGGGCATCGAGGCTGGCGTCGTTGCTGCGGGCGGCGGCGTCCACGAAAGCATCGTCCGTGAGCGCGCGTGCGAGCGCGGCGGCAATCATGGCGGGCTGATCGTGCGGGACCAGAAGCGCTCCCTCCGGTGCGATCCATTCCCCCAGCCCGGAACTGTCGCTCTGGATCGGAACGCTGCCCATCAGCATCGCTTCGATTGCCGACGTCGCAATCCCGTCGGTTTCGCTTATCCCGATCGAACAGCGCGCACGACCGTGCAGCCTCATCAACTCGTCATAGGGAAGAAACGGATGGATCCGCACGCTGACCCCGAGCGTGTCGCGCAGCCAGGCCGCTCGTTGCAGAATCGGCGGATCGATGGTGGCGTAGAGGTTCACCTCGTAGCCCGCGAGCTGCGGAACCACCATACCGAGCGCCTCGAGCGCCATCGAGGCACGGCCCACGGAGAAACCGCTGGCGCTGCCCTCATAGCCCTTGACCATGATGATGTTGCGGGCCGAAGGCGGCTGCCCGCTCCGCAGCGCGCGGAACCAGGCGAGATCGAAGCCGCCACCGATCGGCTGCACCGCCAGAACCTTGCCGCGAAAGCCGGCCTGGCGCGCCAGCACCACATCGCGCCGGGTTTCCGCGAAGTAGGCGTCGGCCTTCGCCAGGGTGGCCCGGATGGCGGGGAGATACTCGTCCTTAAGCCGCGGGTCCTGCCCGAAATGATGGATGTCGCATCCCCAGTTGCTGACGATCCACACCGGCCTGCGCCTCGCCTGCTTGCGGGCGAGCAGCGTCAGGAAACTGGCCTGATGGATGGCGAAGGAGTGCAGGACGTCGGGCCGCAAAGCATCGATGAGCCCGGCGAGCCAGGTCGCGGCCGTATCCGCTCCCTTGGACGGGATGGCGCGGTTGGCGAGGTGCAGCAGGCGCGCGTCGCGCTTGTCCTTCGGCGCTCGGGCGGGCGGCCCGGGCGGAGGCGGCGCCAGCGTCATGCGATCGTGCACGGTGACGCCGGGGTGGAGAGGCGGGCGCTCCGGCACGAAAGGCTGCATGACCGCCAGATGCACGTCAAAGCCGTGGCGCGCCAGCAGATCGACATGCCTGTCCGCATGATTGCTGCGATAGGCCGCCACACAGAGAATGCGCATTGTCTCGCCGTCCGTGCTCACGTCGAAAACGAAATCGAGAGGCCCCGCCTACCAGAACGTGTGGCGACGGCAAAGCCGAGCGAGGTCTCGCGGGCGATGGGCATCACGTCATCCCGTCGAGATAGGTCGCGCCGCTGAAGGCGGCAGCAACGTCGTCGCACGGGCCGGGCTCCGAATACCGGGCCTGCCCCGCATAAACGGCGTTCAACCACGCCACCACCGTCTGCGGCGAGCCGGAGGGAATGAACCGGGTGTGCGCCCGCCCGGCAACCGGCGCCGCGGCGTCGGCCGAACCGGTGACAAGCAATGGCAGGCCGGTCCACATCGCGTCGAGCAGACAGGGCGCGCAGGCGGCGTCACGCTCCAGCACCACCCAGACGAGATGCGGGTCCGCCGCGCCGACATAGCTGATCAGACGCCGGTCGTCATAGGGACCGAGCCAGTGGAGCGAGGGATAGACGGCGGCTCGGCCCGCCTGCCCGGCCGCCGAGAGCTCGATCGGAGAACCCGTCTCGCGGATGAGGCTCGCGACCCGGCGCAGATCGTCGTCCTCGCTCTCCGGTCGCATGAAGGAGAGCGCCAGCACACGCAGCCTCTCGCCGGGCCGCACCACCGGGGCCCCGACATGGAAGGCCCGCGCCTCGCGGGCGCCCGGCACCGCAGCGGAACGAACCCGGCCACCGGCGAGCGCGGCTACCTGTTCGGCAACGCCGCCCGGAGGCGCGAAAACCCGCCGTGCCTTGGCGAGCACCGCCATCTCCGGACCGAGCGCGTCTCCGTGAGGCGCCGCGAGTATCGTCACGTCATACGGAATGGCGAGTTTCTCGATCAGCTGTCCGATCTCGGGGACGATATCGGCGCCGATCACGTCGAGCCGGCGGATGCCCCGCCTTCGAAGGCAGTCGACGGCGGCCTGCGTCTCCTGTGGCAGACAGAACTTTTCGGCGGTGGTGCGCCCGGCTGCCGACAACGTCAGACATCCGTCCGCGTCGACGTGACCCGACAATCGCCGCACGCTGGATTTCAGGGCGCGGTCAAGATGGCGCGACCAGTCGGCCGCCTCCCGGCTCCGATCGGCAAGGATGAGCCGTTCCGCGAGCGGGGGCGCCGGCGCCTCCGACGCCGAGGGCAAGAGCACGCTCTGTTCGGCGTCGGCGTCGGGGAGCGGCGCCGCGATGAGCGCCTGCGGCTGGCCCGACCTCCCGAGGCCGGTCATGAGCGCGCGCAGCCTGTGAACCCGCGCACGGTTCCTCTCCGCCGACCATGTGCTCGCCCGCAACAGGCGCGGCAGGCGATAGCGCGGTCCTCTTCGAAGAAGCGGGAGTATCGGCGGCACCGCGCTCACGACAGGCTCCGATGCCGCAGCCGCCTCGACAGCGCATGCGGAGGCGTCGGCTGTTTCCGCGTCCGGCATGTCGGGGAACATGGCTTCGGGAAGCGGGGTCACCGGCTCGCTGGCCCAGTACGCCAGATCGCCCATGTCCGCCTGTTGCCGGAGCGCCGCCCCCCTGGCGATGAGCCGGCCGAGCGCGGGACCGGAAGGCCGCCCGCCGGCGAAGACCATGTCGGCCGCGCGCTCCATGACGCGGTCGAGCGCCGCCGCGAGGCACTGCGGGTCGGCGAAGGCGTCCATATCCCAGAAGACGACGATCCGGTCCGGCCCGGCGATGTCCGCCACCGCGGCGGCAAGGTCGGCGAGGCCGGCCCCTTCGGACAGCGACAGGATGGAGCCATGCCCGCGCATCGCCAGCTCCGCGGCGGCAAGCTCCGTCACCGCGACGTCACGCCCCGCCCGAAGGAACACCAGGTCCGGCGTCGCGTAGCCGAGGGCTTCGAGCGCGGCGCACGCCCGCAGCCCGTCGGGAAAACGGTCGGCGGGACCGACGACAAGCGGCTTCGTCAGAGCGCGGATCTGGCTCTTCCATCTCTCGATCCGGAGGCCGACCGGCGGAAACGCCTCGGCCATCCACAATCTGCCGGCGCGCGCGGCGACGGCGAACCGGTCCTCCGGCGGGCAGGACGCCAGCATGTCGGGCAGTTCATTGATGAACCGCATGAACATGAAGGTGACTTCGTCGAGATGAGGCGCGGCCCGGGAGCCCTGCGCCTCATGCTGGCGGCTCAGGGTGAGATGTTCGGGCGTA
This sequence comes from Pseudomonadota bacterium, assembly GCA_023434095.1. Classification (GTDB taxonomy): domain Bacteria; phylum Pseudomonadota; class Alphaproteobacteria; order Rhizobiales; family Xanthobacteraceae; genus Ancylobacter. The sequence goes on along the minus strand of JAEYTJ010000305.1, from coordinate 17,414 downwards.
TGGACGAAGTGGTATCGCCGGGCTAGGCGAAACCAGAGATCGTAATCCTGCGTCGTCGGCAGCGCCGGGTTGAACGTGCCGCAGGTCTCGAAGCACTCCTTCGGAATCAGCAGCGAGCAGCCGCTGAGCAGCGTCCCCAGAACGCACCAGAACGGCTCGTCCCCGGGCCTGATCTGAGGCGCGAAATCGACGTGCTCGATCAGGCAGGACCGGTCGTCGATCAGGCTGACATTGCCGAAGATCACCACGGGCTCGGTGCATTCCGCCATCTTGCGCATCTGCGTCTCGATCTTGAGCGGCAGATAGACGTCGTCGTGGCTGAGCCATGAGAAATAGGCGCCGCGCATGGCGGCAATGCCGGTGTTCAGCGCAGCCCCGACCCCACCATTGGGCTGCGCAATGTAGCGGATCCGCGCGCCATAGGCCTCGGCGAGGCGCGCCGTCCGCCCGTCATCGGTCGACCCGTCATTGACGACGATCACCTCGATATGGGGGTAGGTCTGCGCGAGCGCGCTGTCGATCGCGACCTCCATCCAGTCGCTTCCATTGAAAACGGGAATGATGATGGAAACGAGCGGAAGATCGGGGCCGGACAAATCGCACATTCAGTCGCCAGACATATCCTTGCGGAACACCTCTATCTGCAATCATGCGCCCCCTGAGGCAAGGCGGGTCCGCTGCCGACGGGCCTTTCTCTCCCGCGCGGGAGCGAGATAGGCCTCGAAGTAGAACGGCTCGGCCGCCGGCAGATGATCGGTCGGATACCATCTTGGTTCAACGGCAAAGGCCGAGCGCCTCAACTCCTCGAGGAGATCGAGGATGACGTCGACGGGAGTGTCGGGCGCCACAAGCCAGGTCGCCGGCCGTCCGTTGCATCGCTCGACGAGAGCGCCGATGGCATTCGCGACGATCGGCAGTTCGGCCGCCATCCCGTCGTTCAACGCGTAGCACCAGCTTTCGGGCACCTGAGTCGGATACCAGACCAGATGCGGCGCGATGCTGCCGATCCGCTGCGAGAGCGCATCGGAGGAGAACCAGCCGTGATCGATCAGGGCCGCCGAAGCCGGGAGCGGCTTGCTCGCCGCCGACGCGCCGAGCACGTGAAACTCGATGGGCAGTTCACGGGCGAGCACCTGCCTCGCGGCCTTGACGAGCATGTCCCACCCCTTGTGATCGGCGATCGGGCCGAAGACGAGGACGCGCATCCGCTCGTCGTTCCACAGTCGCGGGATGAGCACGCCTCTCTTCTCGACCGGCGGGCGTGTCCAGTTGGCGGCGGCGATAATGTCGAATTCCGGCCGAAGCGTCCGGAACCGCAGCGCCATGTCGCGGCAGATCGCGATGCGGCGCGCCGCGTTCACATAGATCGGCAGGGGGCTCTTGCGCAGCAGATCGACCGCGGGAGCGCCGTCGCCGACGAAGATCCCGTCGCGGCCGGTAAGGTGCGGCTGCCTGGCGATCAGGTGGTAATCGACCAGCGTGACGTCGTAGGGGATCGCCAGCCGCGCCAGAAGATCTTCCAGCTCGGTCTCGAAGCCGATCGCGTGATGGATGTCGACATGGTCGATGCCTATCTGCCCGAGCAGTCCGGCGAGTTCCGCCATCTCGCTCGCGGGATCGAAGGCGATTCCCTGCGGCGGATGCGACGCCTGGGCGGAGAGGACGAAAGGACGCTTCTGCCCGCCGAACAGGAAGACGACATTGGCGCAGGCCGAGAGCGCCGCGGCGAGCTCCCGCGCGTGGGTCAGCGTGCCGCCGCCCCAGCAATGCAGGCACAGGAGCACCGTGGGGCGATCCGGCCTGAACCTGGCCGTGAGCGCCGCCATCGCGCGGTCGGAACCCGTTTCCGCGAAGGGCACCGATCTCGCCTCGAGAGCCGGCTCGGGAGGAACATAGACCACCGCATTCGGCGAACCGATCGCGTATCGGGGATGGGGAAGCAGCCCGCGCTCCGCGCCCTTGGTCAGGAAATGGCGCAGCGGAGCCTCGTCGCCGCTCCAGTCCGTGACCTGCTGCGCGTAGAAGCTGCCGTGAAACCAGTCATTCGGCTCGCGCCCGGCGCTCCAACCCGAGGTGAAGTAATCGCGCCAGACGTCGAGACCCGAGGCTTCCCCGAGTCCATAGGTTCTTTGATACCACAGCACGTCGACAACATGGGCGAGCCCTGCCCGCCGCAGCACGTAGCGGATGAGCCGCGCGCCGGTGCGCCGCAGGGAACGCAGGCGGAGCATCCGGAAGCCGAGGTCGAGACACGCCGCCGAAACGGCGCCGTTGAGAGCGGCCAGCGCCCCCGCCGGCAGGATCGGCTGACCCAGCGTGCCGCGAACGGGCCGGCGGGGCGGCGCAGCCGCCGTCGTGCGGCGCCGCAGGGCGGCGGAGACAATCCCGCAGGCGTCCGCCCTCGCCGACATGCGCAGCAGCCAGCCCTGCAGCTGCCGTTCCACCGGACCTGAAGGCGCCTCGACCGCCGCCGCCTCGCCGACCATCAACTCTTCCAGAAGCGACAGGAGTTCCGCATCGCGCGGGGGAAGCGAGCCGACATACGCGAACTCACGTCCCTCCAGGGCGTCGGCAGCGCTCGCCCCGCTCAGCAGAGACGGCAAATCGCCCGTCACCAGCGTGACGCCGGAAAGGTCGGTCTCCGTGCCGGCGGCCTCCGTCGTCAGAACGACCCAGGCACGATCCGTGAACTGGGTGGCGTGCTGCCGGATCGCGGCAAGCGTCTGGTCGAGGCCGCCGGCGCGGGCGGCGAGGACGACCGTATGCGGAACCCGCAGCAAGGCCTGCCGGGCCCGGAAGGCGGCATAGGCCGCGGCACCGGCATAAGGGGTTTCGGCGAAGGTGCGCGCCGCCCGGACGAGGAAGCGGTCGGGCGAGCCGTCATAGGCGGCCATCCGCTCGGCAGGCGTCCGGTCGAGCATATGCGCCATGAGGCGATCGGCCTCCGCCAGATGGGCGGCCGAGTTCGAACCCTGCGCATCGTGCAGGCGCTGCTCGACCAGCACGCGCGGCACGTGAAGGAGCGGCAGGCGCTCGACGAGCCGGAACCACAGCTCGTAGTCCTGCGTCGTGGGCAGGTCGGTCCGGAAGCCCCCGGCATCCAGCAGCGCCTGGCGCGGGATGAGGAAGGTGCACCCGCCGAACAGGCCGCTGAAGAGGCCGTCGAGCGGCCTCCTGTCGAGCCGATGCGCGGCAAGGGAAACGTCGCGGAGCCGCTCGCCTTTCGCGGAGATGTAGCGGTAGTCGCAGAAGACGAGGTGCGGCTGCCCGGCGGCGGCGAGCGACCGGACCTGCTCTTCGATCTTCTCCGCGTGATAGAGGTCGTCATGGCTCAGCCAGCTGAACCATTCGCCGGACATGGCGGCGATGCCCTCGTTCAGGGCCGAGGCGACACCGCCATTCTCCTTTTGGAGGTAGCGTATGCGGTCACCGTACCGGGCAGCGATGGCCGCTGTCGCCCCGTCATCGTCCGAGCCGTCATTGACGACCAGAACCTCAAGGTTCGAATAGGTCTGGCCCAGCGCGCTGTCGATGGCCTCGGCGAGATAGTCGCCGCCATTATAGACCGGGATGACGATCGACACTTTCGGCGAGGAAGCGGAGCCTGTGCCGGCCGGTGCGGCGGTGGGGAGGGCGGCACGCCGCGCCGCCTCGACGGTGCGCGTGATCCCTTCGCGCAGGGATGTGCGCGCGGACCAGCCGAGCGCATCGACCGGCGGCGCGGGCGAACCCAGGTCCCCTCCGTCGTCTTGCTTCTCGCCGGCAGCGGCGGCCTGAATCAGCCGGGCCAGTTCGCCGATCGAGACGCTGTGCGCGGCCTCGATGTTGAAGGCGCGATTGGCCGCCTCCGGCACCACCGCCGCGCGGACCAGGGCATCGACGAGATCGTCCACGTAGAGGAAATGGCGCCGTATATCGGGCGCGTGGGGTTCGATGATCCCACCACGCAGCGCATGGGCGACGAATTCGGGAACGACGGCGTCCGTCGACTGATCGGGACCGTAGACGTTGGAGGGACGGAGAACCACGACATCCATCCCGCAGGCCCGGCCGAAGGTCAGGGCGAGCCGCTCGGCGGCCAGCTTCGAGGCCGCATAGACGCTCTGGGGAGCGAAGGTGCTGTCGTCGTCGGGTGAAAGCGCCGCCGCCGGTCCCATCACATGGATGGTGGAGAGATAGATGAAGCGGCGTATGCCGTTGGCACGGCAGGCCTCCAGCGCGTTCAGCGTGCCGGTGATATTGAGGGAGATGGCGCCCGCCGGCGACTGGCGGGCCTCTTCGACGGAGGCCTGCGCCGCCAGATGGAAAAAGACGTCGGCTCCCGCGCTCGCCTCTCGCAGGCTCCGGCTGTCGAGCACGTCGCCGCGCCGCGCCGCCACGCCTTGGCCGGCCAACCGGTGATCGTCCCGGCGTACGAGCGCGCTTACCTGCCAACCATCTTCCGCGAGGTGCCTGACGAGGTGACGACCGATGAAACCGGTGGCACCGGTGACGACGGCCCTCTTGATTTCAGACACCATACTCATCGCGACGGCCCGTCGCCCTTATGCGCGTTCGCGCGGACACTGTCTGATCCCCACCTCCGAATCACGCCGGCATGGCGACGGGCCCCCGCCGCCATGTCGGCCTTCGCTCCTGAGATAGCGCAACCGGGCCGTGTCCGACAGATGCGCGCCCGCATGGTCGGAACGGCAGGCTACCCCCGCAGCGTGGCGCCGGTCTTCTTCGCCACTTCGGCGACGATCTTCGCCGCCACGGCGTCGATCTCGGCGTCGGTCAGCGTCTTCTCGCGCGGCTGCAGGGTGACGGAGAGCGCCACCGACTTCTTGTCGGCGTCGATGCCCGGCCCCTCATAGAGATCGAACACATTCACCCCGGTGATCAGCTTGCGGTCGACCCCAGCCGCCGCCTTTACCAGATCGCCGGCGGCGACGGCGCGCGCCACCACGAAGGCGAAGTCGCGCTCCACCGGCTGGAAGGCAGAAAGCTCCAGCAGCGGCTTCACCCGCGTCGCCTTGGCCTTCGGCTCCGGAATGCGGTCGAGCAGCACCTCGAAGCCGACCAGCGGCGACTTGCCGTCCCCTGCCGCGTCCAGCGCCTCCAGCGCCGAGGGGTGCAGTTCGCCGAAATGGCCGATCACGTTCGGCCCGAGCCGGAAGGTGCCGGAGCGGCCGGGGTGGAACCACGCGGGAGCGTCGGTCGAAATCTGCAGGTTCGCCACCGGCGCGCCACAGGCGGCGAGCAGCGCCAGCGCGTCCGCCTTGGCGTCGAACGCATCGACCGCGGCCGCCTTGCCCGCCCAGTGGCGTCCGGCGCCGGTCGGCTTGGCCGTCGCCCGGCGCAGGCCGGTGGCGGCGATGAACTGGTCCTGCGGCCGGTCGCCCTTGAACACCTGGCCGACCTCGAACAGCGCGACGTCGCCGAAGCCGCGGTCGGCATTGGCCTGCGCCGCGCGCACCAGCCCCGGCAGCAGGCTGGGGCGCATGTCGGAGAGGTCGGACGCGATGGGGTTGGCGAGCGTGAGTTCCGGCTGGCCGCCACCGAAGGCTTCCGCCTGCGGCTTGGGAACGAAGGACCAGGTGACGGCCTCCACCATCCCGCGCGCGGCGAGCGCCCGCTTGCCCTTGCGGGTGCGCAGCTGCAGCGTGGTCAGCACCGGCTTGCGGGCGGTCTCGTCGCGCGGGAAGGGCGTCGAGGGCACGCGGTCGAGGCCGACGATGCGGATCACCTCTTCCACGAGATCCGCCTTGCCCTCGATGTCGCCGCGCCAGCTCGGCGGGGTGACGCGCACCGTTCCGCCCATGCCCTCCACCGCAAAGCCCAGCGCCTGCAGCGTGCCGGTCTGCTCCGCGTCGGTGGCGACCAGCCCGGTCAGCTTCTCCGTCAGTGCGAGCGGGAAGTCGATCGCCCGGGTGGTATCGGGAATGGTGCCGGCCAGCACGACCTCGGAGGGTGTGCCGCCGCAAAGGTCGAGAATGAGCTTCGTGGCCAGTTCCAGCCCCGGCACGGTGAAGGCGGGGTCGATGCCGCGCTCGAAGCGGAAGCGGGCGTCCGAGTTAAGCCCCAGCTTGCGGCCGGTCTGGGCAATGTTGATCGGCTCCCACAGCGCGGATTCGACCAGCACGTCGACGGTCGCCTCGTCGCAGCCCGATTCCTCGCCGCCCATCACGCCGGCGAGCGATTCCACGCCCTTGTCGTCGGCGATGACGCACATGGTCTCATCCAGCGCATAGGTCTTGCCGTCGAGCGCCAGCAGGCTCTCGCCCGCGCGCGCCCGGCGCACGACGAGGTCGCCGTGAACCTTCTTCGCGTCGAACACATGCAGCGGGCGGTTCTGGTCGAAGGTGAGCAGGTTGGTGACATCGACCAGAGCATTGATGGGGCGCAGGCCGATGGCGCGCAGCTTCGCCTGCAGCCAGTCCGGCGACGGCCCGTTCTTCACGCCGCGAACGAGGCGCAGCGCGAAGGCCGGACACGGCGCGTCCTCGGCGATGGTGACCGAGACCGGGCACGGGAACACGCCCGCCACCGGGGCGATTGCATCCTCCACCAGCCGGCCGAGGCCGGCGGCGGCGAGGTCGCGGGCGATGCCGTGCACGCCGAGCGCATCGGCGCGGTTGGGCGTCACCGCGATCTCGATCACCGGATCGTCGAGGCCGATCCAGTCGACGTAAGTGGCGCCGACCGGGGCGTCGTCCGGCAGGTCGATGATGCCGTCATGGTCCTCGGAAAGCTGCAACTCCGCGGCCGAGCACAGCATGCCGCGGCTCTCGACGCCGCGGATCGAGCCGATGCCGAGCGTGATGTCCTTGCCGGGAATATAGGTGCCGGGGGGCGAGAACACGCTCTTCATGCCGGTGCGGGCGTTCGGCGCGCCGCACACCACCTGCACCGGCTCGCCCGTGCCGGTGTCGACCAGACAGACGCGCAGCTTGTCCGCGTTCGGGTGCTGAACGGCGGAGAGCACATAGGCGATGGTGAAGCCCTTGAGCCTGGCCGCCTTGTCCTCGACGCCTTCCACTTCCAGCCCGATGCGGTTGAGCGCGCCGGTCACGTCATCGAGCCCATAGTCGCCGGAAAGGTGCTCGCGCAGCCAGGAGAGGGTGAATTTCATCGGACAAGCCCTTTGTCAGGCGTCATCCCGGCCGGAGCGAAGCGGAGAGCCGGGATCGTTGAACGTTTCGAACGGGAAGGCGGTCCCGGATCGGCCGTGCGGCCGTCCGGAATGGCGGATCAGGCGGAAAGCCCGCCGGCCAGCGTCGGGAAGTCGAGCGGGCGGAAGCCGTAATGGGCGAGCCAGCGGGCATCCGCCTCGAAGAAGGCGCGCAGGTCCGGCATGCCATATTTCAGCATGGCGATGCGGTCGATGCCCATGCCCCAGGCGAAGCCCTGATACTCCTCGGGGTCCTGCCCGCAATTCCTCAGCACGTTCGGATGCACCATGCCGCAGCCGAGGATTTCCAGCCAGTCGGAGCCTTCGCCGAAGCGGATCTCGCCGGGGCGCGAGCGGTCGCACTGGATGTCGACCTCCATGGACGGCTCGGTGAAGGGGAAGAAGGACGGGCGGAACCGCATCTTCACATTGTCCACCTCGAAGAACGCCTTGCAGAACTCTTCGAGAATCCATTTGAGGTGGCCGAGATTCGACCCCTTGTCGATGACGAGCCCCTCCACCTGATGGAACATCGGCGTGGGGGTCTGGTCGCTATCGGAGCGATAGGTGCGGCCCGGGCAGATGACGCGGATCGGCGGCTTCTTGGACAGCATGGTACGCACCTGCACCGGCGAGGTGTGGGTGCGCAGCACGAGGCGCGAGCCGTCCTCCTTGGTGGGCAGGTAGAAGGTGTCGTGCATCTCGCGCGCCGGATGCCCCTCGGGGAAGTTCAGCGCGGTGAAGTTGTGGAAGTCGTCCTCGATGTCGGGCCCTTCCGCCACGGCGAAGCCCATATCGGCGAAGATCGCGGTGAGTTCGTCGATGACCTGGCTGATCGGGTGAAGGCGGCCCTGCTCCGCCGGCGTCTCGCGTACCGGCAGCGTCACGTCGACGCGCTCGGTCTCCAGACGCTTCGCCAGCGCGGCGGCCTTGAGGTCGCTGCGGCGGGCGCCGAGCGCCTCGTTGAGGCGGTCGCGCAGGCCGTTAATGGCCGGGCCGGCGCTCTTGCGCTCCTCCGGGCTCATGCCGCCGAGGCTCTTCAGCAGTTCGGACACCGAGCCCTTCTTGCCGAGCGCGGCGACGCGGATCGCCTCCAGCGCCGGCTCGTCGGCCGCGCCCGCAATGCCGGCGGCCAGTTCGCGCTCCAGCGCGTCGAGATCGGGAAGGGCGGCAACGGACATATCGGCTCCTCGGCGGCAAGGCAGTGGTGACGGAAGGATGGGCAGAGCGGAAGCAAGGGCCTCCCTCCGCCTGCCGTCATCCTGAGGTGCGAACGCAGCGAGCCTCGAAGGATGTTCATCTGAGACGTCATCTTTCGAGGCAGTGCTTGCGCAGGCCACCTCGGGATAACGGCGCGAGAGGATGACGGCACCCGGAGCGTGGTCTCTTAGCCGAGCCGCTCCAACGCGAAAAGCCCCAACGCTTGCGCGCGGGGCTTTCCCATTTTCGGTCCCGGCGGTTCGGGAAGGATCAGGCGGCCTGCTTTTCCAGCGCGGCCTTGGCCTGCTCGACCAGCGCCGCGAAGGCGGCGGGCTCGTGGATGGCGATATCCGAGAGCACCTTGCGGTCGACCTCGATCCCGGCCTTGCCGAGACCGTCGATAAATCGGCCATAGGTGAAGCCGAGCTCGCGGGTCGCGGCGTTGATGCGCTGGATCCAGAGCGCGCGGAAATTGCGCTTCTTCACCTTACGGTCGCGATAGGCGTATTGCTGCGCCTTCTCGACGGCCTGCTTCGCGACGCGGATGGTATTCTTGCGGCGGCAGAAATAGCCCTTCGCAGCCTTCAGCACCTTCTTGTGCTTGGCGTGGGAAGTGACGCCGCGTTTGACACGTGCCATGGGAAAATCTCCTGGGACTGGCTAGGGGGCGTCAGCCGTTGGGCAGAAAGAACTTGCGAACGTTGAAGGCATCACGCTCGGACATGACCGTGGTGCCGCGCTGGTCGCGGATCTGCTTGTTGGTGCGCTTGATCATGCCGTGGCGCTTATTGGCCTGGGCCATGATCACCTTGCCGGTGCCGGAGAGCTTGAAGCGCTTCTTCGCTCCGGACTTGGTCTTCATCTTGGGCATTTGGCTCGATCTCCACGGCCGGCGGCGCTCCCGCGAGGGGATGTCCCGGCCCAATCTAGTGTGAGCGTTCGAACCGCCACGGCAGCCCTTGTAGCCGGGCGGTTCTTGAAGGCCGCACCCTGTACAGGAGCGGCGGCATTATTTCAAGCCGGTGACGGACAGAGCCCGGCGGTGTGGATACCGCCGGGCCGCGTCTCGCGTCAGATGTTGCAGCCGGGCGCACCCGGCGCGCAGGGCGCCTGCCCCTGCGGAGGACGACCGCCCGAAGGCGGACCGCCCTGCGGCGGCCGACCGGCCCCCGGGCCGCCCGGCCCGCCAGGACCGCCGAAGCCGGGACCACCGGGATTACCCGGCCGACCGGGCCCGCCCGGAGCGCCGGGACCGCCCGGTTTGCCGGGTCCACCCCAGCCGGGTCCGCCGGGACCGCCAGGGCCACCGGGACCGCCCGGCTTGCCGGGTCCACCCCAACCGGGACCGCCGGGACCGCCAGGGCCACCGGGACCGCCCGGTTTGCCGGGTCCGCCCCAGCCGGGACCGCCAGGGCCGCCCGGCCCTCCCGGCTTGCCGGGGCCTCCGGGACCGCCGGGACCGCCGGGCTTGCCCGGTCCGCCCCAGCCAGGTCCACCGGGCCCTCCGGGCTTACCGGGTCCACCCCAGCCGGGACCGCCAGGGCCGCCGGGTCCGCCCGGCTTTCCGGGACCACCCCAGCCGGGCCCGCCGGGCCCACCCGGCTTGCCGGGACCGCCCCAGCCGGGATGGCCGGGACCCCAGTTCGGGGGACGAGGCCCCCAGCCGCCGGGAGGAGGAGGTCCCCAGCCGCCCGGAGGCGGCGGACCCCAGCCCGGGCCCGGACGCGGCCCGGGGTAAGGCCCCGGCCGGTAGGGCGGGCCCCAGCGGTCATAGGTCGAGTACCAGGGCCGGCCGCGATAGTAGCGGCCCCAATAGTCATTGAAGCTGAAAGCCACGATCGGCACGCCGATGGTCGGGGCGTAGTCGTAGAACTCGACCCGCCGGCCGCGATACACGGTCTCGATATATTGCGCGGCGACCCAGCCGCGCATGTCGTCGATACCGACATCGCACCAGCTGTAATCGCCGAGGCAGCCGAAGATGGCGAGCGGCGCGCCTTCGGCGAGCACCACCACGACGGGGTAATCGACACCGGGCCCGGCCCGCAAATTCACATTCGTCGTCACAAATCCGCGGTCCTGCGCGACCGCGGCACCGGCGAGCGCGAGCCACAGCAGGGCACCCGCAACTATTCTCTTCATGAAAAACTCCCAAACGCCGCCGTTTCCGGGCAACGCCGACCGACGGCAAGGGGAGCCGCCAGTTGAGGCGGATTCATGTCTGCCCCGGCCCGGCGCCCACGGCAACCGCCGATTATTTTCACACCCCCCTGTCCAGGGCTTCCATTGCGTCACATTGCGAAGGCGGCGCGAAGCGGACAGGATGCGCCCGCGCCGTCCCCGGCGCCATGCCGCCGCTCCTCGCCCCTCCCCCACGGATAAGCCTCATGTCTTTCGGCACTCTGCTCGAAGCCTTCCTCCTTGGCCTTCTGGAAGGCTTCACCGAGTTCCTGCCCGTCTCCTCCACCGGCCATATCCTGCTGGCGGGGCATTTCCTCGGCTTCGAGAGCGAGGGCAAGGTGTTCGAGGTCGTCATCCAGCTCGGCGCCATCCTCGCTCTGCTGGTGGTCTATTTCCGCCGGTTCTTCGATGTGCTGATCACCCTGCCGTCGAGCCCGCGCTCGCGCAATTTCGTCTTCGGCATCCTCATCGCGTTCCTGCCGGCGGCGGTGATCGGCGCGTTCGCCCACGGCTTCATCAAGAGCGTGCTGTTCGAAACGCCGGCGCTGATCTGCATCATGCTGATTCTCGGCGGCATCGTGCTCCTCTGGGTCGACACGCTGAAGATGACGCCTGTGCACACCGACGCCATGGCCTTCCCGCCCCTGCTGGCGCTGAAGATCGGCTTCATCCAGTGCCTCGCCATGATTCCCGGCGTGTCGCGCTCGGGCTCCACCATCGTCGGCGGCCTGCTGCTCGGGGCCAGCAAGCCGGCGGCGGCGGAATTCTCCTTCTTCCTCGCTTTGCCGACGATGACCGGCGCCTTTGCCTACGACCTCTACAAGAATCGCGACGCGCTGAATTCCGACGACATGACCCTCATCGCGGTCGGCTTCGTCGCCGCCTTCATCGCCGCGCTGGCGGTGGTGCGCGGGCTCATCGCCTTCGTCTCCCGCCACGGCTTCGCCCCCTTCGGCTGGTGGCGCATCGGGGTCGGCGGCCTCGGGCTGGTGGCACTGGCGCTGGTGGGCTGAACAGGGAAACGAAAAGGCCGCCGGCGCGGGATGCGCCGACGGCCTTTATTGTACCGAACGAAGGAGGATCAGGCCGCTTCCGGCCGCGAGAACTGGCCGGCCTTGCGGTAGCGCCAGAGATAGCCGGGGAGGATGGCGCCGAGCGCGGTCGGCGTGATGCCGAGGCCCTCCAGCGTGCGGCCTTCCGCCTTCGCCGCCTCCGAGACCACATTGTCGTAGCCGAGCAGGCGCACCTGATCGCGGGTGAGCAGCGGATTGGGCAGCAATTCCAGGAAGCGGGCGTTGAAGGCCGCGATTCCGGCCGGCATCGGCAGCAGCAGGCGCTTGCGGTCGATCTCCGCCAGCAGCAGTTCCATCAGCGCCTTGAAGGTCAGCACCTCCGGCCCGCCGAGCTCATAGACCGTTCCCGGCCGCGCCTGCCCGTCCACCGCACGGGCGAAGGCTTCGGCGACATCGCCGACGAACACCGGCTGGAAGCGGGTCGCGCCGCCGCCGATCAGCGGCAGCGCCGGGGAAAGCCGCGCCAGGGAGGCGAAGCGGTTGAAGAAATCGTCCTCCGGGCCGAACACGATGGAGGGGCGCATCACCACCGCCTCCGGCACCGTCTCCAGCGCCGCCGCTTCGCCCGCCGCCTTGCTGCGGGCATAGAGCGCGTCCGAATCGGCGGAGGCGCCGATGGCGGACATGTGGATCAGCCGCGCGCCGACTTCGCGTGCCGCCAGCGCCACCTGGCGCGCGCCGAAGCCGTGCACCGCCTCGAAGCTCTGCCGGCCGCTCTCATGCAGCACGCCGACGAGGTTGATCACCACCTCCGCGCCTTCCGCCGCCCGCAGCACCGAGGCGGGGTAGCGCAGATTGGCCTGCACGGGGGCGATCTGCCCGACCGTGCCGAGCGGCTGCAGATGGCCGGCGAGGTCGGGACGGCGCACCGCGACGCGCACCCGCCAGCCCAGCCGCGCCAGCGCGCGCACCACATGGCGGCCGACGAAGCCCGAGCCGCCATAGATCGTCACCAGCCGCTCCATCGGCGCCGGGCGACGGACGAGCTCGGCCTCGCTCTCCAGCGGCAGTTCCTTGGTGGTGTCGACCATGTCACGTCTCCCGGCCCGGCATTGGCATGCCACGACGCTTAGCGCGCCGCCGCGGCAGCGTCCAGCACCCGCGCGCGGCGGCGGACCGGGCTTTTGCGCGCAGGGCCGTGTGGCGGCCGATGAAGGGGCCGCGCGCCAGTTGCGGCCGTTCGCCCGTGCGAGCCGCGGCGGGGGCGTCCCCGACAGGGGAAGACGCGCCGGCACCGGCGCCACCGACAGGGGAGCCGCTGGCAGGGAAGAGGGAGATTTCCACCGCTTGGTGACATCTTGCGCGAAAGGTGCGTTGACAAGAGGGAGCCCGCCCGACTATCTCTCGCCGCCGTGCCGCAAGGCACATGCCCAGGTGGCGGAATTGGCAGACGCGCACGGTTCAGGTCCGTGTGGGTAACACCGTGGAGGTTCGAGTCCTCTCCTGGGCACCAACATACCGCAGAATTGTGCGGTATCAAAAGGTCAAGCCTTTTCAAGGTCCTGTCGGTGTCGCACTGTGTAACAACGGTGTGCAACGATGGGTCTTTGGCTTGTGGCGCCGATGAAGCGCAAAAATTCTTCCAATCACCAATTCGTCCAGCGAATCCCGGCGGACGTTCGGCCGCGACTGGTCGGCGTGACGCTGGAGGTGCCGCTAGGCGCCGACTTCGTGCCCGTCTCCATATCGGGGAGCGCACAGGCCATCCGGGTCTCCCTCCGCACATTCGACCCGAGCGAGGCGAAGCGCCGGCAGGCGACCATTATTGCCCATCTGGAAGGCATCTATGCGAGCCTGCGAGCGGCGGCGCCCGCCACGCTCACGCATAAGCAGTGCGTCGCATTGTCCGGCGAGGTCTACCGCGCGTGGGCGGAGGAAATGGAAACCTCCAAATCCATCACCATCCAGGCCGAGGCCGATGGCACCCTCGTGCGCGAGTACGGCATAGACCCGGAGGAACAGGCCGCCGGCCGCCGCCGTGCCGCTGAAAAGCTCGTTGCGGCGGAGCCTGAAGACCGGGAGCGCGAAGTCGGCTCCCTCGTGAACCGCATCCTGCTGCGCCATGGCATCCCCGCCGTCGATGAAGCCTCGCGCCGCCTGCTTCTTGGCGAGTTCATCAAGGCGCTTGTGGACGGGCTGGAGGCCAGCGCCCGGATGGCCGAAGGCGACTACAGCGAAGACCCGAAGGCCAAGAGGTTCCCCGAATGGCAACCGCCCGGCCCTCCCCCCAAGCCCTCAAAGCCCCCGAATGCGGCGCCGGCCGTGTCCATGCGTGGCCTCTTTGTGGATTGGTGGCGGGAGGCCGAACTCGCCGGCCGGTCGGTCAGCACCAAGGACGGCTATGGCACCGCGCTGGAGCGCCTCATTGCCTTCCTCGGGCATGATGACGCCGCGAAGGTGACCGCCGAGGATATCGTGCGGTTCAAGGATCACATGGTCGCCACGCCGAGCCCGGCCACGGGCAAGCCGCTGAGCGCCAAGACCATCAAAGACAGCTACCTCGCGGGCCTCAAGAGCGTGTTCGGTTGGGCCGTCGCCAATCTGAAGCTCGCCAGCAACCCCGCCGAGAAGGTGACGATGAAGTCGGCGCGGAAGCAGAAGGTTCGGCAACCGTGGTTCACGGAAGAGGAGGCGAGCGCGATCCTCTCTCCCGCCCTCAACGCCGAGAGGGAAGACGGGGAGCCGGCGCAGCGGTTTGCCCTCAGGCGGTGGGTTCCGTGGCTCTGTGCCTATACCGGGGCGCGGGTCGGGGAGATGGTCCAGCTACGCAAGCAGGATGTCCGGCAGGAAGCGGGGCAATGGGTGATCTCCATCACGCCTGAGGCCGTCACGGTGAAGGGCGGGCAGATGCGAACCGTCCCGCTGCATCCGCACCTCCTGGAGCTTGGCTTCGCGGAGTTCGTCCAGTCGGCGCCGGCCGGCTTCCTGTTCATGTGGTCCGGCACCGAGCGGGCTTCGTGGCGCTATGCCAAAAAGATCATCACCGAGGAGGTGCGCAAGGTCGTGACAGACCCGAACGTCCAGCCCAATCACGGCTGGCGCCACACCTTCAAGGCGCTGGGTGGCGATGCCGGCATTGAGCAGCGGACGCTGGACGCCATACAGGGCCACGCACCGAGGACGGAAGGTGAGACCTACGGCGGCGTGACCATCAAGGCGATGGCGGCGGCGCTGGAGCGATTCCCCCGATTCCCAGCGATTGCCATGCCGACTAGGCAGCCTTAAGATATTCGATGAAAAATTTGCATTGCGAAAACAACTTACATACAGCCAGATGAGGGATCAATTTGCTCAAATCAATAACACTGACCTTCACTGAGTCAGGAAAGTTAATTCTGCCGGCTGAAGGAATTACTATATTTGTTGGACCAAATAATTCAGGAAAGAGCCTTATCCTAAAGGAAATAGATCAGATATTCGACCGCAATTTCGCCAAATCAGATGTGAAAATAATAGACGATTATGATATAGATTGGCCAGATCGAAAAAAAATCGATCTCGTACTTGAGAGAATGCCCTATCTCCACGAGACCGAACCGTCGAATAGTAGCTTCGTAATGGGATTTTTAAATCCCTTACGCGGATTTGAATCCACAGAAATTTCACGAAATAGACTACACCAATGCATCGAGCGTCGCGACGAAAAACGATGGTTTGCAACTGAATTCCTTAGATTCGGCGCACTTCGACTTGATGGCCGTTCGCGCTTCAGCCTCACAGATGACCGCCCGGCTGGCGACCTTCTCAGCCCAGCCTCAAACGTTCTGATGCATCTCCTTCAGGATGATGCCGCCAGACTGAAAATTCGAAAGCTCGTCAAGGATGCTTTTGGATTACATTTTGTTATTGACCCTACAAATCTTGGCACTTTACGAATTCGCCTGTCGTCAGAGCCGCCAAAGAACGAGCTTTCAATAGATAGCGATTCAAGGGAGTTTTATAGAAATGCAAGCCATATAAAGAACTTAAGCGATGGCGTTCAAGCCTTTACCGGCATATTAACCGCAGTCTGTTCAGGCCAATTTCATACAATACTTGTAGATGAACCGGAAGCTTTTCTTCATCCGCCATTAGCTCGGAAACTTGGGAAAAGCTTAGCGAGCATTGCGGGAGAAATGGGCTGCGCCTTATTCGCCGCAACACACAGCGCTGATTTTTTAATGGGATGCATTCAATCATCTGAAAATATTCGGGTCGTTCGTCTTGAGTACAGCAATGGAAAATCACGCGCCAGAATGATAGACTCTAAATCTTTAGTCGACTTTCTTCGAATACCGATGATGAGAAGCTCGAATATAATATCTGGATTGTTCTATGATGGCGTCATCATATGCGAGTCAGATAATGATAGAGCATTCTATAACGAAATATATATTAGACTTAATTCAATCTATTCCGAGCTTCCATCTATTTTATTTGTGAATGCTCAAAATAAACAGACAATAAAAGATCTTATGGAGCCATTGAGGCAATGTGGCGTCCCAGTGGCGGCAATCGTCGATCTTGATATCGTAAAAGACGGAGGGATGACGTGGACTGGATGGCTGAAAGCCGCCCAGATACCCATCGCTTTGCAACTGGGTTACGGGCAGCAGAGAAGCGCGATAAATGAAGTGCTCAAATCTACCGGAAAAAATATGAAAATTCACGGTATTGATATCCTAGATAAAGACGATAAGTCCGCTGCGGAGAATTTGTTAGATAATCTTGAGAATTATGGAATATTTACAGTTCGTAGAGGTGAGCTTGAGAAATGGTTACCGAAACTGGAGGTTCCAGGAAAAAAAACGGACTGGTCCATTGCAATGCTAACCCGACTTGGAAGCGACCCAACGGACCCAAATTACATTCTTCCTGAGAATGATGACGTATGGGAATTTATTAGGAAAATTTCTGATTGGATACGAAATCCAGCAAGAAAAGGCACCGTTTAACGGCAAACTATATGATTTGATATTAGTTATATTTCAGCAGAAGCGATATACATTACACATAGGAATTTTTGTTGTTGCTCTCAAACCATTTTAGAATCCCTCTCCAGCACCCGCCTGACCTGCATGGCTGTCCATTGACCTCCGCGCGATGTCGCCACCTGCATGTCATTGAGCGTTCCGGCGATGCTGGCGAGGGTCCGGCCTGACTGGCGCAAAGGGCCGACTATCTGCATGACCTTCCGGGCCTCTGCCGCCGCCTTCTCCTGAATGGCCGCATTGCGCTTCATGGTGGCGTCCCGGAGCCCTCCAAGCTGCCTCCCCTTCTCCTTGGCGATGGCAAGGGCGGCCTTGGTGCGTTTGGAAATGAAGTCGCGCTCCTGCTCCGCCAGCGCTGCGTAGATATGAAGCTGGAAGTTATCCGCGAAGGGCATGGAGGCCACCCGGAGCCGCACCCGCTTGTCGTCCATGATGCTGGCGATGAAGGACACCTTGCGGCTCAAGCGGTCCAGCTTGGCGATGAGAAGCTCCGCGCCAGTCTCCCGCACCAGCTTCAGGGCAGCGGCCAATTGCGGGCGGTCATCGCTCTTGCCTGAGAGGATGTCCTGAAACTCCCCGATGACCTCCCAAGGCTCCTCCGAGAAATTGGCGAGGAAGATGTCTATGTCTCTACGCTGCGCCTCTAGCCCGAGGCCGCTCCTTCCTTGATCCTCGGTGCTCACTCGCGTGTAGATGACATAGCGTTTCATGGCGCGGCTTCCCTTCATGGGCCTTGCTGATGATTCTCCTTCGTCAATTATCTAATGTCAACGTTGGTTGTGGGTGTTATTTCGCGTTGGGGAGACGCCGAGGGGGTGTCCGGCAGGGAGACCGGCG
>JAEYTJ010000231.1 GCA_023434095.1 Pseudomonadota bacterium | reverse complement strand
GTACAACACGCTGTTCCGCACGCTGGCGGCGGAGCGGGCGGGGTGAGCGACCTCACCCTTTCGCCCGGAAGCCCCGAGCCGCTCGGCGTTACCGCGGATGCGCGCGGGGTGAATGTGGCGGTGTTTTCCGCCAACGCGACGCGCATCGAGTTCTGCCTGTTCGATGCGGCGGGCGAAGCGGAGATCGCCCGCATTGCTCTGGCCGAGCGGACCGGCGACGTGTTCCACGGCCATATAGCGGGCGTAGCGGCGGGGGCGCGCTATGGGCTGCGGGCGGCGGGGCCGTGGGCGCCGAAGGAGGGACACCGCTTCAACCCGGCGAAGCTGCTGGTCGACCCGTATGCCAGTTGCATCGACCGGCCGTTCCGCCTGGAGGCGGCGCTGTTCGACAACCGCGCCAGCGGCGCGCTGCACGACGAGACGGACAGCGCCTTCGCGGTGCCCAAGGCCGTCGTGATGCCGGACGAGGGGAGGGCGGCGGCTCTCGACCGCACGCAGTTCCGCTGGGACCGGCAGGTGCTGTACGAGCTGCATGTGCGCGGCTTCACCATGCGCCATGAGGCGATCCCCCCCGCGCTGCGCGGCACCTTCGGCGGCCTCGCGCATCCGGCCGCGCTCGACCATCTGGTGCGCCTCGGCGTCACCACGGTGGAACTGATGCCCGCCATGGCGTGGATCGACGAGCGGCATCTGCCGCCGCTCGGGCTCAGCAATTACTGGGGCTATAATCCCGTCGTCTTCGGCGCCCCGGACCCGCGCCTCGCGCCCGGCGGCTTCGCGGAAGTCGCCCGCACCGTCGCCGCGCTGCACGCGGCCGGCATCGCCGTGGTGCTGGACGTGGTGCTGAACCATTCCGGCGAGAGCGACGAATTCGGGCCGACGCTGAGCCTGCGCGGGCTCGACAACGCGACCTATTACCGGCACGCCGCCGACGACCCCTCCCGCCTCGTCAACGATGCCGGCACCGGCAACACGCTGGCGCTGGAGCGGGCTCCGGTGCTGCGGCTCGCCATGGATTCGCTGCGGCGCTGGGCGGCCTGCGGGCTCGACGGCTTCCGCTTCGATCTCGCCGCCACGCTGGGACGCCGGCCCGACGGGTTCGACATGGAGGCGCCGTTTCTGGCGGCGATGCAGCAGGACCCGGCGCTGCGCGACCTCGCGCTGATCGCCGAGCCCTGGGATATCGGACTGGGCGGCTATCAGGTCGGGCGCTTTCCGCCCGGCTGGGGCGAATGGAACGACCATTTCCGCGATACGGCGCGGCATTTCTGGCGCGGCGATGCCGGGGTGGTGGGCGAGCTGGCGACGCGGCTGGCCGGTTCCGCCGATATCTTCGCCGGGCGTCACCGCCCGCTCTCGCGCGGCATCAATTTCGTCACCGCCCATGACGGCTTCACCCTCGCCGATCTCGTCGCCTATGCGGGCAAGCACAACGACGCCAATGGCGAGCACAACCGCGACGGCACCGACAATAATGTGAGCTGGAACCACGGCGTCGAGGGCCGCACCGACGATCCCGCCATCATCGCCGCCCGGCGCGGCGATGCGCGGGCGCTGCTGGCGACGCTGCTGACCGCGCGCGGCACGCCGATGCTGACCATGGGCGACGAGTGCGGCCGCTCGCAGGCCGGCAACAACAATGCCTATGCGCAGGACAATGAGCTGACCTGGCTCGACTGGGCGGCGCTGGATGCGGAACTCGCCGCCTTTACCGCCCGGCTGGTGAAGCTGCGCCTCGCCCATCGCGCGCTGCGCGGCGACGCGCCGCTGACCGGGCGCCCACCCGATGGCAGCGGCCTCGCCGATGTCGACTGGCGCGCGCCGGCCGGCGGCACGGTGCGCTGGGACGATGGCGCCACCCGCGCGCTGGTGGCGGTACTCTACGCCCCCGCCACATCCGACGAGGCGGCGGACAGGGTGGCGGTGGCGCTCAACGCTTCTGACAGGGCGGAGCCGCTGGTTCTGCCCGAGCCGCGCGACGGCTTCGTCTGGCGGGTCGCCGCCGATACCGCCCGGCCGGAGGCCGGGGAGGGCGAGCCCATGGAGGTCGCCGCCCGCGCGGTGCTGATCGCCGTCGAGGAGGCAACGCCCGCCGCGCCGCGCCGCGCCGCCGCGCCGGAGCGGCTGGAAAAGCTCTCCGCGGCTGCCGGCATCGATGGCCAGTGGTTCACCGCCGACGGCAAGGCGCAGAAGGTCAGCGACGACACCAAGCGCGCGCTGCTGGCCGCGCTGGACCTGCCGGCCGGCACCCCCGGCGAGGTGAGCGACAGCCTCGCCCGGCTTTCCGCCCAGCATTTCGACCGCGACATTCCCTTTGCCGCCATTGTCCGCGAGGGCACCGCACCGCTGCTGACGCTGGCGGGGGAAGCGGCACAGGCGCCGCGCCGGCTGGACCTTTCAGTGCGGCTGGAAGACGGGCAGGAGATGGATTTCCCTGTGCGGCCGGAAGACGGTGAGCGCCGCAGCATCGAGCGACCGGACGGCCGCGTTGCGACGTTGCGCGCGGTCTCCCTGCCGGAGCTGCCCCTGGGACGGCATGTGCTGCGGCTCGGCGGCGATGAATGCCGGCTGACCGTCGCGCCGCCAGCCAGCCATATGCCACGCTCCCTCGCCGAGGGTGGACGGCTGTTCGGCATCGGCACGCATCTCTACACGCTGCGGCGTGGCGCGGCGGATCAGGGCATCGGCGATTTCACCGCGCTCGCCGAACTGGGGGAGCGGGCGGCGCTGGCGGGGGCGCGCACGCTGGGGCTGAACCCGCTGCACGCGCTGTTCCCCGACGACCGGGAACGCACCAGCCCCTATTCACCTTCCGACCGGCGGTTTCTCGACCCGATCTATATCGATGTCGCGGCGCTCGGGGCCGAAATGGCGCCGTTCGCGGCGTTCGCCGGCACCGCCTCCGTCGATTATTCCGGGGTGTGGAAGGTCAAGGAGGCGGTCCTGCGGGAGGCGTTCACGGCTTTCGAGCGCGGGCCGGACGCGGATTTCGACCGCTTCGTCGCGGAAGGCGGCGAGACGCTGCGGCGCTTCGCGCTGTTCCAGGCCATTGCCGGCAGCTATCCCCGCCGTCCCTGGCGCGAGTGGCCGGAGGGCTTGAGCGAGGCTGGCAGCGCGGTGGTGGAGGCGTTCGGCCGCGCCCATGAACGCGAACTGCGCTTCGCCCTGTGGCAGCAATGGGTGGCCGACCGGCAGCTGGCCGGGGCGGCGGAGAGGGCGCGGGCGGCGGGCCTGTCGCTCGGGCTCTACCGCGACCTCGCGGTGGGTACGACCCTGGACGGCGCCGAGGCGTGGTCGGAAGCCGACATGCTGATGCCGGGCGTGACCATCGGCGCGCCACCCGATCCGCTCGGCCCCGAGGGACAGAACTGGAACCTGCCGCCCTTCGACCCGCTGGCGCTGCAGCGCGACGGCTATCTGCGCTACGCCGGGCTGGTGCGAGCCAATATGCGCCACGCTGGCGCGCTGCGGATCGACCATGTGATGGGGCTGCGGCGGCTGTTCCTCATTCCCGAGGGCGCGAGCGGGGCGGAGGGCGCCTATCTCGCCATGCCGTTCGAGGCGCTGGCGGCGCAGGTGGCGCTGGAAAGCGCGCGGGCGCAGTGCCTCGTCATCGGCGAGGATCTCGGCACGGTGCCCTTCGGCATGCGCGACCAGCTGAGCGCGGAGCGCATGCTCTCCTATCGCGTTCTGTGGTTCGAGCAGAAGGCGGGGGTGTTCACGCCGCCGCAGGACTATCCGTCGCTGGCGGCGGCCTGCGTTTCCACGCACGACCTGCCGACCCTCGCCGGCTGGTGGGACGGGGCCGACCTTCGGGAGCGGCGCGAGCTCGGACTGATCGACGCGGCGGGCTATGTGGCGGGTCTGGTGGAGCGGGCGAGCGAGCGCGAACGTCTGTGCAAGGCGCTGCTGGAGCAGGGGCTGATCGGCGCCGTGCCCGTGAGCGGGGCGCCGCTCGACGATGCGCTGCTGGGGGCGGTCCACGCTTTCGTCTCGCGCACCCGTGCCGCACTGGCATTGGCCCAGCTGGACGATCTCGCCGGGGAAACAGTGGCGGTGAACCTGCCTGGCACGGACCGGGAGCGGCCGAACTGGCGGCGCCGGCTGTCGCAGCCGGTGGCGGCGGTGATGGACAGCCCGCGGGCCAGGGCCGCGCTCGCCGCCATGT
>JAEYTJ010000206.1 GCA_023434095.1 Pseudomonadota bacterium | reverse complement strand
GCATGGCGGGGTCGGCGGCGGCATCCGTCGCGCCGTCGCCTGCCGCCGCAGGCGCCTCGCCCGCGCCTTCCACCGACCCGATGCGCGGCAGGAAGTGCGGCACGTAGCTGCCGCGCGGAATGGCGATTTCCAGCTCGTCGCCGGCCCCGGCGCCGGCATAATAGCGCTCCAGCGCCCGGCGCAGCCGCGTCGCCTCGACCCGCACGATCGGGTCGGCCTGCGGGTCGAAGGAAGGATCGCGGCCCAGCGCCTCGACGGCGATGGTGTAGCCCTTGATCGCCTCGCGCCGTCCCTCGAGCGTCGCCTCGACGACAAAGCGCAGTATGTTGGCGAGCTGCGGGGACGAGCGCAATTCGTCGGAGGCAAGCACGAGCGCCAGCGCCTGCCGCACCGCCTCGGGGGCGGCGCCGGCGCCGGGCGTCTCGACCGTCGTGCTCTCGGGCACCGCAACGTCCTATCCTGCGCCGTCCCGGGCTCCCCGCCCCGGACACGGCAGAAACGCTCCATGGAAGGTGCGACGCGGGCGCACCGGCTGACGCAACGTGATCACCTTCCCTCTGCCGCGCCTTGATGGCCGCGATGAGGCGGCCGGGTCAAGCCGGCTTGAACGGCAGAAGGGAAAGTGATCACATCATGATTATTTCTCGTGAGCGTATCCTGCTTACGTATTATACATGACTAAAAAAGCGCGGCCTGTCCTGATCGCCGTACCCTGACGGAGTCTTCCATGCCCTCCTCTTCGTCCGCAATTGCCAGCCCGAACGACCTCGAAGCGTTCTTCATGCCTTTCACGCCCAACCGGGCGTTCAAGGCGCGGCCGCGCATGCTGTCCCGTTCCAAGGACATGCACTATTACACGCCGGAAGGGCATGCGGTGCTCGACGCTACCGCCGGCCTGTGGTGCGCCAATGCCGGCCACAACCGCGACCCGATCGTCGAGGCGATCCAGAACCAGGCCGCGGAGATGGATTTCGCGCCGCCGTTCCAGTACGGCCACCCCAAGGCCTTCGCCGTGGCCGCCCGCATCGCCGCGCTGGCGCCGGGCGATCTCGACCATGTCTTCCTGTGCAATTCCGGCTCGGAGGCCGGCGACAGCGCGCTGAAGATCGCGCTCGCCTACCACGCCACCACCGGCAACGCGACGCGCACCCGCCTCATCGGCCGCGAGCGCGGCTATCACGGCGTCGGCTTCGGCGGCATTTCGGTCGGCGGCATGTCGCCGAACCGCAAGATGTTCGGCTCGCTGCTGCCGGGCGTCGACCACCTGCCGCACACCTATAACCGCGAGAAGCAGGCCTTTTCCAAGGGCGAGCCGGAGTGGGGCGCCGAGCGCGCCGACGCGCTGGAGAACATCGTCGCCCTGCACGACGCTTCCACCATCGCCGCCGTCATCGTCGAGCCGATGGCCGGCTCCACCGGCGCCCTTCCCGCGCCGGTCGGCTATCTCAAGCGGCTGCGCGAGATCTGCGACAAATACGGCATCCTCTTGATCTTCGACGAGGTCATCACCGGCTTCGGCCGCCTCGGCTACGCCTTCGCCGCCGAGCGCTACGGCGTGGTGCCGGACATGATCACCTTCGCCAAGGGCGTCACCTCGGGCGCGGTGCCGATGGGCGGCGTGCTGGTGCGCAAGCACATTTACGACGCCTTCGTGAAGAGCGACGCGCCGGTGATCGATCTGTTCCACGGCTACACCTATTCGGCCCATCCGCTGGCTTGCGCCGCCTCGCTGGCGACGCTCGACCTCTACCGCGAGGAAGGCCTGTTCGAGCGCGCCCGCGCGCTGGAGCCGGTGTGGGCGGACGCGTTCCACTCGCTGCGCTCCAAGCCCGGCGTGCTCGACATCCGCACCGTCGGCCTCGTCGGCGCCGTCGACTTCGCCTCGCGTGAGGACGGCGTCGGCCGCCGCGCCTATGAAGGCATGGAGCGGCTGTTCCACGACGAGGGCATGATGGTGCGCACCTCCGGCGACACCTTCGCCGTCAGCCCGCCGCTCATCGTCAGCGAGAGCCAGATGGGCGAGATCGTCGAGAAGATCGGCCGCACGCTCGACCGGATTTTCTGAGCCTGCCGGTCTGCCGAGACCCCTCATCCCCGGGCATGTCCCGGGGATCCGGCCGTCCCGCCTTGCGCCGCTGAAAGTCTGGGTGGCCGGGTCAAGCCCGGCCATGAGGGCAACGGGAACGGCCTCGTGCCTCCAACCCAAACAACGTCATCCTGAGGCGCCCGGCCGGCGGCCGGGCCTCGAAGGATGCGGGTCCGGGAGCGCCTGACCAACCATCCTTCGAGGCCGCCTGCGGCGGCACCTCAGGATGACGGCGCATCAAGGCATGCGGCCTTTCCAGCATGACGCGCCCGCCGCACAGTTCCGCAAGCGGCCCGCCGGCTGTATAGCCCTGCGCCATGCCCGCGCCCCTCGGCCCCCTTCCCATCGACGACGCCCTGCCGGAGCTGACCGCCGCCCTGCGCGCCGGTAATGCCGCTGTCCTCGTCGCCCCGCCCGGCGCGGGCAAGACGACGCGGGTGCCGCTGGCGCTGCTGGGCGAGCCCTGGGTCGCGGGGCGTAAGATCCTCGTGCTGGAGCCGCGCCGCCTCGCCGCCCGCGCCGCCGCCACCCGCATGGCGCAGACATTGGGCGAGGAAGCCGGGCAGACGGTGGGCTACCGCGCCCGTTTCGGTTCGAAGATCGGGCGCGCCACCCGAATCGAAGTCATCACCGAAGGCATCTTCACCCGCATGATGCTGGACGACCCGGAGCTTTCCGGCGTTGCCGCCGTGCTGTTCGACGAGTTCCACGAGCGCAGCCTCGACGCCGATCTCGGCCTCGCCCTCGCCCTCGACGCGCAGGGCGCGCTGCGCGAGGATCTGCGGCTCTTGGTGATGTCGGCGACGCTGGACGGTGCCCGCGTCGCCCGGCTGCTGGCCGGCGCGCCGGTGGTCGAGAGCCTCGGCCGCGCCTTCCCGGTGGAGACGCGCTATGCCGGGCGCGTGCCGGGCGCGCCGGTCGAGCGGCAAATGGCCGATCTCATCGCCCGCGCGCTGCGCGAGGAGACCGGCTCGCTGCTCGCCTTCCTGCCCGGCGCGTCTGAGATCCGCCGCACCGAGCGTTTTCTGCGCGAGAGGGTGAGCGCCCCCACCCTCGACATCGCCCCGCTCTACGGCGCCCTCCCCCCGGCCGAGCAGGACCGCGCCATCGCTCCCGCGCCCAAAGGCCGGCGCAAGGTGGTGCTCGCCACCTCCATCGCGGAGACCAGCCTCACCATCGAGGGGGTGCGCGTCGTCCTCGACAGCGGCCTCGCCCGGGTGCCGCGCTTCGAGCCCGGCGTCGGGCTCACCCGGCTGGAAACCGTGCGGGTGTCCCGCGCCGCCGCCGACCAGCGGCGCGGCCGGGCGGGGCGCACCGAGCCGGGCCTGTGCCTGCGGCTGTGGAGCGAGCCGGAAACCGCGAGCCTGCCGGCCTTCGCCACGCCCGAGATTCTCGCCGCCGACCTCTCCCGCCTCGTGCTCGACCTCGCCGTGTGGGGCGTGCGCGATCCCGCCACTCTCGCCTTTCTCGATCCGCCCCCCGCCCCGGCGGTGAAGGAGGCGAAGGCCCTGCTCGCCAGCCTCGGCGCCTTCGACGCCGACGGGCAGGTCAGTCCGCTCGGCCGCGCCATGGCCCGGCTGCCGCTGGAGCCGCGCCTCGCCCGCATGGTGATCGAAGGCGCGCGGCGCGGCGCGGGGGAAGAGGCGGCACGCATCGCCGCCCTCGTTTCCGAGCGCGGGCTCGGCGGCGACGCCCCCGATCTCGCCCACCGGTTTTCCGACTTTTCCCGCGACCGCACGCGCCGCGCCGAGGAGGCCCGACGGGTGGCGGAGCGCTGGGC
>JAEYTJ010000185.1 GCA_023434095.1 Pseudomonadota bacterium | reverse complement strand
GGAGGCCGTTTGCGCGTCGGCGCCAGAGTGCCGGAGGCGCGGCGAACCTCCATGCCGGAACCCGAATAAAATCTGCCCGATTCTCCAAATCCGGCAGGCGGCGGGGCGGCGGCCGTCAGGCTATGGCGTCGAGGATTCGCGGGCCCCAGGCGCGCGCGGTGAAGGTGGCCGTCATGGCCGTGACCAGCAGGGTCGCGACGAGCAGCAAGGCGATGGTCGCGAGGGTGGTGCGCGGGCTGCGCGGCGCGGCGCCGGTGCGGATGACGATCTCGGCCACCACGAGATTGGGGATGTAGAAGAAGAACACCATGATGGCGTCGAACCAGCCGGAGAATTCCGGTCCGCGTCCCACGCTGCCGAACATCAGGAACCAGAGTCCGTACTCCATACGGTAGAGCCAGGAGCCGATGGTCAGCGCGAACAGGCGGATCGCCCAGGCCCGATGCGCCTCGATGCGGCCGGCGCGCGCATGGGCATAGGCGAAGCCGGCGCTGAGCACCATGAGCCCGCCATAGAGGCCGAAGCCGAGATCCATCAGCGGCCCGCCGATAGTGCCCTGCCCGAGGATGAAGCCAAGCCCGCCCAGACCCGCGATTCCCGCCGAAACCACATAGAGCCGGCCGAGCCAGCGGTGGAGCGCCGGCACCGCGCGCCGCAGCCGGCCGATCAGCTGGATCGGGCCGAGAAGCAGCAGCGCGCCTCCGGTGAGGAAATGCGCGCCGATGGCGAAGGTCGCGAGCGGCGCGCCGGGATCGTAGAGGCCGGGCAGGGCGCGGTTCCAGCGCTCTCCGATGCCGCCGGCGATGGCACCGCCGAAGAAGACGAGGATATAGGCCGCGAAGATTGCGCCGCTGATCCAGCTGACCGTGACCAGCGCGCCGATGCTCCAACGCCGTGCGGCGCCGAAGCGGTCGGGCGGGGAAATGCGATGGGAAAAGGCGATGGCGGGACGAGCATGAGGCGCCGGTGTCATGAAGGCTCCTTGCCGACGGGGCGGAAGGGGGAGGGACCCGGCCATGAGGGGCGAGTCCCGCCGGCGGCTCACGGCACGCGGCGCAGCACCATGGTCTGGCCCAGCAGCGGCGCGCCCATATAGGCCCGCACCTGCATCGTTTCGCCGACCATCTCGGCCTGCACCGACATGGTGCGGCCGGTCGCGCCGCTGTAGAAATTGCCGCCTTCCCAGCGCCGGTCGCGTTCGTCCCATTTCAGGTCGGTGACGAAGACGATGCCTTCCAGCGAGCGGCCCCGCAGGGCCGGGTCGGGGTTCAGCGTGTCCTTTTTGAAGGTGGTGCCGTCGGCTTCCATCACCAGCTTGCCGTAGAGCATGCGGGCGGCATAGCTGCCGCCGGCATCGAACATTTCCAGCTTGATATTGCCGTTCTCGGCTTCCCAGACGCCGATGATCTGGTCCGGCGAGGACGCCTGCGCGGCCGCTTCCACGGCGGTGAGGGCGAGCGCCGCCGTGGCGGCGGCGGCCAGAAGGCGTCGCTTGAAGGCGTTGGACATGGTTGTCTCCTGTCGAGAGAAGAGAGGCGGGCGGGGACGCTCGAGGTCTTCTCGCCGCGGCGGGCGGCCGGATCCGGCAGACACCGGCGCGCCGTCTGCGGGACGTTGCGGCGCGCGCGATCCGTCCCGCTCGCGGGCGCGTGCTGGTTGCCGTTCGGGGCCACCGGGGCGGGACGTTACGCAGGGGAGCGGCCGGAGCGAATGCCGGAACGCTCAAAAAATCTGCCCGATCCTCCAAAAGCCTTCCGGAAAAGCAAACGCCCCGCCGTCAGGCCGCGCGGGGCTGACGACGGGGCGCATGTGCAGAGGAGGGGGAAAGCGTCAGGCCGGCGGTGCGGGCGGTCCCACCGGGCCGGCCGGAACGATCGGCATGTCGCGCCCGGTTAGCGTCCGATACAGGCGGTGCTGGTTCAGCACGTCCCGCTTCGGGGCCACGCCGAACATGCGGGAATATTCCCGGCTGAACTGGGACGCGCTTTCATAGCCGACTTGGTAGGAGGCATCCGCCACGCTCGCGGCGTTCGCCACCATCAGCCGCCGCGCTTCCAGCAGGCGCAGCTGCTTCTGATACTGCAGCGGCGTCATCGAGGTGAGGGCCTTGAAGTGCTGGTGGAAGGAGGAGGGGCTCATGCGCGCCGCCTCGGCCAGTTGCTCGACCCGCATCGGCTGGGCGATGTTGTCGCGCAGGAGATGGATGGCCTTGGCGACCCGCTCGGTGTTGGACGCCGGCAGCGAGAGCTTGCAGAGCTCGGCACCGTGCGGGCCGGTCAGCAGCCAGTAGCAGATGTCGCGCATCGCCGAGGGGTAGAGGATGGGAACCGCCTTCGGGTTGTCCGCCAGCCGCGCCAGCCGCAGGAGGCAGTCCGCGAGGGGCTCGTCGATCTGGGCCACGAAGGCACAGGGGCCGCCGCTGGCGCCGACCGGGGGCTCCTCCAGCTGCTCGACCATGTCGCGGATGACCGCGACGTCGAGATCGACGGTGAGGCCGATGAAAGGCACCGTCTCGCTTGCCTTGACGATCCGGCCCGTTCCCGGCAGCGAAATGCTCACGACCAAGCACTCCATGGCGCCATAGTCCAGCGTCTCGCTGCCGAAGAGGATCTGCTTGCCGCCCTGCAGCACGATGCACAGCGAGGGCTGGTAGATCTTGCGATGGGGCATCACCTCTTGGAAGGAGCGGATAATGTTCACCCCCGCCATGGGCGTCGGGAACAGGCCCTGTCCGCCGCCCCGGCTTTCGATATACGCAGTGACGGCCTCAAGAAGAGCTGACGGCACGCATGCCTCCGGTTGATTGCGCGACCTGCGGGGCCCGCTGCGCCCCATTGAGGGGGCTTGAGGCCCTGCAGGAATAGGCAAGTTTATTGAGGATTCCGGCATTCTGGTCACGCATTGCTCCTTCTAGCCTAGTGGTGCGACGCATAAGCTGAGGAGCGTGCCTAGGATGACGGAAAGTGCTGCGAGATCAATAGATGGAATAAAGGATATTCCTTACTCGCGCGTCGAATCCGGTAGCGAATACGTGAGTGGGTGGCAGGTCTATGCTATACTTTTGACACTTTTCCTCGTGAGCGCGCTCTCTCAGGCGGATCGCATCCTGCCCTTCATTATGGCAGAGGCGATCAAGAGCGAGCTTTCGTTAAGTGACACACAGGTCGGCCTGCTCACCGGAGTGCCGTTCGCCGTTTGCTATACGCTGTTGTCGCTGCCACTCGGCCGTGCCGCCGATCGCGGCTCGCCGCGCCTCGTCCTCGCCGTCTGCATCCTGGCGTGGAGCGCGATGACCGCGTTGGGCGGCGTGGCGGCGAGTTTCCTTATCCTGGCGCTCACCCGCTTCGGCGTTGCGTCGGGCGAAGCCGGCGCCTTCCCGGCCGGCCACGCCATCATCGCCCGCAAGATCCGGCCGGAACGGCGCGGTCTGGCGATCGGGCTTTTCGCCATGGGTCTGCCGATCGGCTCGATGGTGGGATTTGCCGCCGGCGGCGCCATCGCCGACCAAGTGGGCTGGCGCACGGTGCTGATCGGTGCCGGGGCCATGGGCGGGATCGTCACCCTCCTCGTCCTTCTGGTCATCGGTCCGACCCCGCCGCGGCCCCGGAGCGCCGCCACGGCCGAGAGCTTCCTGCGGTCGAGCGGGCGGTTGCTGGCGACGCCCGCCTTCCGCTGGCTGTTCATCGGAGCCATCGCCGTCGGCTTCGCCTCGGCGCCGTTCTACGCCTTCGCCGGGCCTTTCCTCATCCGCATCCATGGCTTCACTGCCGGTGAAGCGGGGCTGGCCTTCGGGCTGCTTCAGGGGCTGATGGGCATCGTCGGGACCGTGGTCGGCGGACGCATGTTCGACCGGGCGGTGCAGTCGGGCACGGGCCGTGTCCTCGGACCGCCGGCCTATCTGTTTCTCGTCGCCAGCGCCACGACCACCGCCGCGCTGTTCGCGCCCACGGGCTGGCTGGCGGTCATGCTCCTGATTCCGGGCATGCTGTCCTTCGCCTTCATGCTGCCCTGGGCGTTCGGCGCGTCGCATCTGGTCGCCGGCAAGGGCCGCGAGGCGCAGGCCACCAGCATCGTGATGGTCGGTTCCGGCCTCATGGGTCCCGCGCTCGGGCCGCTCCTCGTGGGTCTGGTCAGCGACTCGGCTACTGCGGCGCAGATTCCGAACGGGCTTGCGCTGGGTCTGCTGACGGTGCCGGCGGCGAGCGTCGCCACCGCGCTCGCCATGCTGGTCGCCAACCGTCGCATCGCGGCGCTCTTCGCCGGTCGCTGAACGCGCATCCCTCCGGCTCCCCTCCCGGTCCGCGCCATCGGCGTCGGGCCGCGCGGCGGCGCGTGCGTGCGCATGGGAGCGACCGCTCCATCCTTCCACAGAAAGAGACACCCGATGGATTTCGATCCGGTGAGCACCGTCATGGTGTGGATTTGCGCCTTCGGCCTGCCGGGACTGTTCGCGGTCGCTCTGGCCGAGCGCTTCGTGCCGGTAATGCCCTCCTACGGCTTTCTGCTCGCGGTCGGGATTTCGGCCGCGAACGGCGCGTGGTCGCTGCCGGGAGCGCTCATGGCCACGAGCGCGGGCAGCCTGCTCGGTTGCACGGCCTGCTTCTACGCCGTCCGGGCTCTGGGTGAGGCACGCTCGCGTCGGCTGGTCTTTGGCGCCGGCCGGCTCTTCGGCATGTCGACCGAAAGGACCGGGCGCTGGATCGGCACATTCCGCCGCAACCAGACGAGGGTCGCTTTCGTGCTGCAACTCCTTCCGACGGTGCGGCTGTTCGCGCCGGCCTTCGCCGCCCTGCTGCGCGGGTCCGCACGCCCGTTTCTCGCCTCCTCCGCGGCGGGCATCGGAATCTGGAACGCGGTGTTTGTCGCTGCCGGCTACGTCGCCGCCCATACGATCGATGCCACCAATGCGACGGTTCTGGCCCTCGGCGTGCTCGGCGCCGTGCTGGCGGCGGAAGCCCTTCTGATCGGCATCGGCCGGAGCCTGCGCGCCCGGCGCGGGTCGAAGGTCGCGTTCCGCGAAAACTGACGGCGTCCCCGCCACGCGCCGCCGCCCGCGACGCTTCCCCCCAATCGACTTCGGAACCTTCCACATGTCGTCACAGCGAATGGCCGAAACCTTCGGCTTCTTCCAGGCCTGGCTGCGCAGCCCGCTGCGCGTGGCCGCCATCGCCCCTTCGGGCCGTGCCCTCGCCGAGCTCATGACCAGCGAAATCTCGCACGAGACCGGCCCGGTGATCGAACTCGGGCCGGGCACGGGCGTCTTCACCCGCGCGCTGCTTGCCCGGGGTGTGCCGGCGGAAAATCTCGCCTTGATCGAGTTCGGCTCGGAATTTGCCGTCGCCCTGCAGGCCCGTTATCCCGCGGCCCGCACATTGTGGATGGATGCGGCGCGGCTCAACACGGTCGAACTGTTCGACGGGGAGCCGGCCGGTGCCGTGGTCAGCGGCCTGCCGCTGCTTTCCATCCCCCCGCGCAAGGTGATGGCCATTCTGATCGGCGCGTTCGGCAAGATGCGGCTAGACGGCGCGTTCTACCAGTTCACCTACGGTCCGCGCTGCCCGGTCCCGCCGCGACTCATGGACCAGCTGGGCCTGGAGGCCGAGCGCATCGGCGGCACGCTGGCCAATTTGCCGCCCGCCGCCGTCTACCGCATCCGCCGGGCGAATGGCGCACCGTGGCGGCGGACTATTGGGGGCACGGTCCCTTCCGCCGGACCATGAGCTGATCCGCGGCGGTGCTGCCCGCGTATCCGGGCAATGTCGCGGAGGTAGCCATGAAACGCCTTCTCCTTCTTGCCGGGATCTTTGCCTTCGGTCTCGGCGCTTCGACCGTTCATGCCGAGGATCTCGTGCTCGAACGATATTTCGCCGGACACACCGTCGCCGATGGCTCCTTCTCGGCGATCAACGGCGTGAAACGGACGTTCAACGTCAACCTCGACGGTCGCTGGAACGGCCGGGTCCTTACCCTCGTGGAGGATTTCCGTTTCGCGGACGGTGAGAAGGACCGCAAGACCTGGCGGTTCGAGAAGCTGGGCCCCGGCAGCTATCGCGGCACGCGGGAAGATGTCCGGGGTGACACACAGGTCAGGGTGAAGGGCGACACCGCCACTTTCAGCTATCTCGTCGATCTCGATTCCGGCCCCGGCGAGAACCTCGTCCGCTTTCACGACAAGATGGTGCTGCGCCCGGACGGCACGGTTCTCAATACGGCCTGGGTCACCAAATTCGGCTTGCCGGTGGCACTGACGCGGGTCGCCTTCCGCCGACCCTAGGACCGAATCCCCTGCTCGACGTTCCAAGAGGAAACCATGCGTTCACGTACGATGACCTTCGCGTCGGCCGCGCTCCTCGCCCTCGTGGCGGCGCCGGCTGTCGCCGAGCCCATGAGCGGCGCCGAAATCCGCGAGAAGATCGGCGGGGAACTGGTGCGTCTCAGCACGCCCTACGGCATCACCCTTCCGCTTGTCTACCGCGACGATGGCGTGGTGGCCGGCGACATTTCCGGCTTTTCCGTCGGTGCCATGCTGGCCCCGAGCGAGGAGGGCCGCTGGTGGGTGAAAGACGACCGGCTCTGCCAGAAATGGCCGAGCTGGTACGACGGGCGCACCTACTGCTTCACCATAACGTCGCTCGGGCCCAACAAGATAGCCTGGACCCGCGACGACGGCCTCTCCGGCACCGCGACGATGGGGCGCTGACGTGGCGCAGGCGCCGCCGGCCGCGGCGCTCACCGGGGCGCGGCTCGTGCTTTACGCCCTGCCGGCGCTGCCGCTCGCGGCGCTCGCGCTGCCCTTCTACGTGATCGTCCCGAGCTTCTATGCCGAAACGCTCGGGCTTTCGTTGGCCTCCGTCGGCACGGCCCTTCTGGCGATCCGCGTGCTCGATGCCCTCGCGGACCCGCTTGTCGGCTGGACCTCGGACCGCATCGCGCCCACCATCGGCCGGCGGCGGGCACTGATGCTGCTGGCGGCGCCGGTCACGGCCTGGTGCGCCTTCATGGTGTTCTGGCCAGGCAGGCAATCGGGCATCGCCTATCTCTTCCTCTGGGGGCTGGGGCTCTCGCTCGGCTACACCGCGCTCAGTCTCGCCTATACCGCCTGGGGTGCCGAGATCACGGCCGACTATCGCGGTCGCGCGCGGGTAACCGCC
>JAEYTJ010000130.1 GCA_023434095.1 Pseudomonadota bacterium | reverse complement strand
CCCCCCGACCGGCCCCTGGCCGATCGGGTGCATGGCGATCACCTCGCCGCTATAGGCATCGATTCGCACGCGCATGCGCGCACCCGAGCGCGCGGTGGCGTCGACGAGATAGGTGTTGCCGTCGACGCGCGGCGCACCGATGCCGCTCATTCCCATGGAGCGCAGCATCGGGCCGATATCGGCGAAGGGAAAGCGCCCCGGCGCGCCGTAGGCCGGCGGGGGATAGGCGGCGGGTGGAGGATAATAGGCCGGCGGCGGCGGGTAATAGTCCGGCGGCGGACCGTAGTAGCGCTCCACATAGACCCCGCCATAGGGGCGGACATACATCTGCGCCTGGGCGGGCAGGCTGACGAGGGCGCTCAGGCCGGCCAGCGCCGGCACGGCTACCGCGAGGCGCCGCCGCAAAAGGGCAGTCGGCGCGCAGGGCATCGGCATGGGCATCTCCGAAACGGGTCTGGCGATGGCGCCAGCGGAGCCGCAAAATGCGGCGCGGGCAAGACCTTCCCGGCCCCCGACCCGGGGCGCCCGCGCCTCCCCCGCCCCGTTCCGCAGCGCGACCGAGGGGCGCAACGGCGTTGCGCGCGGGGCCCGGGCGCCTTACCGTTCCTTTCGCCCGGCGCGCACGCTTCGCAAGAAGAGTGAAAAAACGCGTCGGCCATCGCACGCGCGACGCTTGTGCGCGGGCGTCAATTCTGGCATCTTCGCGGTTGATAGGGCAGGTATGCTGTCCTATAATTCGCGGCCCAGCCCTTCCAGAGGGCGTGGCACGACGGATGCTAGCGTAGTTCGGCGATCGGGAACGCCTTGCGGGAGAGCGCCCCGCGGGAACAGTCCGTTTCGGCGCCGGGCGTTGAGGCGACCCTTGAGGGAGTGACGGGAATGAACGAGGAATTGGGCGGCTTCGCCGCGCATGGGATCGACGAGGCTCCGGTTCGTCCGGCCGCGGCGGATCGTGCCACCAAATCCATTTCCCACATCGACCCGGGCCTGCCGGCGGCGCAGGGGCTGTACGACCCGCGCCACGAGAAGGATTCCTGCGGGGTCGGCTTCATCGCCGACATCAAGGGCCGCAAGTCGCACCAGATCGTCCAGGACGGCCTGAAGATTCTGCTCAACCTCGAGCATCGCGGCGCGGTGGGCGCTGACCCGCGCGCCGGCGACGGCGCCGGCATGCTGGTGCAGCTGCCGCACCGGTTCTTTGCCAAGGAGGCGGAAAAGCTCGGCTTCGCGCTGCCGGAGCCCGGCCATTACGCGGTCGGCCACGTCTTCATGCCCCATGACAGCGAGGGGCACGACATCATCCGCGAGACGATGGAGCGGGTGGTGGCCGAAGAAGGCCAGGTGCTGCTCGGCTGGCGCGACGTGCCGACCGACAATTCCTCGCTCGGCCACACCGTGCTGCCGACCGAGCCCAAGCATATCCAGGTCTTCATCGGCCGCGGCGAGGCGGTGGCCAGCGAGGACGATTTCGAGCGCCGGCTGTTCATCCTGCGCAAGGTGATCTCCAACGCCGTCTACGACGCCAAGGACCCGCGCACCTCCGGCTATTACGTCGTGTCGCTGTCCTGCCGCACCATCGTCTACAAGGGCATGTTCAACGCCGACCAGCTCGGCGCCTATTATGCCGACCTGCACGATCCCGACTTCGAGAGCGCGGTCGCCCTCGTGCACCAGCGTTTCTCGACCAACACCTTCCCGGCCTGGTCGCTCGCCCATCCCTACCGGATGGTCGCCCATAATGGCGAGATCAACACGCTGCGCGGCAATGTGAACTGGATGGCGGCCCGTCAGGCGTCCGTCGACAGCGAGCTGTTCGGCAACGACATCTCCAAGCTCTGGCCGATCTCCTATGAGGGGCAGTCGGACACGGCGTGCTTCGACAACGCGCTCGAATTCCTCATCCAGGGCGGCTACGAGCTGCCGCACGCGGCGATGATGCTGGTGCCCGAGGCCTGGGCCGGCAACCCGCTGATGAACGAGGAACGCCGCGCCTTCTACGAGTACCACGCCGCCATGATGGAGCCGTGGGACGGGCCGGCCGCCATCGTCGCCACCGACGGGCGCCAGATCGTCGCCACGCTCGACCGCAACGGCCTGCGCCCGGCGCGCTATCTCGTCACCAAGGACGAGAAGATCGTGCTCGCCTCGGAGATGGGCGTGCTCACCTTCCCCGAGAGCGAGATCGTCACCAAGTGGCGCCTGCAGCCGGGCCGGATGCTGCTGGTCGACCTCGAGGAAGGCCGCCTCGTTCCCGACGAGGAGGTGAAGACCACGCTCGCCAAGGCGCACCCCTACAAGGAATGGCTGCAGCGCACCCAGCTGGTGCTGGAGGAACTGCGCTCGGTGGAGGCGCGCGAGGTGCGCACCGACGTGTCGCTGCTCGACCGCCAGCAGGCCTTCGGCTACACGCAGGAAGACCTCAAGCTGCTGATGGCGCCGATGGCGACCACCGGGCAGGAGGCGGTCGGCTCCATGGGCACCGACACGCCCATCTCACCGCTGTCGAAGAAGTCGAAGTCGCTGTTCACCTATTTCAAGCAGAACTTCGCCCAGGTCACCAACCCGCCGATCGACCCGATCCGCGAGGAGCTGGTGATGAGCCTCGTCTCCTTCATCGGGCCGCGACCGAACATCTTCGACCTCGAAGGCAATTCCCGCCGCAAGCGGCTGGAAGTGCGCCAGCCGATCCTGACCAATGAGGACCTGGAGAAGATTCGCTCCATCGGCTTCATGGAGGAGCGCTTCGACACCCGCACGCTCGACATCACCTACCCCTCCGACAAGGGCGCGGGCGGCATGGGCGATGCGGTGGAGCGGCTGTGCGAGCGCGCCGAGGCGGCGGTGCATGGCGGCTACAACATCATCATCCTCTCCGACCGTCTCGTCGGGCCGGACCGCATCCCGATTCCGTCGCTTCTGGCCACGGCGGCGGTGCATCATCACCTCATCCGCAAGGGCCTGCGCACCTCGGTCGGCCTCGTCGTGGAGACGGGCGAGGCGCGCGAGGTGCATCACTTTGCCTGCCTCGCCGGCTATGGCGCCGAGGCGATCAACCCCTATCTCGCCTTCGAGACGATGATCGACATGCGCGTCGACATCCCCGAGGAGGTCGACGAGTACGAGATCGTCAAGCGCTACATCAAGTCGATCGACAAGGGCCTGCTGAAGGTCATGTCCAAGATGGGCATCTCGACCTACCAGTCCTATTGCGGCGCGCAGATCTTCGACGCCGTCGGCCTCAACCAGGAGGTGGTCGACCGCTACTTCTTCGGCACCGCCTCCTCGGTCGGCGGCATCGGCCTCCACGAGATCGCCGAAGAGACGGCGATGCGGCACCGCGACGCCTTCGGCGACGCGCCGGTCTACCGCACCTCGCTCGACGTCGGCGGCGACTATGCCTTCCGCCTGCGCGGCGAGGAGCACGCCTGGGATCCCGAGACCGTCGCGGTGCACCAGCACGCGGTGCGCGGCAACGCGCAGGACAAGTACCGCCACTTCGCCCGGCTGGTGAACGAGGCCGGCGCCAAGACGCTGAACATCCGCTCGCTGTTCCGCATTCGCGAGGCGGACGAGATCGGCCGCGCGTCGGTGCCGCTCGACGAGGTCGAACCGGTGGCCGAGATCGTCAAGCGCTTCGTCACCGGCGCCATGTCGTTCGGCTCGATCTCGCGCGAGGCGCACACCACGCTCGCCATCGCCATGAACCGCATCGGCGGCAAGTCGAACACCGGCGAGGGCGGCGAGGAGGCGACGCGCTTCAAGCCGCTGCCGAACGGCGATTCCATGCGCTCGGCGATCAAGCAGGTGGCGTCGGGACGCTTCGGCGTCACGGCGGACTATCTCGTCAATGCCGACATGATCCAGATCAAGATGGCGCAGGGGGCCAAGCCCGGCGAAGGCGGACAGCTGCCCGGCCACAAGGTGGACGCCGTCATCGCCAAGGTGCGCCACTCCACCCCGGGCGTCGGCCTCATCTCGCCGCCGCCGCACCACGACATCTACTCGATCGAGGACCTGGCGCAGCTCATCTACGACCTGAAGAACGTCAACCCGGAAGCCGACATCTCGGTGAAGCTGGTGTCCGAGGTGGGCGTCGGCACGGTCGCGGCGGGCGTCGCCAAGGCGCGCGCCGACCACATCACCGTTTCCGGCTTCGAGGGCGGCACGGGCGCCTCCCCGCTCACCGCCATCAAGCATGCTGGCTCGCCCTGGGAGATGGGCCTCGCGGAGGCGCACCAGACGCTGGTGCTGAACAATCTGCGCGGGCGCATCGCCCTGCAGGTCGACGGCGGCCTGCGCACCGGGCGCGACGTGGTGATCGGCGCCATGCTGGGGGCGGACGACTTCGCCTTCTCCACCGCGCCGCTGATCGCGGCCGGCTGCATCATGATGCGCAAGTGCCACCTCAACACCTGCCCGGTCGGCGTCGCCACCCAGGACCCGGTGCTGCGCAAGCGCTTCAAGGGCACGCCCGAGCACGTCATCAACTACTTCTTCTTCGTCGCCGAGGAAGTGCGCGAGTTCATGGCGGCGCTCGGCGTGCGGACCTTCAACGAGCTGATCGGCCGCTCCGACTGGCTCGACCAGCGCGAGGCGATCGAGCACTGGAAGGCAAAGGGTCTCGACTTCAGCCGCATCTTCGCCAAGCCGGAGGTCGGCCCGGAAATCTCGATCTACCATACCGAGCGGCAGAACCACCCGATCGAGCACGTGCTCGACCGGACGCTGATCCGCCAAGCCATGCCGGCGCTGGAGAGCGGCGAGAAGGTGGTGATCCACAGCGAGATCAAGAGCATCAACCGCTCCGTCGGCGCCATGCTCTCGGGCGAGGTGGCCAAGCGCTACGGCGATGCCGGCCTGCCGGAAGACACGATCGACATCCATCTGACCGGCACCGCCGGGCAGGCCTTCGGCGCCTTCCTCGCCACCGGCGTGGCGATGACGCTGGTCGGCGAAGCCAACGACTATGTCGGCAAGGGCCTCTCGGGCGGGCGGATCGTGGTGATGCCGGCGGCGGACAGCGCCATCGTGCCGGAGGAGTCGATCATCGTCGGCAACACGGTGCTCTACGGCGCCACCTCGGGCGAAGTGTATTTCCGCGGCGTCGCCGGCGAACGCTTCGCCGTCCGCAACTCGGGCGCCATCGCGGTGGTCGAGGGCACGGGCGACCATGGCTGCGAATACATGACCGGCGGCGTCGTCGTCGTCATCGGCCAGACCGGGCGCAACTTCGCGGCCGGCATGTCCGGCGGCGTCGCCTATGTGCTCGACGAGGACGCCACCTTCAAGAAGCGCTGCAACCTCTCCATGGTCGATCTCGAACCGGTGGAAGAGGAAGAGGACCTTCTGGAGCGCCTGCACCACCACGGCGGCGACCTGGAGTTCAAGGGCCGCATCGACGTCATGGCGGATATGGGCCACCACGACGAGGAGCGGCTGCACCAGCTGATCGCCAAGCACCTGCACTATACGGGCTCGGCGCGGGCGCAGGCGATCCTCGACAACTGGGCCGATTACCGCGGCAAGTTCGTCAAGGTGATGCCCGTCGAGTATCAGCGGGCGCTGCGCGAAATGGAGAAAATGCGCGGCCTGCAGGCGGCCGAATAGGCCCGCCTGCAC
>JAEYTJ010000128.1 GCA_023434095.1 Pseudomonadota bacterium | reverse complement strand
AGAAGGTGCAGCGGTTGCTGCAACCCTCTGAAATCTTGAGATAGGCATAGTGGCGCGGGGTGAGCTTGATGCCCTGCGGCGGCACCAGATCGACGAACGGATCGTGCTGCGGCGGCACCGCCTGATGGACGGCGGCCAGCACGCTTTCGTATTGCTGCGGGCCGGTGACGGCGAGCACGCCGGGATGGACGTCGCGAATCTGCTCGGGCTCGGCGCCCATGCAGCCGGTGACGATGACCTTGCCGTTCTCCTTCAGGGCGTCGCCGATGGCCGCGAGGCTTTCCGCCTTGGCGCTGTCGAGAAAGCCGCAGGTGTTGACGATGACAAGGTCGGCGCCCTCATGGTGGCGCGACAGCTCGTAACCTTCCGAGCGCAGGCTGGTGATGATCCGTTCGCTGTCGACCAGCGCCTTCGGGCAGCCGAGCGAAACGAAGGAGATGCGCGGTGCCTCACCACGTGCGGAGGAGAGGGCGTCGGGGGACGCGATATCGGCCATGATCGGAAGGGTGCCCGGCATTTCAGGATCGCGAGGCGTTACGGCACGCCGCCCGATCCGTCAACTGCGCCGGGCGCGACCCCGCCATGCCGCCTCGCCTGAGGTGGCGTCCCTGAGGCGCGCCTCAGGCCGCCTGGTCTTCCACCGACTGGGCGAGCACGCTTTCGAACAGTTCGACCTCGGGATGGCCGAGATAGAGCGGCTTGTTGGCACCGGCGCTGCCATGGGCCTTGCGGAAGGCTTCCGAGCGCGTCCATGCTTCGAAATCCGCCCGCGACGCCCATTCGGAATGCGAGGCGTAGAGGGTGTGGTCGTCCTTGGTCGCGCCCCGCAGCAGATGGAAGGACTTGAAGCCCGGCACGGTGCGCAGATGGCTGTCGCGCTCGCGCCAGACGGTTTCGAAATCGGCCTCGGAGCCGAGCTTCACCTTGAATCGGTTCATTGCGAGGAACATGGCGCTCTCCTGTGTGGGACCCGGCGGGGCAGACTTAACCCATTGCCACGGCAAGGTCGATGCGGCGCATGGCGACGGAGTCCGGCAAAAAAGAAGGGCGGCTCGCGCCGCCCGCCAATATCCGGGAGAGACACATCCGGAACTGGGCTTACTTCAGCTTGTCGACGTCGATGCCGAAGGTCACGGCGCCGATGGCCACGTCCTTGTCGGAGATGGTGACGCTGACCTGGGCGATCTTCTTGCCGTCCTCTTCCTCGACCTTGTCGACGAAGATGGTGTCCGGCCCGACCGCATAGGTCTTCTGCCACTTGGCCTCGTCGGCCTGCCAGAGGTCAGACGTGCCGTCGGTCTGGCCGACATTGAGGCCGCGATTGTCCATCACGAAAGCCTCGGTGATGACGCCGCCGGACGCTTCCTTCTTCTCGATCAGGAAGTCGGACAGCTTGTTCTTGCGAACCGGATCAACCACCGCCGGGTCCTTGGCGACCCACGCCTTGTCCAGGGCGGTGATGTCTTCCTGCATGAGGCGCTTGTGCTTCTTGTTCGACTCGATGATGGCCGTGATCACCACCGGATCGCTGAGCCACGGGGTGATCTTCTCCTGCACATAAGCCGTCGCCGGCTTCACATGCGCCGCCTGGTCCTGCGCGAAGGCCGGGGCGACCGTGAGAATGCTCGCCGCCGCGGCGAGGGCGACGAACGTGCTGCGGATCTTCATTGGCGTTTCCTCCTCAGGACGGTCTTCTGCCGTCCGGCCTCAGCGTAGCATGATGTAACGATGGGCGCGCAAGAGGTATTCGACGCTGCATAGCACCATGAATAATGCCTTTAATTCGCAGTGGCGAAATATTTGATGAAATAATAGTATAGTTTTTACTTTTGCGGCGCATACGACAACATATATCCGCCGCCGAGCGTCAGAAGAGCCGCGCATCCGTCCGCTTCAAGGTCGCGACAGCTGACCAAGGGGAAGATTCACGCTTAGGCCGCCGGACTAATCGAAAGCATCGCCTCGATACCGCCGCGCTAATCATCTGCGCCAGCGTGGAATGCCACATTACATGTACGATGTTCCGTATTCTTCATGGAGCACCGCAGAGCTTCACGCAAACGTGTCGCCGTCAGACCGCCCTGCCGCACGCGATCCGCCGCCGGCGTGCCCGGATACTTCTTGACTGCGTCATTTGGGTGCCAAGATCGTCGGGCTAGGATGTGCCCGCCCGTCGAGGGTTACGGCCCCACCTCCGACGGGTTTCACACAAGGCCGAAAACGGGAGGTTCACATGCCCAACATTGTTGAAGGCCCCGCCTTTCGCCCCGAACCGCTTCACGTGCTGATCGGCCAGGAGGACCTGACGATCGATTCGCTCGACGAGGCCATCAGCTTCATCCGTTCGTTGCGTCACGACCGTCTCGGCCGTTTCGCGGAAATGCTGCTCACTCAGCTCGAATCGGCCCGCATGCCCCAGCAGAAGAGCGATGCGTGGGTCGCCTTCGCCACCTGGACCGAGGCCTGTCACCTGCGCAACGACGCGCATCACTGGAGCCGGGCCGCGTAGAGTCCGGCAGCGTCAGGATCGCGTGGCGGGGAGACCTATGCACTTCCCGCGCGCGGGCGTTCCGCAAAGCCGATGGCGGCGGCGGCAGCGTTGGGGTAAGCGTGTTGAGGGGGAATAGCGTTCCTTTAGTCGAGCAACCGCCTTGAAGCCTGTCATCGCCGCCTTCGCCGCGCTTGCCGTCGGCACTACCCTCCTTGCCCCGCCGGCCGCCCGCTCCCAGACCGCGGGGCGGAACCCCGAACGGGATCCGACCCCGCCGGCTGCGGCGCCCGTCGTCCTGTTGCTGGACGGGCTCGGGGTCTATGTCGAAAGCGACTATATCGGCGTCTCCGCCCTCGCCCGGCCGCTGGCGGGGCAGGGGTTCCAGACCCGCACCGATTCGCATCTGATGATGAAGTCGAAAGGCCTCCTTCCCGACGTCATCATCGGCCACTCGATGGGCGGGGAAAGCGCGCTTCGTTATGCCACCGAGCTGGCGCGCGCCGGCTACAAGCCGCCTCTGGTCATTACCATCGACGCCGCGCCCGCTCCGCCGGCCTGTACCGTGCGGCGTTGCGTCAACATCGCCGGGCCCGGATTCGCCCGCGTGCGCGGCGCGCGCAACATCAGCGCATGGGACCAGGGCGCGCGCTTCGTCAACCACGCGCAATTGCCCACCCACGCGGCGGTGCAGGATCTGATCCTGAAGGAGACCGGTGCCTGGATGTCCGACTGGAAGGCGAGCCAGTCCAAGGTCGCACGGACCGGGCCGAAGGCCGGCTCTTCCGACCGGCGCCCCGCAGCCGCGCCCACGCCCGCCCCGGCGACAGCACCCGCCGCGCCGAAAATGTGGACGATGCCAAGCTGGTCCGTCCCCGATTGGTCCGCGCCGAGCCTGCCGGGCGCACGCCAGGGCGGCTGAAACCGGACCGGACGGGCAGGGGCGTCGCCCATCAATCCTTCCATTGCCTCAGATGGTCGATCAGCGCCCGAAGCTTGGGAGCAAGATTCCGGCGGTTGGGGTAGTAGAGATAGAAGCCCGCAAAGGGCGGGCCATAGCCTTCGAGGAGCGGAACGAGCTCTCCGCGGGCGATGAAGGGCCGGAACGTTTCCTCCATGCCGAAGGTGAGGCCCGCCCCGGCCAGGGCGAGCTTGATCATCAGGGCCATGTCGTTCGTTGTCATTTCCGGCGCCACGGCCACCGCGAAATCCCTGCCGTCTTCCGTGAACTCCCAGCGATAGGGCGCGAGTTTCGGCGCCGGCCGCCAGCCGATGCAGCGAAAGGCGGCGAGTTCGCGCGGGTGCTGCGGAGTGCCGGCCCGCGCGAGATAGGCGGGCGCCGCCACCACCATCTGGCGCTGCGCCCCGGACACCGGAACGGCGATCATATCCTGCTCGATCACTTCGCCCAGCCGCACCCCCGCATCAAAGCCTTCGGCGACGATGTCGAACTCCTCGTCCGTCACCGTCACGTCCAGCTGGACTTCCGGGTGGGCGGTGGAAAAATCCGCGAGAAGAGGCCCGGCGAGAAAGCGCTCGGCAATGGAAGAGACGGCGAGCCTGAGCTGCCCGCGGGGCCGGCCCGCCTGATCGCCGGTACTCTCGACCGCGGCCTCGATCTCGGCAAGGGCAGGGGCGAGCGCGGCGTTGAGGCGCTCGCCCGCCTCGGTGAGGCTGACACTGCGGGTGGTGCGGCGCACGAGCGCCAGGCCTAGCGTGGCCTCCAGCCGCCCGATGGTCTGGCTGACCGCCGAGCGCGTGACGCCGAGACGGTCCGCTGCGGCACGGAAGCTGTGCTCCTGGGCGACCAGCGCGAACACCGCCAGCGCATTCAGATCCGTCGCCATTGGTTATCTATTCTTTCCACTGTGTCACAACATGGGCGGCTTATCGCAACAATGCCCGCTCGCTACCTTCCTGCCAACGCCAAAACTGCACGGAAGGAGATGTGACATGGCTCTCGAAAAAGTTGTTCTGATCACCGGCGCCTCCAGCGGCATCGGCGCGGGGATCGCCCGCGAACTCGGCCGCGCCGGCGCCCGCCTCGCACTGGGCGCGCGCCGCACCGAACGCCTCGATGCGCTGGCGGCGGAGATTGGCGGGGAGGTGATGACCCGCCGCCTCGACGTCACCGATCGCGCCGATGTCGCCGCCTTTGCCGAGGCTGCGCGCCAGCGTTTCGGGCGGGTCGACGTCATCGTCAACAATGCCGGCATCATGCCGCTCTCGCTCATGGCCTCGCTGAAGACCGACGAGTGGGACCGGATGGTCGACGTCAACATCAAGGGCGTGCTCCACGGTATCGCCGCTGTGCTGCCGGAGATGACCGCGCGCGGGTCCGGCCACATCGTCAACATCGCCTCCATCGGCGCACTCTCGGTGGTTCCGACGGCGGCGGTCTACTGCGCGACGAAGTTTGCCGTCCGCGCCATTTCCGAGGGGCTGCGGCAGGAAAATCAGAAGCTGCGCGTCACCTGCGTGCACCCGGGCGTGGTCGAGAGCGAACTGGCGGACACCATCACCGACCCGGCCGCCGCCGAGGCGATGAAGAGCTATCGCGCCATCGCGCTGACGCCCGCCGCCATCGGCCGGGCCGTGCGCTTTGCGCTCGAACAGCCCGATGACGTCGACGTGAGCGAAATCGTCATCCGTCCCACCGCGAGCAGCTGAGGAGACGCAG
Source organism: Pseudomonadota bacterium (assembly GCA_023434095.1). GTDB lineage: Bacteria > Pseudomonadota > Alphaproteobacteria > Rhizobiales > Xanthobacteraceae > Ancylobacter. The sequence continues at coordinate 154 of JAEYTJ010000128.1, read as the reverse complement.
ATGACCTTGCCCCGCAGGACCCCACTCCTCGCCGCCCTCGCCGGCGCCCTTCTCATCCTCCCCCTTGTCGGAGCCAATCCCGCCATGACGCAGACAGACCCCTCCCGCTCGCCTCCCGACCGCAACCATCCCTATGTCGGCATGTGGGTGACCG
>JAEYTJ010000155.1 GCA_023434095.1 Pseudomonadota bacterium | reverse complement strand
CACAAGAGCGGCGTGCTCTATGGTGCGCATAACCAGGGTTTCGTGAAGCTTCCCTATTGCTATGTCGTCATCAAGGGCCGCGACCATGTGGCCATGGTCGATGTCGGCTATAACGACAAGGACTATGGCAAGGTTCTGGGCGACCGTTTCGGCGTGGAGAACTGGCGCAGCCCCGCCACGGTTCTGGCCGAAATCGGCGTGAAGCCGGAAGAGGTGGACACCTGCTTCATCACCCACGCGCATTTCGACCATTTCGGCAATGTCGAGGACTTCCCGAACGCCAAGTTCTACATTCAGGAGCGCGAGATCGCGAAATGGGTGTGGGCGATGTCGCTGCCCGACCGCCTGCGCTGGATGATGGTGGCGGTCGATCCCGGCGACATCGTGCGCGGTGCCGATCTCGCCCGGCAGAAGCGCCTCGTCACGGTCAACGGCGCTTTGAGCGATGTGCTGCCCGGCATTGATCTGCACGCGGCGGACGACAGCCACACCTGGGGTTCGATGTGGGTCACGGTGCGAAATGACGGGCAGGCGCAGTCGCAGGACACATGGGTGCTCGCCGGCGATCTCATCTATGTTTTCGAGAACATCCACGGCCCCGGCGCGGCCGTCGACGAGAAGGAAGTCTACACGCCGGTGGGCCTCGCGGTCGGCAGCCAGGCCAATCTGGTGCTCGCCACCGAGGCGATGATGAAGCAGGTGGGTTACGATTCGCACCGCGTCATCCCGGTGCATGAAGAGCGGCTGCGCGACACCTTCCCCTCGCGCATCACCCGGGAAGGGCTGCGGATCACCGAGATCTGCCTCGCCGATGGCGAAACCTCGAAGGTGTCGGCATGACGCGGCCGGCCCCTCTCGCGACCCCTCTTGCCGCCCATGTCGTCGCCATCATCGGTGCCGGCCTGGTCGGCTCCGGCTGGGCGCTGGTGTTCGCCCGCGCCGGCGTGCGGGTCCAGATCTTCGATCCCGTCGCCGAGGTTCGCGCCCGCATCCTGCCCTGGGCGCGGGAGAGTGCGGCCGCGCTGGCCGAAGCCGGCCTGATCGGGGATGTGGAGGCGGTGATCGGCCGGCTGCAGGTGGTCGACACGCTTGGGGCGGCGCTCGACGGCGCCACCTATGTGCAGGAATCGGTCTTCGAGCGCGTGGACGTGAAGACCGACATCTGCCGCGCCATCGACGCCCTCATGGCGCCGGATACGATCGTCGGCTCGTCCTCATCCGGCATCCCCGCCTCGCGATTCACCGAAGGCTGCGCCCATCGCGGGCGCTTCCTGATCGCCCATCCGGTCAACCCGCCGCATCTCGCCCCGGTGGTCGAGCTGGTGCCGGCGCCCTGGACCGATGCCGATGCGCTGGCAGGCGCGCGCGAACTGATGCAGGCGGTCGGCCAGGTGCCGGTGACGCTCACCCGCGAGATCGACGGGTTCGTTCTCAACCGCCTTCAGGGGGCGCTGCTCAACGAGGCCTGGGCGCTCTATGACGAGGGCTATGCCAGCCTCGCCGATATCGACGCCACCATTTCGCACGGGCTCGGGCTGCGCTGGGCCTTTATGGGCCCGTTCGAGACGATCGACCTGAACGCGCCCGGCGGCATCGTCGACTACGCCGCCCGGCTCGGCGGCATGTATCACGTCATGGCGCAGAGCCGTACGCCGCGCGCCTGGCCGGTGGACACCATCCGCCGCGCCGGCGAGGAGCGTCGCGCGGCGCTTCCGGAAGCCGATCTCGCCGCCCGCCGCGCCTGGCGCGACAAGGCGCTCACCGGCCTCGCCGCCTTCAAGAAGGCCAGTGGGCTGGCCCCCTAGCCCCGCCGCCTCTTCCCGCCTTCGCGACACATGTAAACGTAAGGACCACTACCATGGCCGTAACCTATTTGAAGCGCGGCAAGCCCGTCGAGGAGCGCTCGCAGGACGACCGCAAGGTTCGTGAGACGGTCGAGACCATCCTCGCCGACATCGAGGCGCGCGGCGATGCGGCGGTGCGCGAACTGTCGGAGACGTTCGATCGCTATTCGCCGCCGGCCTTCCGGCTGTCCGTGAGCGAGATCGAGGCGCTGATGGCGCGGGTGTCGGCGCGGGACATGGACGACATCCGCTTCGCGCAGGAGCAGGTGCGCAATTTCGCCCAGGCCCAGCGCAACTCGATGACGGATATCGAAATCGAGACGCTGCCCGGGATCATTCTCGGCCACAAGAACATCCCGGTGCAGTCGGTCGGCTGCTATGTGCCGGGCGGCAAGTTCCCGATGGTCGCCTCGGCCCACATGTCGGTGCTCACCGCCGCGGTGGCCGGCGTGCCGCGCATCGCCGCCGCCACCCCGCCCTTCAAGGGCGAGCCGAACCCGGCGGTGATCGCCGCCATGCATTTGGGCGGCGCGCATGAGATCTATGTGATGGGCGGCATCCAGGCCGTCGGCGCGCTGGCGATCGGCACCGAGACCATCGCGCCCGTCGACATGCTGGTCGGGCCCGGCAATGCCTATGTCGCCGAAGCCAAGCGCCAGCTCTATGGCCGCGTCGGCATCGACCTGTTCGCCGGCCCGACCGAGACCATGGTGATCGCCGACGATACGGTGGATGGCGAGATCTGTGCCACGGATCTGCTCGGGCAGGCCGAGCACGGCTACAATTCGCCGGCCGTTCTGGTCACCAATAGCCGCCGGCTGGCCGAGGACACGCTGGCGGAGATCGACCGCCTGCTCGGGCTGCTGCCCACCACGGAAACCGCGACCAAGTCCTGGGCCGATTATGGCGAGGTGATCCTGTGCGACACCCATGAGGAGATGTTGGAGGTCGCCAACGACATCGCCTCCGAGCACGTCCAGGTCATGACCGACCGCGACGACTGGTATCTCGCCAACATGCACTCCTATGGCGCGCTGTTCCTCGGCCCGCGCACCAATGTTGCCAATGGTGACAAGGTGATCGGCACCAACCACACGCTGCCCACCCACAAGGCCGGGCGCTATACGGGCGGTCTCTGGGTTGGAAAATTCCTGAAGACGCACAGCTATCAGAAGATCACCACCGACGAGGCGGCGGCGACGATCGGCGCCTACGGTTCGCGGCTGTGCCTGCTGGAAGGCTTCGTCGGTCACGCCGAGCAGTGCAATGTGCGTGTGCGCCGCTACGGGCGCAAGAACGTGCCCTATGGCGAGGCTGCGGAATGAGCGCTGTTGCGCCGTCGTTCCGGCTTGACGGACGCCGCGTGCTGGTGACGGGTGCGGGGCGAGGCATCGGCCTCGCCATCGCGCAGGCCTGCGCCGCCTCCGGCGCGGAGGTGACCCTCTGCGCCCGCTCGGCGGGCGAGGTCGGCGCGGCGGCCGACGAATTGCGGGCGCAGGGCCTGAAGGCGGAGGCGTTGCCGGCCGATGTCACCGATGTGGAAGCGTTTGCCGCGCTCATCGCGGCGCGCCCGGCATTCGACGTGTTCGTCAACAATGCCGGCACCAACCGGCCCAAGCCGCTCGCCGACGTCACGGTCGAGGATTACGACGCCGTGCTGGGGCTGAACCTGCGCAGCGCGGTGTTCGCCGCCAAGTCGGTTACCGCTGGAATGATCGAAAAGGGACGAGGCGGATCGGTGATCAACATGTCCTCGCAGATGGGACATGTCGGAGCAGCCAACCGCACGCTCTATTGCGCCTCGAAATGGGGGCTGGAGGGCTTCACCAAGGCGCTGGCCGTGGAACTCGCGCCACATGGCATCCGCGTCAACACCATCTGCCCGACCTTTGTCGAGACCCCGATGACGGAGCCCTACTTCCGCGACCCGGCGTTCCGCACGGACGTGCTGTCGAAGATTCCGCTCGGTCGCGTTGGGCGCGTGGACGAAGTGGCGGCGGCGGCGGTGTTCCTTGCCTCGGATGCTGCGTCACTGATGACAGGCAGCGCGCTGATGTTGGATGGGGGATGGACATCCCTGTGAGGATGGCGACGTTTTGCAGGCGCTGATCGTGAGCCCAGCCAGGAAAAAACGAGACACCGAACATCACGCTTCGGTTCAGCGGAATTCTGCCGAAGCGTAGCGCTGTGCCTATTCCAGAACGCGGCAGCCGGCCAGACTTCCTCGCGATGGCCCAGCTCACCCCAATCCGGCTATGGCTGCGCGCTTATGAGTCCATGGCCCCGATCGCGATTATTCGGTCTGGATCTCGCCCCATCCTGTCGGCGCCGCCTCGTCCTCTTCGCCCCATCGGGGAAAGGCCTTGAGGTCGAGGTCGAACAGATCGAGCACCCGCCCGATTGTATGAGTGACCATGTCGTCCAGAGACGCCGGCCGTGAATAAAAGGCCGGCACCGGCGG